>CAVFOF010000049.1:0-13040 GCA_963623895.1 bacterium
ACTCTCACTCACCCTTCCAAATCGACGGTAACTACGGTTGCACCAGCGGTGTGGCTGAATGCTTGCTCCAAAGCTACGACGACGTAATCACCATCCTCCCCGCCCTTCCCTCGGCTTGGGTAAATGGTAGCGTGAAGGGTTTGAAGGCTCAAGGCAACTTCAATGTAGACGAAACTTGGGCTGAAGGCAAACCCACCACAGTGAGCATCACCAACAACCTCGACGAAGATCGCACCGTTTCTATTCGCTTGAACAAGAAGGTTGAAACCTACAAGATTAAGGCCAACGAAACCCTCAACTTCGACTGCACGAGCGGCGAACTCCCCACTGGTATCACCACAACTACCACGGAGATGCCCATCTCAGTCAACGCAATCTACGACCTCAGCGGTCGCCGCGTGACCAACGCTCCCAAGGGTGTGTACATCATCAACGGCCAAAAGGTAGTACGCTAATCGAGCCAATTCTCACCTAACCTGAGATAACAAATAAACTACGGACGTTCAGTCTATCTCCTGAAAAGATAACGCTGAACGTCCGCTTTTTTTGTGCCCAACTATCGACTCTCTCACTTTTTTTTAAGAAATTTGCGAAGAATTACTCATCAACCACAATAATCCATGAAACCACTCTACTACATCCTCCCCCTAGCCCTTACCCTTGCAGCCTGCTCAAGCGACAATCTCGACGAGAGCCTCGTTAAGAACAACACCAGCTCGAGCCAGGTGCGCACCGACCAAACGGCCGACGTGGAATATCCGCAAAAAGATAAATCCGTTTCACTCAACGCCAACGCCACAGCTTGGAGCGTGTGGAAAATCCTTGAAAAAGTAGACCCGCAGCGTGCCCTCTCCCTGGGCGAAACAGAGATTACCGAGGCCGAATACAACGAGATAAAAGATTTCGTTGACACGAACTTACGTGACGAAACGCAATATAAGACCTACCGCAACATCTTCAACTGGATATGGAAAAACCTTAAATATGCCAATAGCGACGGCATGGCCTACCTCAAGCCCTACGAGGTGTTTAAGTACAAAACGTGCATTTGCCAAGGCTACGCCAATCTGCTCAAAACGATGTGTCTCACACAGGGCATCCCCTGCTTCATTGCCAACGGCTGGCTCAGCACAATTGGCGGACACGCTTGGAACTATGTGTGCACCGACGGCACGTGGTACGTTTCCGACCCAACAAATAATGGCGAGTATGAGGCCAGCAAAACCTCGTCCTACCTCTCGCAACTCATCCCCCAACGATTAGATTTCACCCTTTTCGAAGACGATCAGTTCACCTATAATTATCAAGACAACCACCTCAACGTGGCTAGCGTGAAGCAAAGCGTCAACAGCAGCTACGTAGTAGTGCCTTGGAGCGTGGGCGGCATTCGCATCACCTCGTTCCACCCCACCGAAGCCCTGCCCGCTAGCGTGCAACAGCTCTACCTCGGTGCTAACATCACCACCTTTGGCAACGACGATGCCACCTCCACTTTGGGCAACTTCACCAAGAACGTGATAGAGGTGAACGTTGACCCCACAAGCACCCAACTAAGCTCGTACAAAGGAGTAGTCTATCAAGGCAAAGACGGTGTATCGCCCTACTTCATTCCTGGCGGCATCACCCGACTAGAGCTGCGCCCCATGAAAGTAATCGACAAGAACGTCATCACCTGGCTCGATAACCTAGAGGAACTCGTAGTGGCCGAAGGCACAGAGCGCATCGAGGCCTACGCCGTAGAAGGCTGCAAAAACCTCAAGCGCATCTACGTCCCCACCAGTGTAAGCTACATCGACGCCCAAGCCTTCTACAACTGCGGCTCGCCCGAAATCATCCGCACCACAACCGCCATTCAAGAAGTAACAATGTAACACTACCCAAAAATTAGAACAAAAAAATAGAGCAAAAAAATTAGAGCAAAAAATAGAGCAAAAAATTGGGGGCGAAGCGTCCCCGCGTCGGCGCAAGTAGAAACACAAGCAGAAACGCAAGCAGAAACACAAGCAGAAACACAAGCAGAAACACAAGCAGAAACACAAGCAGAAACGCAAGCAGAAACACAAGCAGAAACGCAAGCAGAAACACCGGAATCCCCTGTTTCAAGAGTTTCTTCTCACTCTACTTTCCACACTATTTCTTGCGCCAATGCGGGGACGCGTCGCCCCCAACTTTGTGTGAGAAATCAAAAAAAAAGTATTTTGTTTCTCATTATGTTCCGTTTACACTAACTTTGCACCAAAATACATTAATCGTAGCAATGAATCCCCTCGACCTCATCGCCAAATATTATGCCGACAACGCTCCGCTGCAAGCCTTGCTCATTCACCATAGTGAGCAAGTGACGCAACGCGCCTTGAGCATTCTTCGCCGTCACCCCGAGCTAGGAGCCGACGAGAAGTTTGTGGCGCAAGCCGCCATGCTCCACGACATCGGCATTTTCCTAACCGATGCACCAGGCATCTACTGCCACGGCAAACACCACTACCTAATGCACGGCTACTTAGGCGGACAACTGATGCGAGAAGAGGGATACGAAAACATCGCCCGCGTGTGTGAACGCCACACCGGCACGGGGCTCACCCCCGAGGTGATAGCTCAGCGCGAGTTGCCTCTCCCCCTAGGCGACTACCGCCCACAAACCCTCGAGGAGCAACTCATTTGCTACGCCGACAAGTTCTACTCAAAAAGTCATCCCAACCGCGAACGCTCTCTTAAGGACACCGCCCAAAGCCTTGCCAAATTCGGCACCGACGGCGTAGCCATCTTTTGGGAATGGGCGCAAAAGTTTGAGTCCGAAAAGATAGCTGCGGAGGAAGTATAAAATTCAATCACCCTAAAAGAGCCTCTCTCTTTCAAAAGAAGACGAAGAAGGAAACTCTTAAAAAGTTGAGGAGAAAGTAGGGAACCACCATTCCTCAACTTTAAATATTACGAATTTATATCACCACTCCCTCCTAGCTCCATTCGCTCCCTCTCAGCACTTCATGCGATATCTTTCCATCCTCATAGCTTTTTTACTTGCCACCGTGTGTATTGTGGCAAGCCACAATCGTATCACTTTCGCAACGCCGCCAAGTGTCGCCGCCACAACCGACAGCCTCGGGGGGAACGACACCGTAAGCACTAGCAAAAGCGCATTAGCCCCCCCCTCCCCCACCGACACTACTGCCGCTCCTCGCATTCAGCCGCGCATTCCTCGCGACTCAAGCCACGTGACCACCGACTCGGCCGCTCTCGACTCGACCGCAGCCGACACCGTGCGCCCTAAGCCGGGCATCGATTCGCCCGTAGAATACCAGGCCACCGACTCCATGATTTACGATGCCAAGTCGGGTTTGGCCTATCTCTATGGCAAGGCACAGGTAAACTATCAAAACATGCAGCTCACAGCGGCTAAGATAGCTATGAACATGGACTCGAGCCTTGTGCACGCCGAGGCTCGCCCCGACTCGACGGCCGAGGGCGGACTTGCCGAGCGTCCGCTTTATAAGCAGGGCAGCGACGAATACGATAGCGAGCGCATGTCGTTCAACTTCAAAACGAAAAAAGGCTACATTCAAAACGTAAAGACGAAGCAAGGCGATGGCTTCATGGTGAGCGAAAAGTCGAAGCGTTCGACCGACGGCACACTCTTTTTGGAGCATGCCCGCTACACCACTTGCGACGCCAAACACCCCCACTTCTACCTAGCCCTGTCGCGAGCCAAAGTGCGACCAGGCAAGGAAACGGTGTTCGGCCCCGCCCACTTGGTGGTGGAGGACGTGCCGCTCCCCCTCGCCATTCCCTACGGCTTTTTCCCCTTCAACAAGAAATACTCCTCGGGCTTCATTATGCCCTCCTACGGCGACGAGACGGCTCGTGGCTTCTACTTGCGCGACGGTGGCTACTACCTAGCCATCAACGACTACTTCGACCTCAAGCTCTTGGGCGAAATCTACACCAAAGGCTCGTGGGGAGCGAGTGCCGAAACCAACTACAACAAACGCTACCGCTACCGCGGCAACTTCTACTTCAGCTACTTGCGCACGGTGGAGGGCGAGAAAAACATGCCCGACTACTCCGTGACGAAAAGTTTAAAGTTGCAATGGACACACACCCGCGACTCGAAAGCCTCATCAAACACGAGCTTCTCAGCCCGTGTGAACTTTGCTTCGGAGAACTACGAACGCTCCAACCTCGACAGCCGCTACAATCCCCTGTCGTACACCCAAAGCACGCGTGCCAGTTCGGTGAGTTTCGGCCACACCTTCCAAGAGATTGGTCTAAGCCTTTCAGCCTCGGTCAACCTTACGCAAAACATGCGCGACTCGTCGTTAGCCGTCACGCTGCCCGACCTCAGCATTTCGCTAGCCCGCTTCTACCCCTTCCGCCGCAAGCACCAAGTGGGCAAGGAGCGTTGGTATGAGAAAATCTCTATGTCGTACACGGGTTCGCTCTCCAACTCCATCACCACGAAGGAGAACCAACTCTTCAAGTCGAACTTGATAAAGGACTGGACGAACGGTATGCAGCACAAAGTGCCCATTGATGCCACCTTCCAGTTGTTTAAATACATCAACATTTCTCCCTCGCTCTCCTTCCGCGACCTTATGTACGCCAAGCGCGTCAATCGTTCTTGGGATCGCGAACTACAGCAGGAGATTGCCGACACCGTCTACGGCTTCTACAACCTCTACGACTGGAACGTGAGCCTAAGTGCCAACACCACGCTCTATGGTTTCTACAAACCGTGGAAGAAGATCTTTGGCGACAAGATTCAAGCCATTCGCCACGTGTTTAAGCCCTCGCTCTCCTTCAGCTACGCCCCCGACTTCACCTCCTCACGCTACGGCTACACCAAGCACTACACCAAGGTGGACGCAGCGGGCAACACGAGCCAAGTGAGCTACTCGCCCTATGCTGGTTCGCTCTACGGCTACCCCTCGGGCACGAAGCAGGGCATGCTCTCAATGTCGGTGTCGAACAACCTAGAGATGAAGGTGCGCTCCGACCGCGACTCCTCGGGCTACAAGAAGATTTCGCTCATCGACGAACTCTCGGCCTCGCTCTCCTACAACCTTGCGGCCAAGACGCAGCCTTGGAGCAACCTCAGCACCCGCTTGCGCTTGAAGCTAGGCAAGAATAAGACGTTCTCACTCGCCGCCGTGTTTGCCACCTATGCCTATAAGTTTAATGAGAACGGGCAAGTGGTCACCTCCGACCGCACGGAGTGGAGCTACGGCCGCTTCGGCCGCTTCCAAGGCATGTCGCAAAGCCTATCGTACACCTTCAACAATCAAACGTGGAGCAAGTGGATGGACTTCTTCCACGGTCGAAAAAATAAGAATAACGACAACAGCGCTACCACCGCCAATGCCGATGAAGCCGACCTGGAGGACGCTAACATCGACCCCGACTTGAAAGCCTCGCAAAAGAGCGACGGCAAGAAGAAGCAGAAGGCCAATGTCGACAACGACGGTTACCTCAGCTTCAGCATCCCTTGGTCGCTCAGCCTCTCCTACGGCATCACAATGGGCGAAGACCGCAGCAAGCAAATCAACGTGCGCCGCATGCGCTACCCCTTCTCGTTCACCCAAACGCTCAATGCCTCGGGCTACGTCCGCTTGGCCGAAGGGTGGAACGTGTCGTTCTCCTCAGGCTACGACTTCGAGATGCACAAGCTCTCAATGACCACCATGTCGCTCTCGCGCGACCTTCACTGCTTCGAGATGTCGGCTTCCGTGGTGCTGAAACCCTACTCCTCGTTCAACTTCACCTTCCGCGCTCGCGCCTCCGAGCTAGCCGATGCGCTGAAGTGGGAGAAGCGTAGCTCCTACTCAAGCAATGTGGAGTGGTACTAGCCTAGGAAGTGAGACTAACGCATCGCTAATCTTTGCAAAAAACACGAAAATTCGCACCTGCTCGTGCAATATTTAGCCCTTGCAAAGGTTTATTCCATACACTAGCAAAAAAATAAACCAATATGAAACTTAAAACTATCCTTAGTGTGGCATTTGCCGCCCTCGCCACGGGTGCCGTGTTCAGCTCTTGCAGCAACAGTAGCGATGAGTATCATCAGTTCAACGTCTACCCCTTGCGCTCTGATGGCTTCATTGAGTTTGCCGACCAAAGCGTCGACTCTACCCACATCATCAGCACCGACACCTGGTCGCTCACAAGCCAGGCCGACTGGCTCACCACCACTACGAGCGGCAAGAAGCAAGCTCCCTTCACCATCGAAGTGCCCCAAGGCTACATCAACAGCACGCCGCTTTACTTTAGCATGCAGCCCAACACTACGGGCAAGTCGCGCACAGCTTTGATTCAAGCCACTAGCACGAACAGCAACATGGGCACCATGTCGCTCCTCATTCAGCAACTGCCCTACCTCAACGTCACCACTCCCTCGGCCAAGCAGGCTAGCGACGGCACCTATAGCTGGACGCTCTCGGGCATCTCAGCCGATGGCAAGTTCCACACCACTGACTCTACGGGCAAGGACATCTCCACTACCCCCTACATCACCTTCATCGTCTACAACGACTCAGCCACCATCACTTCCTCCGATGCCTCATGGCTCAACGTCGTAGCCACCACGCTCGGCAAGGAGAACCAATATAAGGCTGGCGAGAAATCGAAAGCCGAACTCAACATTTCGGAAAACACTACGGGCAAGGAGCGCAGCGCAACGCTCACGCTTACCTCGGCTGGAGTGAGCACCACTATCACTGTGACGCAAAACAAATAAGGCTCATTAGCCATTTAGCTACAATAAAACGATAGAATTAGCCATTTAGCTACAATAAAACGCTAGAAGAAACCCATACATCCTAGGATGTAGACGTTTCTTCTAGCGTTATTTTTTTGTTTAGGAAGGGAACATAAGCCCCTTCCTAAAATGTTTGTTTGTCTAAATTAGTAAGCACCAAATTTAGCCTGAGGCGCAGGAGCGGTGTAGTAGTAGTTGCAGTCGTTGGCCGTGTCGAGCCAATTGATTTTCTTCACCCCGAAGAAGGCTAGCCCCGTGGGGAACATTTGCTCAAAGTTGGTCACGCCGCCTTGCAAGGCTAGACTTCCCGTCTGCGGAGCAAAGTTCCAACCTTTATCGTAGGCAAGAGGCGCACCCTGAGCCGCATCGTCCACCTCGCAGTTGACGTTGATGAGCGGATTCTGCGTAAACGAGGTGAAGAGCGGATTTTTGTCGCCAGCAGCTTGGCTTCGGATGTCTTTGTCGAAGAGCATGATAAGGTCAGCCCCCTCGCTCATTTGCTCCAAGCCCACAGTGGTGGAGGCAAAGAAATAGTTGGGCGTTAGCAAGCTCTGCTCCACGAGGCAACCATCCTTTTGAGGTTGCTTCATGCCGTAGCGACAGTCGTAGACGAGGTTGTTGACGAGTGTGGGGAAGATGGACTTTTCAAGCCAGATAGACCCACCCTTTTTGTTTTTGCTACGTCGCCATCCGCAGTTCACCATCGTGTTGTTGTACACGGTCATCTCCGTGAGCGGATGCGTTTCGTCGTTGCCGCTATTCGAGAGTTTGAAGGCATTGGTGCAAGCATTGTAGATGAGATTGTAGGCCACGTCGAGTCGGCAACCGCTCTTCACGTTGATGGCGTCGCCCCCATCGGCCGCATTACCGTTGTCAGCAAACACGGAGTGGGTAATGATGCCCTTGCCTCCAGTAAGATAAATCTGGTCGTTGTAATTGTCGTGAAGGAAGCAGTGATCCATCACGAGCTTGCCATTCACGTTGCAGAAGTGGAAGGCAGGCACGCCGCCATCGATGGTTGTTTTAAAAAGTTGGTTTTGGAAGGAGAACGACGACTCCGTCGGAGTAGCTCCGCCGTAGGCAATCTCCGTGTGAGAGAGCACCACTTCCTCCGAGTTGTAACCGCAAATAATGCCACCCCAATCGTTGGGCTTTTTGTTGTCGGAGGTGAACACCACGGGCTGCTGCTCCGTGCCCATGCAGTAGAGGTTGCCAAGCACCACGAGCTCTATGGGTACTTTGCTTTGCGAGCTGCACGTCACCGTCACGCCTGGCTCGATGTAGAGCGAAGTGCCTTGCGGAATCTCTACCGACTCCGTGAGCAAGGTGTCCTTCGTCCACACTAGGGAGCCGATGGGGTATTCCGCCAACTGAGTGGCGACTACCTCCTTGCTCCCAGTGTTGGTGCTATCGGTGGTGGTGCGGTTGTAGTCGTAGGGATTGATGTTGTCGTTTTCGCACGAGGTGATTGCACCAATGGTGCTTGCGAGGGCCAATAGGCTGGCTGCTATATAATGCGTTTTCATTTTTAGCGAAAAGTTTTTATTAGGATTGAGGGAGAAGATATTTATAAACTATAGCGCACGCCGAGCAAGAAGGTGCGTCCGTAGCGATAGGTGGCCACCACGGTGCGGTCGGTGCGCTGTCCGCTGTAGCCGAGGTTCGATTCGTTCACCGTTTTGAGGTAACGCTCGCGCTTGGCGTCGGTCAGGTTGTTGGCTTTAAGGAAAACGGACAAGCCATTCGAGAAACGCTTCTCGGCACTCAAGTCGAGCGAGAACTGAGCGCGGTCCCATTGGTCGGCATCTTTATAGGGCGACACGAGGGCGAGGCGATTGCCTGTAAACGAAGCTGCGAGCTGAGCGTTCCATCCGTGGTCGGTGTCGCGGTAGAGCAGCGACACATTGGCTGTGTGTGGAGCTTGGTTAACGAGAGGACGCGTCTGACTCACGTATTTCGGTTCGGCTCCTCCGAGGTCATATTGGCGCTTGGTGGTCGTGATGCTCGAATGGGTGTAGGTGTAGTTCGCCTTCACGCCAAAGTGTCGGATGTATTTCACCACGTCAAGCTCAATGCCGTAGTTGGTGGCATTACCCAAGTTTTGAGGCTTGTAGTAAGCATCCGTTCCGCTGCCGATTTTGCCGTCAGGGGCGGTGAACACCTGTTCGATGGGGTCTTGCAAGTATTTGTAGAACAAGCCCACTAGCACCTGCTCGTTGGCCGAGGGGAACCACTCCCAGCGCAAGTCGACATTGTCGATGCGGGCACGCTTCAGTTCGGGGTTACCACATTCCATGTAGTCGTCGCCCATGATTTTGTAGGGCACGATTTCGTAGAATCCCGGTCGATTGATTGAGCGGTAGTAGCTCAAGCGCACGTTCATGTTGCTAGTAGCTTTCCACTTCACCGACAAGGAGGGCAGATAGTCCCAATAGCTTTGTTCGCCCACTTGCCCCATGCCCTTGAATTGGGTGAGCATGGTGTAGATTTGGTTGGTGTGTTCCGCACGCAGTCCGCCAACCACTTCGCCCCAATGCCCCGTTAGGTTGAACATGGCATACACGCCGCCGATGTGTTCCTTCGAGTCGTAGTTGAGTTGCGAGGCTTGCGAATAGGGCGTAGAGCACGTCCAAGCAATGTTTTCGAACTGGTCGAAGCCGTTGCCGTCGAGCTTTTGCGAGATGTCGCTGGGCGAGAATTGATAAGAGTAGTATCGGTTCTCACGTTCCTTGCGACGATATTGCGCTCCCGCCTTCCACGTGGCGTCGAGGTGCATGAAGTGGGAGGCATAGGCCGCATTGATAGCTCCAGCCCAGTCCTTGTCGTTGTTGTGCTGGAAACGTCGTTCCATGCTCTTGGGCGAGGTCTTCACAATGGCGTTCCCCTCCACCGTGTTGCTCAGTGTGAGGTAGGTGCGGTCGGGGTCGGTCTCGGTGGCTCGTGAGAAGATCCCCGACCAGTCCACCGTCAGGTCGTCGGTGAAGTGGTGCGTGCCTTTCAGGTTCGTAGCAAACACCGTTTGCGTTTGTGCCACAGAGCGTGTTTCGTCCTCTTGCGTAAAGTTGCCCTTCTCCGCATCGTAGCCATACTCCGTGCCCACAGTCTGGTTATAGCGCACACCGCGCTGCAATTGGTCGATGTAGAGGTTGTACCACTCCAGCTTGTGCCGATTGAGCGTAAGGTCTACCTTGGCATGCACGCCAGCGTTGAAGTCGTGTATAGAGTAGGTGCGCTTTTGCAGTTTGGTGATGTACATAGCCTGTTCGCCATGTGCCATCATCACCGAGTTGTAAGTGCGGTCAGTGCCTCGGAAGGTGTTTTGCACGCTTCCCGCCACAATCACGCCCAATCGGCCGTCGAGGAAGCGGTTGCCGATAGAGAGTCCGCCCATAAAGTTGGGCGCAGGCATTGAGTGTTGCTTAATCTGCGTGGGGCCGTTGCTAAAGTCGGCTGCCGAGGCCTTATAGTCGGAGCCGCTCGCCTCGTAGGGTGCCCGATGGGTGTAGTTGCTACGGTTGGCCGAGAGATAGTTGTTCGAACCAAGGAAGAAGTCGGTCATACCCACTGCCGCATTCGCTTGAACTTGCATTTTCGAGGGCGCATCCTTCATCACCATGTTCACCACGCCGCCCGTAGCGTCGCCCTCCATGTCGGGAGTAAGCGATTTCGACACCACGAGTCGGTCCATGAGGTCGGAGGGGAAGATGTTGAGCGGAATGTAGCGGTTCTTGTCGTCGGGGCTAGGGATTTTCGTGCCATTCACCAAGGTGTAGTTGTAACGCTTGTCCATGCCTCGCAAAATGGCATACGAAGCCTCGCCCGAGGCATCGCGCTCCATCGTCACGCCCGACACGCGCTGCAACACGTTGGCCACATTGACGTCGGGCGAAAGCAGAATGCTCTGCGCACTCATCACGTTCATCACCTGTGCCGCATTGCGCACGGTGGCGATAGCCCCCAGCTCAGTGCGCTGATTGCGATGGGCACTGACCACAGCCTCGCCTAGTGCCGTGCTAGCCTCTTCGAGTGCCACGTCGATGGGCGTGGTGGCCGAGAGGTTCACCTCTAGCTCTTGCGAGGAGTAGGCTAGGTAACTAAATACGAGGGTGATGCGTCCTTGGTCGGGCAGTCCCTTGAGTGAGAACGAACCATCGAGACCCGAGGTGGTCACGTTCGTGCCCCCTTTCACTCGGATAGTGGAGCCGATGAGCGGTTCGCCCGTAGCTTTGTCGCGCACCACGCCCTCCACGTCGCGAGCAGTGGCGCTGAGCGTAACGCCTAGCATGAGAGCCGTAGCCCAGAGTTTGTGTTTCCTCATTTCTTCTTATCAATAGTGTGAATGATGTGTCCCTCTTTGTTAATCAAGTACATGTGAAGCTCGTTTTTGGTAAACGACAACACCGAGAAGCCGTCGTCGCCGCTGCAGAACACGGTGCCATCAATAGGCTTAACCTTTCGCGAGAGTGAAGCCGAGGAGTTGACTACGTAGTCAATGTTGTCGTTCGGCTTACGGATGTGCTGAAAGTTGTGGATGTGTCCGCAAGCATAGAGGCTCACATTGTGGTAGCGTTGCAAAATGGGCAGCACGCGCTGCTGCATGTCGCGGCGCTCGTCGCTGCTCTTGCCCGTGTCGGCATAAATGGGGTGATGCCCCATCACAACCACCCAGTCCTCCTTGGCCGCTTTCAGTGTGCTATCGAGCCACGATAGCTGCGCTTGCATGTTTTGCTTCACGGCGTCGGGATAGGTGAGGGTGTCGGTGCGGTATTTATCAATCAGCGGCGTGGTGTCGAGCAGGATGATGCGCACGCTCACCCCATTCTTCGAAAAAGTGCGTGTGTAGTAGCGAGCAGGCATCATCCATCGGCGGCTCACCTTCGAGTAGTCGAGCACGGCTTGCGTGTTGCCGCGGTATTCGTGATTACCACACACGGGAAACCAGTCGAGCATCAAGTCGGGATGTGAGTAGATGCGCTCATAGTTGGTAGTCCACAAAGGGTCAGCGGTCGAGGCCACGCCGTTGAAGTGGTGAATGTCGCCCACGGCTAGCACGCAGTCGGGATCCACGGTTCCAGCCATCCATCCCATCAGTTCGGCAATGGGCTTTTGGTCGTAGTAGCCATTGCGCCCCAGGTCGTTGGCCATATAGAGGGTGACGTCGGCCTTCATTTGTTCCCATTCGGGTTTGGTCGTCATCTCCTTGCTCACGGCCGACGAAGCCACGAGGTCGGGCTGAATGTAGCCTGCGGTAGAGGCCGTTGTTTGTGCGATTACTCGGGGAGATACGCAGCAAAGAGCGATGGAGAGTGTCAATAGTGCCTTCTTGCCCTGTCCCACCCATTTTGCTGAATTGATAGAATAACTCATTGGTGTAGTTTAGTTATAAGGATTGTCTGATTTTTGGGTGCAAAGTTAGGGGGAGGGCGTTACAAAGTGGTTAAGGGATGATAAAGAAAGGGTGAAAACTTTGAGGACAGCAGTCCTCTTTTGCTTGCTTCGTTTCCAATAATCCCCTAAAACGGGAGGTAGTATAATGGGGCATTTCTTAGTCGCCTTATAAGAAAAATTAGCCGCCTAGTAGTGACTAACTAATTGCCTAATAGTGAAAACTAGCCGCCTAATAATTTTTCCTGTTTGGCGGCTTGTGAAATAGGCCTTTGAGGACATGAAAATCGAAGCGTTAGGCAGCGATACGTTTAGGCGGGAGAGGAAAAATTGACCAATCGAAAGTCTGCTTTTCGACTGCATAAAAATTGCATAAAGTGCATAAACGGGTTTGGAAGAAAAATATAAACTCGTATATAAACCGACTTGCCTATTTCTCCCCCTCCCATAGACTTTACAAACGCTTTTACTGTCACTTGCACTAGTTGCTTGCACTCGCACTGATAATCAGTTGTTTCAATAGTGTAAGCAACACTAAAATCCTACCTGCACTATTGTCACGCTGCCTGCACGATGCGTGCTGAAAAGTAGAAAAAAAATATAAACTTTTTGGGCTTGTAGGGTGCATAATGGCTGCATAATTATGCAGTGTAAGCAACTTTCATTTTCGGTGTAAGCAAGTGAGGGTGAGTGTAAGCAAATGCAAGTGCCGCTTACACTATTGAAACAACTGATTATCAGTACGAGTGCAAGCAGTTTGTGCAAGCAACAGCAAAAGTGTAAGTAAACTTACAGGGAGGAGAGAATGGTTCATCGATGCGAGTTTTCCACAATTTTTATGCAAAAAATATGCAGTTTTGAAATGCGCACCATGCTAAGCCCCCAATCCGTGTTTTTGACCAATCGA
>CAVFOF010000050.1:0-12857 GCA_963623895.1 bacterium
ATACTGCGCTGTTTAGCAATTGGCTCATCATTTTAACACCCCCCTTAGGTGTTTTCTTTCCCCATGGATTTTCGAAGTCTTTGCCCATCAGAATCATTCCTCCACGAGGTCCACGCAAGGTTTTATGGGTAGTGGTGGTTACGATGTGAGCATATTTAACGGGGTTATCGAGGAGGCCTGCAGCAATGAGACCTGCGGGATGTGCCATGTCGACCATGAAGATCGCTCCTACCTTATCTGCGATGTCACGCATCCTTGCGTAATCCCATTCACGGCTATAAGCAGAACCACCGCCGATAATCATCTTTGGCTTGTGTTCCAATGCTAATCGTTCCATCTCATCGTAGTCTACACGGCCAGTTTCTTGGTTTAGATTGTAGCCGATAGGGTTGTATAACATGCCAGATGTATTAACCTTTGCCCCATGCGACAAGTGACCACCATGGTCAAGGTTCATTCCCATGAATGTGTCACCAAGTTCAAGGCAAGTAAGGAACACTGCGGCATTAGCTTGTGCTCCAGAGTGAGGTTGAACGTTTGCATATTCAGCATTGAATAGCTTTTTCGCTCTTTCCATAGCGATGGTTTCTATTTGGTCTACCACGCCGCAACCGCCATAATAGCGATGCCCAGGGTAGCCTTCCGCATACTTGTTGGTTAGGCATGAGCCCATGGCTTGCATCACCTCGTTGCTCACGAAGTTTTCGGATGCAATCAGTTCGATGCCACGCAGTTGACGTTGGTGTTCTGCTTCAATCAGATTGAATATTTCGGGGTCTTTCATAACTTATAGAGGTTAATTTTACGTGATTATCGATAAGGTTTAAAGTTCTCAATTCTTAGAGAAGAATCGTGCAATTTGCTACCAATTGAGTTTTTACTTTTTCACAGAGAAACCAAAACGGCCAATGAATTTTCCCAAGGAGTAGTATGCTCCGTGCAGATAGACCAAAGGATGACTTTTGTCTAGATGCCATTTGCCTTGTTCGTCAAGGAATTGTGGGTCGGCTTGCACGTTGACAATTTCAGCGATGAACATGTCATGTGAACCTAGGTGAACGATTTCTTTTACTTTGCATTCAATGCTAAGGGGAGATTCCTTCACAATCGGTGTGCGGATGGCATGTGATGGGGCCAGTGTGAGTTGAGTTCCCACAAATTTGTTGTAATCGCGCCCCGAGCGTACCCCGCACCAATCGGTTGCGTTGGCAAGTTCCTCTGTGGTTAAGTTGATTACAAACTCCATGTTTCGCTTGATGATGTCATACGAGTGTCGCTCAGGGCGCACTGAGATGTAGCACATGGCTGGGTTGGTGCAGATGGTGCCAGACCATGACACGGTGAAGAGGTTGTACTCTTCGGGGGTTGTTCCACAAGATACGAGTAGGGCAGGCAGTGGGTAAATCATTGTGCCTGGTTTCCAATCAAGTTTCTCGGCCATTTCGTTACACGAGTTTTACGCTATCGAGACGCTGTTCTTTTTCGCAATATTTGCACTGAATAACGGCCTTTGCAACGTCGACTACGTTAAAATATGTGCGCATGGGCTCGTTGTTAGTAATGCATTTGGGGTTGCCACACTTCACGATGTTTACGATTTCACTAGGTAGTGTGACGCACTTTTTCTCCACCACCTCATAATCGCGTATAATGCAGAGTGTAACGTTTGGGGCAACTACTGAAAGCGTGTTGAGCTCGGCATCAGTAAAGAATTTATCAGCAATTTTGATAATGCTTTTGTTCCCCATTTTTGCACTGGGAAGGTTGTAGCCAATCATGGCATTAGAGCCAACGTTCTCAAGGTGTAGCAGTCGCACCACTTGGAACAGTTTGTTGGATGGTATATGGTCTATAACGGTGCCGTTCTGAATGGCAGCCACCATTAGTTCTTGACGTTTCATTGTGTGTGGTAATTATAGTTTTATATCGTCGAGTGTAATGCCAAGCACGTCGCAGATGAGAGCTTGTCGTGTAAAGAGTCCGTTGCGAGCCTGTTCGAAGTAGTAGGCATGTGGATTATCGTCAACGTCAATGGCTATTTCATTAACTCGTGGAAGTGGGTGAAGCACCTTCATGTTTTCACGAGCCTCCTTTAGCATTGATGCCTTCAATATGTATACATCCTTCACGCGTTCGTATTCCATGAGGTCGGTAAAACGCTCGCGTTGCACGCGTGTCATGTAGAGGATATCGGCCTGGTTAATGACATTGGAGTTGAACTCTTCGTGCTCTTCAAACTTAATGTGATGCTCTTTGCAATAGTCTTTGTAGACATCGGGCATAGCCAGTTCCTTGGGAGCGATGAAGTGGAAGGTTGGGTTGAAATGGCGCATGGCCATGATAAGTGAATGTACGGTACGTCCGTATTTCAAATCGCCCACCAAGTAGATGTTTAGATTATCGAGTGTGCCTTGCGTTTTGTAAATGCTATAAAGATCGAGCATAGTTTGTGAGGGGTGTTGGTTTGCCCCATCCCCTGCATTCACAATGGGCACAGGCGACACTTCGCTAGCGTAGCGAGCGGCCCCTTCGAGGTAGTGTCTCATGACGATAACGTCGGCATAGTTGCTTACCATCATGATGGTATCCTTTAGAGTTTCGCCCTTTGTCGAACTCGTCACTTTAGGGTCGGTGAAGCCGATGATTCGAGCTCCTAGTCGATTAGCAGCGGTTTCAAAAGATAACCTAGTACGCGTAGATGGCTCGAAGAATAGGGTGGCCACCACCTTGCCATCCAGAATTTTTCGGTTAGGATATTTTTCAAACTCTTGTGCCATCTCGATGAGATACATGATTTTCTCTTTCGATAAGTTGGCAATGGTAACAAAGCTACGATTCTCGCTCATAGTTATGAAATGTTTGGTTCTTATGGCTGTAAATTTATGCATTAAATTGCAAAATAGAGCCAAGAAATATGTTCTTATATAAAACTTTTCTACGATTGATGGTGTTTTAGTAGGTCGGCCACGACAAAGCAGCTCCCTCCTATATATATAAGGTCATTGGCTGTAGCCTCCTTCGTTGCTGCTTCATATGCCTCTACTACTGAGGGGAATGTTTCCCCTTTTAGTTGGTGCTTGTCGGCCAGTTTCGCTAGTTTGTTTTCGTTCATGGCGCGGTGTACGGAGGCTTTTGTCCAGTAGAATTTAGCATTAACGGGAAGCAGCGTGAGTACGCTGTCAACGTCCTTATCGTTGACCATCCCAAAGAGGATGTGTAGGTGTTCGTAAGTGGCTGCTGCTTCCTTGAGCTGGTGCCCGAGATAAATCCATCCTCCTGGGTTGTGTCCTGCGTCGCACACGATGGTGGGCGACTTCTTCAGTACTTGCCATCGTCCTTGCAAGTGCGTCATCTGGCATACGTTTCTGAAGGCATAGAGCACGTCGCTTTTTGTCAGGTTTAGCATCGTCATCAGCACCTTGGCAGCGCAGAGCAACGTGTTGGCATTCTTCACTTGGCACTCGCCTATTAACTCTCCATCGAAACTGCCCCAATGCTTTGTGTAGTAGTGTCGTAGTCCTTGCTCGTTGACCTGTGAATCAATGATTTCCTGTTCATCTTCGGCAAAGTAAATCGGTGATTGTTCCTCCTTCGCCTTTCTCAAAAAAACTAGTCTCGTTTCCTCGGTCGTTTCCCCCACTACGCAGGGAACATTGGACTTGATGATGCCCGCCTTCTCGTTCGCTATCTGAGCTAACGTATTCCCCAATAATTGAGTGTGATCGTAGCTAATGTTGGTGATGATAGATAGGATAGGGGAGATGATGTTTGTGCAGTCTAAACGTCCTCCAAGCCCTACCTCAATCACGGCGATGTCCGCTTGCTCATCGGCAAAATATTTCAACGCCAAAGCGGTTGTAATCTCAAAGAAAGAGGGCGATAGCGGTTCAAAAAATAGTCTTTCTTTTTCGACAAAATCCACGACGTATTCCTTGGGTATTATTTCGCCATTGATACGAATGCGCTCCCTAAAATCCACCAAATGAGGTGAGGTGTAAAGCCCCACTCGTAGGCCTGCTTGTTGCAGCATGGCAGCGAGTGTGTGAGCGCAACTTCCCTTACCGTTTGTTCCGCCCACGTGTATAGTTTTATATTTTGTGTGGGGATGGTGGAAGTGTTCGTCAAGTAGATGTGTGTTGGTTAATCCTTCCTTGTAGGCAGCTCCTCCCACGTTTTGGAAGAGAGGTGCTGCGTTAAACAAGTAGTTGATTGTATCGTCGTAATTCATTGTTTACCAAGAGTTGTTGGTTAAAATGGCATAGCGTTGCCTTATATCGTACAACAAAATTAGCATAAAAAAGCGAGTTGGCAAGCATTAGGGCTTGTCAACTCGCTAACAAATTATTTGTTGAAGTAGTTTCTGAACGATCTAAAGATTTTGCTCTTAACGTTTTCGTTGGGCTGAATGTGATCGTTGTCTTTGATAGCTTCGATGTGTTTTTTCTCGTCGCTATTGAGGTGTTCGGGTATATAAACACTGATGTTTACTACGATGTCTCCGCAGCCGCTACCATATCCTTGCACCACGGGCAATCCCTTGCCACGCAAGCGCAATGCGGTGCCTGGTTGCGTGCCTGGATCAATCTTGATACGAGCTTTTCCTGTAAGGGTGGGCACTTCCACTGTGTCGCCCAATGTGGCTTGAGGCACTGTGAGCAATAGATTGTAGATAAGGTCGGTTTGGTCACGGATAAGGTTGGGGTGGGGAGTTTCTTCTATGATAACTTGTATGTCACCAGGAACGCCGTTATGGATGGCAGCATTACCCTTGCGGGGAATGTTTACTACCATTCCCTCTGCCACGCCTGCGGGTATGCTGATTTCCACAATGTCCTCGCCCTTCACGATGCCATTTCCATTGCATCGAGCGCACTTGTGCTTAATCTCCTTTCCCTCGCCATGACAAGTGGGGCACACCTCTTGCGACTGCATCATACCAAAGAGCGACTGCTTGGTACGCACTACATAACCTTGTCCATGACACGTGTGGCACGTTTCGGGTGAATGACCTTTCTCGCAGCCACTTCCTTGACATTCGGGACACACCACATCCTTCTTCATCTTGAACTTCTTGGTCACTCCCGTCGCAATTTCTTCCAGTGTGAGTTTTACTTTCATGCGCATGTCTGCGCCTTTGTATTGGCGAGGTTGTGCGTAACCTTGTCCTCCACCTCCGAAACCGCTGAAACCGTGTCCACCAAAGATGTCACCAAAGGCACTGAAGATATCGTTGATATCCATCCCCTGACCAAAGCCGCCACCGAAGCCACCAGCTCCGTTCACTCCTTCTGCTCCAAACTGATCATAGCGTTTGCGCTTGTCGGGGTCGCGCAATACGTCGTAGGCTTCGGCTGCTTGTTTGAACTTTTCCTCAGCTTCCTTATTGCCAGGGTTGCGGTCGGGGTGGTATTTTATAGCTACCTTTTTGTAGGCTTTCTTTATTTCGTCGGCAGACGCATTGTGGTCTACTCCGAGTATCTTATAATAATCTTTTTCGTCAGCCATTTCTGTAGTTTCTTAAGGGTTGTTTGTGCTGTTTTCGGTTCATGTTTCAGATTGCACAACTATTGTGCCACTACTACTTTTGCGTGGCGAATCACTTTTTCGTTGAGCAAATATCCAGGCTGCACGCAGTCGATGATATGGTTCTTTTGTTCTTCGCTTTGTGCGGGGATTAGGGCGATTGCTTCATGGAAGTCGGTGTTGAACTCTTTATCGGCAGTATCCATTTTTTGTAAGCCTTGTGCAATGAGCGTCTTTTGAAGTTTGCTAATTACCAAACCGATACCTTCCTTCAGAGCGTCTACATCCTCATTCTTCTCCATATCTTTTGCAGCACGATCAAGATCGTCGAGAATGGGCAACAATGCTGTTAACACCTTCTCACCGCCGTTCAAGATAAGTTCGGTCTTTTCCTTCAGTGTGCGCTTGCGGTAGTTGTCGAACTCAGCCACTTGGCGCAGATATTTGTCCTTGAGCTGCGCTATTTCGTTGTTTGCTGCTTCAAACTTTTCTGCTTCGGTAGGTTCTTCTGCTGATTTTTGGGTCGTATTTTCTTCGTTATTCACTTGTGCCTCGGTAGCCTTCTCTATGTTCTCTTGTTGAAGTTCCTTTTCGGTTATATTTTTTTCCATTATTGTATTATTTGATTATTAAGGAAATGAAATGCAAACAATGTGCCATTCGTAGGAGTGACACTATAGGATTCGCACAAAAAGAACTAATTGAAAGGATTTTTGCAACCGCAGTTACTCTTCACTTTCTTTCAATTAGTTCTTTTGTCCTTAGCGTATCAGTCTTTTAATTTTGATAGAGTTTCTCTTTCAACTCTTTCACGCGGTCGTCATGGATATAGTCCTCATAAGTCATGAGTTTGTCGATGCTTCCGTTGGGGGTCAGTTCGATAATGCGATTGGCCACGGTATTGATAAATTCGTGGTCGTGGCTAGAGAAGAGGATGTTGCCTTTATAGAGCTTTAGATTGTTATTGAAAGCCTGAATGCTTTCCATGTCAAGATGGTTGGTGGGAGTGTCAAGGATAAGGCAGTTAGCATTGCGTAGCTGCATACGAGCAATCATGCAACGCATTTTTTCACCACCTGAAAGCACACTTACCTTCTTCTGAATATCTTCGTCTTTAAAGAGCATTCGACCGAGGAACGCCTTGAAATACACGTCGTTTCCTTCGCCGTACTGGCTAAGCCAATTGAGCATATCCATGTCGGTGTTGAAGAAGGACGTATTGTCGAGTGGCAAATAGGCCGTAGTGATGGTTACGCCCCACTTGAAAGATCCTGCCGCAGGCTTGGCGTTTCCGTTGATGATTTCGAACAAAGCTGTCATCGCACGGGGATCGTGGCTGAGGAATACTACCTTTTCATCCTTTTCTACGGTGAAATTAATTTTGTCGAATAGTACGGTTCCGTCCTCGAGTGTGGCCTTCAGATCGTTTACCTCAAGAATCTGATTACCAGGCTCTCGATCCATTTGGAAGATGATACCAGGATACTTGCGGGTGGAAGGTTTAATCTCTTCCACGTTAAGTTTCTCAAGCATCTTTTTTCGGCTAGTGGTTTGACGGCTTTTAGCCACATTGGCAGAAAAGCGGCGAATGAATTCCTCCAATTCCTTCTTCTTCTCCTCAGCCTTCTGTTTTTGGTTTTGTGCTTGTCGCAGAGCGAGTTGTGAGGACTCGTACCAGAAGGAGTAGTTACCAGAGAAGAGGGTAACCTTTCCAAAGTCGATATCGACGGTGTGGGTGCACACTTGGTCGAGGAAGTGACGGTCGTGGCTCACTACGAGCACGGTGTGCTCAAAGTTGCCTAGGTATTCTTCTAGCCATTCCACGGTTTCTAAGTCCAAGTCGTTGGTGGGCTCATCGAGCAGCAAGTTGTCGGGCTCACCAAAGAGAGCTTGTGCTAGCATGACGCGCACCTTCTCCTTACCGCTGAGTTCAGCCATCTGCTTGGAGTGGAGAGCTTCCTTGATGCCCAAACCGCTAAGTAATGTTGCTGCATCGTTTTCGGCGGTGTATCCGCCCATCTCGGCAAATTTATCTTCCAACTCGGCCACTTTGATGCCATCTTCGTCGGTGAAGTCGGCTTTCGAATAGAGCTCGTTGCGCTCTTGCATCACCTTCCACATGGTGGAGTGACCCATAAGCACGGTGTCGAGCACGCTGAATTCATCGTACTTAAAGTGATCCTGGCTCAACACGGATAGACGCTCGCCAGGCCCCATCTCCACCTTACCTTTGGTGGGGTCGAGTTCGCCCGAGATGGCTTTAAGCAAAGTGGACTTACCAGCACCATTAGCACCGATAATGCCATAGATATTGCCGTTGGTGAACTTCATGTTAACGTCTTGATAGAGAATGCGCTTGCCAAACTGAATGGCGAGATTCGATACAGTAATCATTATTGTGTTGTATGTTTATTCTTTAATTGTGTTTGCCTTCGTTTCCTGTTGCAAAGTTACTCATTTCTTGCTAATAACTGAAGACGAACTGCAGCAAGTGAGAATGAAAGAGGGGAATTGTTTGTAAAACACTTGACAATGAGGAATTTCTGCAATGTGTGGGGCGTTGATGAAAGCTTTCATTAAGCTAGAGGCGATGGGACGCAAATTCATGTGTTCCCGAAATGAAAGTCCCTCTTGGTCGACATATTTAAATAAGGCTTCCTTGCCACTCCAAATCATGGTGTATAGGTTAGCAAGCGGTTCTTCGCCACCCGTTTGCAATTCTTTGAATGGCGAGATTTCCTCCTTGCTAGTGAACATCCGAGCCGATCTGTGTGCTTTTTCGCTGTATTGCTCCACGTCGATACCGTGTCGCTGAAGCGAGAGACTTAAAGCATAGACTCCCGTAGTGTGTGAGATGCTAATCTCTAGATTTGAACCTGACAGAAAAGGTCTTCCACTTGGTCGTTTTCCGATGGTGATGGTTTTGCCATACAATCGATTAATCATCAATTGTATGGAGAGTTTTTCCACTCGTCTCTTTTCAGGCAAGTCCTTATAGTCCTCTGTTGGGCTACCTGCGAGGGAAGGGGCAATTTGTAAAAGTTCTTGAGCGGAGAGATGATGCCCCCATAAAAAAACTCGTACTTCATCGCCCCTCATATCCGTGGAGCCAAGAGGTACAAGTTCTTCTATTCTCTTTATGTGTTCAACGATTACCAAAGCCTTTCTACTTAAAATGGGCATTTTCCCTTGTTGGGGTCTTGCTGAGGGGAACTCGAGGGTTGAAAGCCTCCCGTTGCTTGCTGACCAGGGCTCGTTTCTGAGGAAATCGTAGGTCTGGGAGTGAGCAATTCGAGGTTGCTAGCCCATATTTCTACCACCTTGCGGCTGATGCCCTTTTTGTCGGTGTAGCTGCGATAACGTAGTTCGCCCTCCACATATAGCTTGTCACCTTTATGCACGTAGCTCTCTACCACCTTGGCAAGTCCTCTCCAAAGGTAAATGGTGTGCCACTCCGTACGTTCGGGTACCTGCACTCCATTTTGTAGAGTGTAGCCCCTAGTAGTGGTGGCTAGGCTGAACTGTGCGGTGCATACGTCGCTTTCGATGTAGCGTATTTCGGGTTCATTACCAACGTTCCCGATGAGCATTACTTTGTTTAGTGACATGACATGGATGTTTTGGGAGGTGAAGTCGTTTATGTCGCTCACCCAAGGTTTATCTGATACGGTCGGCAGCTCTTACTAAGGCTTCATCGTGCTTGATAGATTTCTTGGCAAGAAAGAGTATGATGATGGACAATAAGGGGAATAGCAAACCGATATGTGGAGCGAAACTGCCTCCTTGTTGTGACACACAAACATAGGTTGTCGTAGCGAAAGCGACATACCAAACCACATTGCTGAGCATTGCGGCGTTGGCCCACTTAAGTTGCACTTTGCGATTGTTGTACTTGAAGATACTAATCAGTGCAAGCGCAATGGCGAGCACTGCAACCACCTTATATATATAGGAGAGTGCACAACTACTGCAAGTGACACCGTTCCGCGTGGTTACCAGTGGCACGAAAAGCGTGAAGACTGGGAAAAGCCCAGCCAATAGCAAGTAGATGCTTTGGATGCGTTGTATCATGCTTCAGAACTCAGATTGTCTTTATCCTTGGCGGGGTTGCGGAAGTAAATGTTGTGGTGCAAAAACTCGTCAGCGGCCATCAACGTAGGCTTTGGAAGCTTTTCGTAGTAGCGAGAAATCTCGATTTGCTCACGGTTTTCAAAGGTCTCTTCCAAGTTGTCGTTGGCTGAAGCAAACTCCTTTAACTTCTTTGATAGGTCTTCCTTCATCTGCACGGCTATTTGGTTAGCGCGCTTTGACATGATGGCCACACTCTCGTAGATATTATTCGTACCATCGCAGAAGTCCATCAAGTTGTGTGTAACAGTGTTAGTGGGTGCTTTGCTCTTTTTGTAATCCATTTTATGTGTTGTTTTGTAATTTACTATAGGGGATGATTATTTATTGCTTGCAGTGTCGGTCTGCGTGCTTGCTTCGGCTTCTTCCGTCGTGACGTATTTCTTTGCTCTGGCAAACAATGCTTGAGCTTCGTCTGCATATTTCGACTCGGGATATTCTGTCATAAAGCCATAGTACTCATCGATAGCATTGTGATATCGCTCTTTCTTCTTGCTCTCAATGCTAAACTGTGCAAGTTGGAATTTGGCACGAAGGATGAGTATCGCAAAATCCTCGCGACGGCTGGTGTAGGGATAGTCTCTTATGGCATTCTCAGCTGTAACGATGCAAGCTCCATAATTACCATTGGTGCCGTTTCCAATGTAGGTGCCAAGGTCATAATAGAGTTTAGCCGAGAGGTATTCTTTCTCAACTAGTTTGTCCTGCAATTTGAATATATACTCTTGTGCTTGAGCACGTAAACGACTATTGGGATAGTTTTCGATAAAATTCTGAAACTCCGTCACTGCTTGGAACGTATCCGTCTGATCCAATTTAGACTCGGGGGTAACCATATAAAGGGAGTAGCCGCAATTAAATCGCGCTTCTTCTGCATACCTACCCCGTGGGTAGGTCTTATAATATTTGCTGAAGATGGTGGAAGCTGCTTGGTAGGCATGTGCCTTCATATTGCTGATTCCCGTGAGGTAGAGCGACTCTTCTCCTTGGTCGGTGCCCTTCAGCACAGAGAGAATGTCTTGCAGCAATGTAGCTGCACGATTATACTGCCCCTCAGCATAGTATTGCTTTGCGGCTTCATATTTATACTCGTAGTCTTGTGTCTTAACTACTTGGTTGTAGTCTGCGCAAGAGGCTAAGCCTATGGAAACGCAGCACAAGGCAAGAAGTAGATATCTCATAGATGATTTTATTTTTGCGCAAAGTTACGAATAAAAATTCTATGACGTATGCTTCTTTATATTTTTTAAGTGCGGATTTAACCAGAGTAATTCATAGAGGTTTCAATCATCAGTTCTTTCCTTTTTGGCTCAATTTCGTTGTTTCCTTCATATTTTCGCTTTCCCAGTTTGTTAATAATTTGGTACGGAATTAACGATCTTAACATTTTTAGTGCTTTGATGGACGTTTTGGTTGTAGAAGGACGTGAAAGATTACAGTTTCACTCTTCTACCTTCAAGTCAATTACTAACGAGGGAGTTCGTCGGGCCAACACCTCAAGGGATAGATTTTTGTGTTCACCTTCCAAGATGTATCCAGCCTTTTGCAATGCCGCCGAACAGGTGTCGTGGGCTAGACGTGGTAGATTGTTTTCTGCACTGAGGTGACAAAGCCAAACATGCTTTATCAGTTCGGGATTGAGATGCTTACTCAAAAACTCGGCAGTCTGCGTGTTGCTTATGTGTCCATATCCCCCAGCAATGCGTTTTTGCAGACGTTGTGGGTAACGGCCAGCAGCTAGCATGCCAGCATCGTAGTTCGACTCTATGACTAGATGGTTGGCTGAATGTACAATGGCCTCCATCTCGCTAGTGAAATGGCCCACATCGGTGAGCAATACAAAGCATTGATTGTGTAATCGGATGAGATAGCCATTATTGTGTGCACTATCGTGAGGAACGGTGAAAGCGGTTAGCTGAAATGGGCCTAGCTCGAAGGGAACACCCACTTCAACTGAATGTTGAAGTGCTAAAGGTATTTTTTTTGAAACATAATGATTTTGCATGACGGAGTCGTGCACCTTTTGAGAGGTATAGACAGGAATGTGAAACTCTCGGGATAGTGCACCAACGGCTTTCACGTGGTCTGTGTGATCATGGGTAACAAGGATAGCCTTAATCTGTGCGATAGTCTGTCCATAGTCGGAGAACAGTCGCTTGAAATTGCGAAGATTAATGCCTAAATCTATGAGTATGCCGTATCCATCGGCGTTTAAATAGTAGCAGTTGCCACTGCTTCCTGAGGCTAGAGAAATGAATTGTAACATGGGATAGGAATGTTAACTCAAAGGAGTCGACAAGTTGATAGATAAGGGGGCTTAGAAGGGCAAACCGATAGCAAAGTGTAAGGCGAAATCCCTCTTGAAGTTGGGACAACTTATGGGGTAGTGTAAGCGTCCAGAGGCTACGGCCGGATTAATGGCCTTCATGCCGCCATCAAGGCGAAGGATGAAGAAGTTGAAATTAAATCGAAGTCCGAGACCATAGGACACGGCGATTTGCTTATAAAAGTTGCTAAACTTGAATAAGGCCTCCTCCATGCCCGAGTAGGAACGGGTGTTCCACACGTTGCCTGCATCCACGAAGAAGGCACCATGCATCTTCCACAAAAGGTAGGTGCGCCACTCCACGCTGAGGTCTAACTTTAGGTTGCCAGTTTGCGTGACAAAGTCGATTTTTCCATCCTTGCCCTTATAGGCACCAGGGCCAAGTTCGCGCACGCTCCACCCACGCACACTGTTTGCTCCACC
This sequence comes from bacterium, assembly GCA_963623895.1. Classification (GTDB taxonomy): domain Bacteria; phylum Bacteroidota; class Bacteroidia; order Bacteroidales; family Bacteroidaceae; genus Alloprevotella. The sequence goes on from CAVFOF010000050.1 coordinate 12,401, forward strand.
TGCAAAATATCGCTTTTCGTAGGGCATGATGGTGGAATTGCCGTAGGGTATACCTATGCCGAGCATGGTGTGGAAGGCTAAGGAATTTCTATCGCCCAAGACGATGCCCTTAGCGTAGTCGAAATCGAACTTAGCATATTGTGAGTAGGCTATTCCAAATAGATTATAGCTGCCTTCATTGTTTTGTTTGGCATGCGTGGCTTTAGAAAGTGCGTAGAGCAAGTTGCCCGCTAGTTCAAAGCCAAACCTGAGTTGGTAACCATTAGTTTGATAAAGTTCGGAGGGGAGGTTCGAGCTGCTCCGCAAAGAGTTGTAGGAAAAGTTCATTCCAGTCTTCACGATGAAGAGATTTTCGTAGCTGTAGCGCAAAATGGAGTAGTGTGGGTCGTTGCCTTCAAGGTAATCCCTGCGGAAGGTGTCCGATATCCAGGGCATATAGACGTAGTTAATCGACAAG
>CAVFOF010000051.1:0-12849 GCA_963623895.1 bacterium
GCCCCTCGGTGGTGGATAGCTATGTGCAGCAGATTGTGCAGATTAGCCAAGCTCAAGGAATGACCGTCCCCACCAACGTGTGGGAACTCGTGTTGCGTCTCCCCGAGTCGGTTCAGACCAACGTGTCAGAGGAGTTAAGTGCAGAGGAGTGGGAAGTAGCTATGCAGGCTATCAATAAGTCGGTGGATATGTTGGTGGAGTTCCGCTGCCAGGAGGGGGAAGCCCTTTGTCGTAAGTTTACAGAGAAGGTCGACAATATCGAAAAGTATCTCCATGAAATAGAACCCTTTGAGGTTACGCGCGTAGAGAAGATAAGGCAGCGACTCACCGATCGCTTATCAGAGCTTAGAGGGGTGGATTACGACAAAAATCGCCTTGAGCAAGAACTCATATATTATATAGAGAAACTCGATATTAGCGAAGAGAAACAACGCTTGTCGAACCATTTACGTTACTTCCGTGAGACCATGGCCAATGGTCATGGTCAGGGAAAGAAACTGGGATTCATAGCCCAAGAGATGGGACGTGAAATTAACACCACTGGCTCGAAGAGCAACCAAGCTGAAATGCAAAACATCGTGGTGAAGATGAAGGACGAACTTGAGCAGATAAAGGAGCAGGTGTTGAACGTGATGTAAAAAGATGAAGCATTGATATGTCGAAAGTAATTATATTTTCAGCCCCCTCGGGTAGCGGAAAAAGCACTATTATCAACTATTTGATGCAACAGGGACTTAACCTGCATTTCTCCGTATCGGCCACAAGCCGCCCACCTCGTGGAACGGAGCAGAACGGGGTGGAGTACTTCTTTCTTACGCCTGAAGAATTTCGTGCGCACATTCGCAATAATGATTTTTTAGAGTATGAGGAAGTCTACACCGACCGCTACTATGGCACGCTGAAGCAGCAAGTCGATGCCCAACTTCAGAAGGGCGAGAATGTGGTGTGTGATGTAGACGTGCTGGGCGGGCAGAACATCAAAAAGCACTATGGCAATCAAGCCATGAGTCTCTTCATTCAGCCTCCCTCTATCGAGGCTTTACGCAGTCGTTTAGAGGGCAGAGGAACGGATAGTGCTGAGGTAATCGAAAGCCGCTTAGCACGTGCAGAGTTCGAACTATCGCAGGCGGTCAACTTCGACCATGTAATCGTAAACGACGACTTACAAACGGCTCAATGCGAAGCACTTGAGTGGGTTGAGGCTTTCTTGAAGCAAGAGTAGCATGAAGAAAGTAGCCTTGTTTGGCGGGTCGTTTAACCCCATCCATAATGGGCACATAGCGTTGTCTCGTGCAGTTATCGCTAATGGCTTGGCTAGTGAAGTGTGGTTGCTCGTTTCGCCACAAAATCCCCTAAAGCTAGCTGGTTCGCAAAAGCCCGAACAAGTGCGCTATGCTTTGGCGCAGTGTGCGCTAGCGAAAGAGCCTTATATAAAGGCTAGCGACTTCGAATTTTCCTTGCCTCGTCCGTCGTTCACTTGGCGTACGCTATGTGCGTTACGCCAGGCTTATCCCACTATTGACTTCTCGCTTCTCATCGGAGCTGACAATTGGCAATGCTTCGACCATTGGGCGCACTTTCAGGACATCCTAGCCTCCACACCTCTTATTGTGTATCCACGTCCAGGTTACGAGGGGGACACCTCACGTTGGGGCGGTCGAGTACATCTACTAGCCAATGTGCCCTTGCTTGAGGTGAGTTCCACGATAGTTCGAGAATGTGTACAACAGTCCTTGCCTATCGACTCGCTAGTGCCTCCAGTCATCGTTGCAGACGTATGCAGAATTTACGCTGAATGCTAGCATGCTTCCTTTACTTTGAAGCTTCAATCTAAATTTTCTATACGTTAGAACGGCCATCCATGCGCTTGTGTGGATGGCCGTTCTAGCTATTTTATAGATGCTTTTCTGAGTATTCTCTGAACGGCCGTCCAAGTGGTCTCTGAACGACCGTCCAAGCAAATCGATAAAAATAGTCGGCAGAAAAAGCGGCGCGACAAGCTTATGCTGAGTGTCTTTTCTGCCGACTAGGCTTTGCGGCGGCAGAGAAAATACCGCTAGACGATTACTTACGTTTCTTAAAAATTTGCTTCATTTTGCCGTAACGATTGAATAGCTTGTACATCAACATAAAGCCGTCGTACACGGCAACAGCCTTCTCGGCTTGATACATCCAATGTTGCACCTTGGTGTTGGCACGGGGTGGGGTAGAGAGTGCTTCCCAATTCTTTGCAATGGTTTGATGGCTATTCTTTAGCTGTGTCTCAAGTTTTCTTTTACGAACAAGTAGAAGTTCGTCGGCTGGAAGGGCAGATTGGTTGGTCATGGGGCGTGGACTTTAATTGTTCTATGATGGTTGACTCTCGCTGTTCTCCTTCTCTGCTTCGTCGTTGGGTAGAATTAACTGTACCAAGAAGTGCGTGATGGGACGCTCTATCCATTGAGTGCGACGTAGGTAGACTGTGATGGCTAGCAGAATGTAGGCAGCAATCACCAGGGCGTAGGCCAAAGTGCCGCTTCCTGTGAGGGTGGTTAAAGCGGTGACACACATTAAGGATAGAAGCATGATGGCTAAGGCAGCAAACACAAACAGCACGCTGCAAAGCACAAAGGTCGAAAGCAGTTTGGCGGCTATGCTGATGGTGCTCACCTTCAGCAAGTCCACACGCAAGCGGGCGTAGTTGCGCAGCTCACTGATAAGCTGACTGAGGGTGTCGATGTTCTTATCTGAGGATAACACGTTGGGATAGGTTAGGGGTAGATATTAGGGGTGGAAGCAATGCAAGAAAGCCAAGAGGCGAGCATTGCATGGACACCTCTTGACTTTCTATGTGGGGGTAGGTCGTCCAGTCTAGCTGTGGGCGAGCCTAAAGGTTGAATGGTGCTTACTGATTATTTAATCAGCGGGTTGCAACTCATCGGCGATGTCATCGACGAGGCTTTCCATTTCCTTGCGATTGAGTTTGATGCCGCGTTTGCGAATAGCTGCAGCAATCTTGTCACGGGTGTCCTCACCCTTTTCGGGCGCGAATAGTATGCCACAAGCAGCACCCACTGCTGCACCTCCCAAAAATGCGGCTAAAATGCTAAGTCCTTTCATGATAGTGTAGTATTAATGAATAGAGATGTCATTTCTAATCCCTATTCCGCCTTCGGGCTTTGACGGCCGTTGGCTAGGGTTAATAATGATTGATTGAGTATTTCTGTCCAAAAGTACATAGAAAGTTTGGATTACGATGGATGTTCCCTCTCATTTTTTGTGAAAAGAGAAGAAAAACTACGTTTTAAATTTGTTTAAGACTTTGAGGAGCTTGTTATTTAAAGTGCTTTTGTATTTTTGTGGCGATGTTTGCATAAAATCGCCATGATCTCGTGCCTTAAAGGTCGTGGAGGGGAAAAATGCAAGCAGAACATGTAGAATTTATAATAAAAAAATACACTCAATGAAGAAGAATCTGATTTTAGTTCTCGGTCTGTGTGCAATAACAGCCTTCACTAGTTGTAAATCCCGTGAAAGTGCTTACCGACAGGCTTGGGAGCAAGCAATGGCTCAAGATAAAACCCAAGGTAACGACCAACAGATAACCGACAACAACGACCAACAAGAGGAAACTACCCCCATAAGCTCCACTATGACCGAAACGGTTACGACTCCCGTTACAACCCCCTCAACCGTGATTTCCGACCAGTCGGACGCTCGTTCCATCAATGGCAATGTGTCGCTCTTAAGTGGTTTGCCCTTGAAGAATTATAGTGTAGTCGTGGGTAGCTTCGTAACGCAAGCCAACGCTGAAGCTGCACGAGCTGGATTGCAGAAGGAAGGCTACGACGCACGCATCATTAAAACCGACGAAACTATTAAGGGGGTAACACCTTGGTATCGCGTAATTGCAGCCTCCTACGATGACATTGCTTCGGCACGTCAGTCGCGCGACACTTTGCGTCAAAAGTATGTAGGAGCATGGCTCTATCGTAAGTAAATAATCACCGACATATAACTAACCGAATGGTGGATGCCTGTCTGCGTAAAAATCCATCATTCGGTTATTGTCGTAATTTAGTAGCACGTCTTAAATAAGGTGCTTCGGTGTTTGCGGCACAGCGGTTTATGCAGTTTTCGGGCAAGCAAAATACTCGTGTAATCCCTTTGTCTTAAGACGTTTCTATTCAATCTATTCATTATTTTGAACGATTTAATCCCTTTATTAGGAAAAACAGAGGCTGAACTGAAGGATGTGGCCGTGCAGCTAGGGCTTAAACCCTTTGTGGGGAAGCAAATGACCGACTGGATTTATAAGAAGCACGTGGCCAGCATCGACCAAATGCTCAACCTATCGAAACAGGCTCGCGAAAAGTTGCAAGCGCATTATTACATCGGATGCACAAAACCCGTCACAGAGCAACGCTCCGTGGACGGGACGGTGAAGTATCTCTATACCACACAGAAGGGCGACTTTATCGAGACCGTCTACATCCCCGATGGAGAGCGAGCTACGTTGTGCGTAAGTTCTCAGGTGGGCTGCAAGATGGGATGCTCATTCTGCATGACGGGGCGTCAGGGATATGTCAACTCACTCTCGGCCACCGATATTCTTAATCAAATCTATTCCTTACCTGAGGTTGACACGCTGACCAACGTGGTGTTTATGGGGCAAGGTGAGCCTTTCGACAACCTTGACAACGTCTTGAGAGCCACCGAAGTGCTCACCGCTGCATGGGGGTGGGCTTGGAGCCCCAAGCGCATCACCGTGTCGAGCGTTGGGTTAGCAAAGGGGTTGACACGCTTCATCGAGCAAAGTTCCTGCCACCTAGCAATCAGTCTGCATCACCCCATCCCCGAAGGTCGTGCACAACTTATGCCAGCCGAAAAGGCCCTAAGCATTAAGGATGTTGTCAGCATACTCAAACAGTACGACTGCTTCCGAAAAGAACCCCATACAAGTCGCAACTTGGAGGTTTCACATCAGCGAAGACTCTCCTTTGAATATATCGTCTTTGAGGGGATTAATGATAGCAGAAAGCATGCTGTTGCCCTCATTCAACTGCTACAAGGATTGGACTGCCGCATCAATTTGATTCGATTCCACTCCATCCCCGACACCCCTTTGTGTGGGGTTGACGAGCAGCGCATGTTGGCCTTCAGAGACTATCTTACGAGCCACGGGTTGTTCACCACTATCCGAGCCTCGCGTGGACAAGATATCTTTGCTGCCTGCGGACTGCTAAGCACGGCTAAGCAGGAGGAAGAGAAGAAAAAGAAAAATAATGCAGAGGCATCTTGCTAGCCCATCAGTCAGTGGCTAGCAACGGCATCCCCTGATAACAGATCATGCATATGACAGATAACAACACTACAATAGATAAACGCAGCCTAGCGGTTGCCCCCTCCGATCTCATTAGAGTGGGCATCAGTCAGGGCGACACCAATGGGGTGGGGTATGAATTGATTTTCAAGACGTTCGCCGATTCCTTGATGTTCGACCTTTGTATCCCCATCGTCTTTGGACATCAAAAGGTGGCACTCGCTCATCGCAAAGCTCTAGGACTGAACAATGTGGCGCTTAATCTCATCTATTCGCCCGAGCAGGCAGTAGCGGGCAAGCTCAACTTTGTGAACCTCTCCGACGAGGAGGTGAAAGTGGACTTCGGAGTGCAAAGTGCAGAGGCTGGACATGCAGCCTTCGAGTCGCTGGAACAAGCCGTGCAGGCCTACAAAACGGGCGACATCGACGTGCTCGTTACTGCTCCTATCAACAAGGCAAGCATTCAGAGCACAAACTTCCGTTTCGCAGGACACACGGAGTATCTGCAAGATCGTTTCGGAAACGTGAATGAGCCACTTATGGTGCTTTGCAACGATCTGATGCGAGTGGCTCTCCTTACAAGCCATCTGCCCATAGCCGAGGTGGCTTATTCCGTCACTCAGGAACGTATCGAACAGAAGATTAAGGCTCTCTATGAAACACTGGTGTGCGACTTCAACATCTCTGCTCCGAGAGTGGCTGTGTTGGCATTGAACCCTCATGCTGGCGACAGTGGTGTTTTAGGCACAGAGGAGGAGGAAGTAATCATCCCCGCAATTAAGGCTTTGGCCGAAGCTGGCTTGCCCTGTTACGGACCTTATGCATCCGATGGCTTCTTTGGCGCAGCGCTCTATAAGCACTTCGATGGCATCTTGGCTATGTACCACGACCAGGGGCTCACACCATTTAAGGCATTGTCGATGGACAATGGTGTGAATTTCACAGCAGAACTACCCATCGTTCGCACCTCGCCCGATCATGGCACAGCCTACGACATTGCGGGCAAAGGCGTAGCTCAAGCCAACTCATTCAGGCAAGCTATTTATACGGCAATTGACATCTTCCGCAATCGACAAAGCTATGAAGATGCCCATGCCAATCCCCTGCCAAAAATCTATCAAGAAAGAAAAGAAAGATAGCAAGCAAGGGCTACTAAGATATTGCCACACCACAGGGCAGGAGGAACTCATAGCTCCTCCTCTCCCCCCGTGGTTTGGCTCAGCACAAACACGTTAAAAAGCAACTCTAATGAAGTTTGCCATCATAGCCGCAGGCGAAGGTTCGCGACTGCAACAAGAGGGTGTAACTCTACCAAAACCCTTGGTGAAGATTAACGGGGAGGCAATGATAGATAGACTCATCCGCATCTTCCGCCAAAATGAAGCTACCGAAATTGACCTCATTGTCAATACCCTCAATCCACTGACCGAGCAACACATCCGTCAACTACAGGAGAATGGAAAAGCTAACGACATCCGTATGTTCGTGAAAAGCACACCTAGCTCCATGCATAGCTTTGCGGAATTAGCTCCCCTCTTAGGTGAGGGAAAATTCTGTCTTACTACGGTCGACACCATTTTCCGAGAAGCGGAATTCTCACGTTACATCAACTATTTTAAAACCTGTGAATGGGATGGATGCATGGCTGTGACCGATTTCGTTGATGACGAGAAACCGTTGTACGTTGGAACGGATATGGACATGAATATCACGGGATTTTTTGATGAACCGAATAATTGCTCTTACATCTCGGGCGGCATTTATTGTTTAGACCCAAAGGCATTGACCACATTGGCCAACTGCATGAAGCAAGGAAAAAGCAGAATGCGTAATTTCCAGCGCGCCTTGATAGAAGATGGATTGAAACTGAAAGCTTTCAAGTTCTCGACGATACTCGACGTAGATCACGCTGACGACATCTGTAAGGCGGAGGCTTTCTTGGAAGGAGACGAGCTATGCTAAAGGTGTTAGGAGTGGCACGCTCACCACGTTTTAGTCCGAATTCGGTGAACCGAGATGCTGCCATCTTTCAAGCGGTTGCCTCGAAATTATGCAGAAAGAACTTGGACGTTTCGCTTATCAATGAAGACTTATTTATAGGGGTTGACCTCGCTGAGTTTGATGCCGTGTTCACCATGGCTCGCGACCCGCAAGTGTTGACCGAATTGGCTAAGGAGGAGCAGCGGAACTTAATCGTAGTGAACTCTGCTCAACGGCTTCTAAGCATGAGCCGAGCTAGAATAGCTCAGCTCTTTCGTGAGAACGGACTAGCGATTCCAGCGTTTGAGATTGGCAATGCCGCCCATTTAAAATCAACGCATCCCAATCTTCCCGTATGGATAAAGAGAGCCGATAGCTGCGCCCAACAAAAGGAAGACGTATGCTTCGTTACCACAGAGGAGGAACTGCACACCAAACTCGTCGATTTTCAAAATCGAGGAGTAGAATGCTTGATTGCCGAGCAGCACGTTGAGGGCGACTTGGTAAAATTCTATGGTGTGGAGGGACATGTATTCTTTGAAACGTTCTATCCCACGAAAGAGAATACTTTCTCTAAATTTGGCAATGAAAGCATCAATGGCATACCGCAATTCATTGATTTTGATAAAGAACTGCTGAAAAGTCAGACAGACAAAATGGCTCGGCTGACGAGCTATTTGGTATATGGCGGAGATGCCATCGTCACTCCCGATGGGCAGTGCATCGTCATCGATTTCAACGATTGGCCGAGTTTCTCTGCTTGCCGAAAAGAAGCCTCTAAGGCCATTGCTCAGAGGTTTATCGAATTACTTAACAACTAATAATGTCAACTAATAAATCCACTACGCAACTAACAGCCACCTTCAAGTCGCAGGACACGGAAGAGTGGCTCGACATACATTTTACACGCCCCTTAGGATTGCTTTGGGCAAAATTCTTCAACCATTTTAATGTGCACCCTAATGTGGTGACCATCCTCAGTATTATCTTGGGGGCAGCCGCAGGGGTGATGTTCTATTTCCCTGATTTCTTACATAATCTTGTCGGTGTATTCTTGCTGGTTTGGGCAAACCTCTACGATAGTGCAGACGGGCAGTTGGCACGCATGACGGGCAAGAAAACACGATGGGGCAGAATTCTCGATGGCTTTGCGGGCGATGTGTGGTTTTTTACCATTTACGCTGCGATTTGCCTACGATTGCAAGGCACGTGTATCCCTCTTACGAACGTGGAATGGGGTATTTACATTTGGCTGCTCGCAGCTGTTTCGGGGCTAATCTTTCATGGAAAACAATGCGCTTTGGCCGATTATTACCGAAACATTCATCTCTTCTTCATAAAGGGAAAATCGGGCAGTGAACTCGACCATTCAAAAAAACTTACAGCGGAGTTGAATACGCTTAGTTTCAAGCGTGACGGAATGTGGATGGTTTTCCTCTTTTTCTACCGCAACTACACTCGTTCGCAAGAAAAGATGACGCCCAAGTTTCAAGTGCTTCGTGGCAAACTCAAGGAGAACTTCGCAGGACAACCTCTGCCCGATAAGTTGATTGGTGATTTCCGAAAAGGTAGCCTTCCACTCATTAAATATGCCAACATTCTCACGTTCAACACTCGAGCCATAGTGCTCTATATCTCCGTGCTGATAGGGCATCCTTGGGTCTACTTCGTCTTTGAGCTTACTATTATGAACATCCTCTTCTTCTATATGCGAAGTAAGCACGAAACTCTTTGCAAGCGCATAGCTACTGAAATCTCTAACTACTAACACAACATTAGCCTTACTAGTGAAACCATTATATCGAAACCTCTTCTTGTTGTTCGGCATTGCGGCTATAGCAGTCATGCTATGCACGTTTGATGTAGACTACTGTCAAATGAGGCAACACCTCTCACGCGCGGGGCTATATCTTCCCGCTGTAATCGGGGTGTGGGTCTTCGTCTATGCTTTTAATGCATGGGCTTTCCAAATCATCGTGAATAGCGGCACGCATAGCAAGCACCTTTCCTATCGCCATGCTTACAAACTAACTGTGTCGGGCTTCGCCTTTAGTTACACCACGCCCTTTGGCTTTGGCGGTGGCCCTTATCGTGTGATGGAGTTAAGCTCTTACATCGGTGTACCACGTGCCATGTCGTCAGTGGTGCTCTATTCCATGATGCACATCCTTTCACACATCTGCCTATGGAGTTCGGCAGCCGTGCTTTTTGCCGTAGTCTACACTCATAAAATGACTCCCTTCTTATGGGGACTCTTCATTGCTTTCGCTTTGTTGCTCGTGGTGGTGCTCTCCGTGTTCCATCTTTGCTACAAGCGAGGAGTTATTGTCAAACTGTTCCAACCACTGCTCTATCTGCCTGTGGCTAAAAAGTGGGCGAGAAAGTTCTATGATGAACACAAAGAGGATATGCAAAAGGTGGACGATAACATCGCTTATCTCCATTCACAACCCCGAGCATTCTACTCTTCTTTACTCTTTGAATATGTAGCTCGTGTAATCAACGCTTTAGAGTATTACTTCATCTTGTTGTCCTTAGGCGCGCAGTTGAACTTTTGGGATGCCATCCTGGTGTTGGCCTTTTCCTCACTCATTGGTAATCTTCTCTTCTTCCTTCCCATGCAGTTGGGGGCACGTGAAGGCGGACTTTCGCTGATTGTAAAAATTCTGGGGCTTAGCGTTTCTGGATTAGGACTCTTTGCCAGTCTTTACACCCGAATACGTGAACTCGTGTGGATTTTCATAGGCGTTGGCCTCGTAAAAGTAGGCAACAAAAAGATTATGCGCGATTAGGCACTATGATAACCATCAAAAAGGTTGCTTAAGAAAATTATCGACACCTTTCCCAAAATAAGAGAAAATAACAAGCAATATGAACTGTTTTCTGTTCGACTACGGAGGTACGCTCGACACAGCGGCTACCCACTGGTTTTATGTTTTTCAGCAAGCCTATCATAATCAAGGGCTTAATATCGAGGAAACGCAGCTGCGCAAAGCATACGTCACAGGCGAACGAACGCTAGCTCGAGAGCCCATCATCACCCCCGATGATGACTTTAAAGCGTTGCTTACAAAGAAAATTGACATTCAACTTGCATGTCTAGAAAACGATTTGCAAGCAATCGCTCTTCCCGCAAAAGAAATAAGGGCAGGACTAAATAAGAAACTCGTTGATTATTGTGACAATTTTGCCTATCAACACGTTCAACAGTCGGCACAGACACTCGATTATCTGAACGGTAAGTATAAGTTAGTAATGGTTTCCAACTTCTATGGAAACCTACATAAAGTGTTGCAAACTTACGGTATTATCAGCTATTTTAGCGACATTATAGAAAGTGCTGTAGTGGGCGTACGTAAACCTGATTCCGCCATTTGGCAATTGGGCGTAGAGGCCGCCCAAATATCTGCTGAAAACTGCATCGCAGTGGGCGATAGCTTTGGAAAAGACATTCAGCCAGCTCAATCCATCGGGTGTCAAACTATTTGGTTTAAAGGTAAAGAATGGGAGGATAAAAGCTACGACGAATCGCTACCCACTCACATCATAACCGACCTCTCGCAAATTCAATCCCTCTTCTAAAAGCACCTCCTTAGATTTTCTATCTCATAAGACAATAAAAAAAGTTCCACAAGTTTGCTCTAAGTTCTATCGTAGAACATAAGACCAAACTTGTGGAGCTTTCCTGTATGTTGTGGCATAACTATTCAGCAATACCAATTTTCACCATTAATGACAGCGTGTCCTTCTTACTTTATGATGTCGAGTTCACGGAACACTTCGGCCAATGCCTTTACGGCTCGATCCACTTGCTCCTTAGTGTGAGTGGCCATCAATGCCACACGTACAAGGGTATCTTGAGGAGCACAGGCTGGTGGAATAACAGGGTTGATGAACACACCTGCGTCAAACGCACGAGCAGTAGCCACGAAGGTCTTCTCCGTGTCGCGTACGTAAAGAGGAATGATGGGCGACTCGGTCTCACCAATCTCAAAGCCTTCCTCACGGAAACGCTTCAAAGCATAGCGAGTAACGTCCCACAAAGCCTCTATGCGTTCAGGCTCATTCTGTATGATGTGCAACGCTTCCAAAGCACAAGCAGTGGCTGCAGGCGTGTTTGAAGCGGAGAATATATAAGTGCGGGCATTGTGACGCAACCAGTTGATGACGCTCTCATCTGCCGCAATGAAACCACCGATAGAGGCTAACGATTTACTGAAGGTACCCATAATCAAGTCCACCTCATCTGTCAGTCCGTAGTAGTCGCACACACCACGTCCTTGACGGCCAAATACACCAAGTCCGTGCGCCTCGTCAACAAGGATTGTAGCGTTGTACTTGTGCTTCAATTTTACTATTTCAGGGAGGTTAGCCAAGTCGCCCTCCATAGAGAATACACCGTCTACCACAATCAACTTGACTGACTCGGGAGTACATTTCTGGAGTTGACGCTCTAAGTCGGTCATATCGTTGTGCTTATACTTTAAACGCTTCGAGAATGACAAACGGCAACCATCGACAATAGAGGCATGGTCGCGGTCATCGCAGATGATAAAGTCCTCACGTCCTGTAAGGGCAGGAATTACACCTGAATTGACCGTAAAACCTGTAGAGAAACACAAAGCATCGTCCTTACCAACAAACTCAGCAAGCTCTTTCTCCAACTGTAAGTGAAGGTCAAGTGTTCCATTAAGGAAACGGGAACCAGCACAACCTGAACCGTATTTCTCCATCGCCTTAATTCCTGCTTGGATAATACGCTCATCGCCCGGAAGACCAGTGTATGCATTAGAGCCGAACATCAATACGTGATGTCCACCCATTTCTACTTCTGTACCCTGTTTGCCTTCTATGGCACGAAAATAGGGATATACGCCCTTTGCCTTGTATTCTTGTGGGAGGGTGTACTTTGATAGTCTGTCTTGTAATATACCCATTATTCTTTTTGTTGAGTGAATATGCTTCTCGTCAACAATCGGAGAAGTATATCTAATTAGATTAATTTTGCGAGCAAAGGTAAGCATTTTATAATAATAAAAAAGTGTTTCATTATAAAAAAATGCACGCTAGGCTCAAATATGTGCGTAGAGATTGTAAACTGCTTTACTTCTCATGTCACCCTACATGTATGCTCGGCATGAGCATTGTCTATTGGGTGAAAGTCTCGAGTACACTCTAATAGCTGGAATTACATAGCCAAGAGCAAGGGTGTTCAGTTAGGTGAAATCGTTTTCTTCAAAAAGCGAAATTCAAGAAAATTGAAGTTTGGGAGTTATGCATTGACTACCTGTCAATCCACTCTTTGAGTTGAGCAGTTTTTTCTTTACTTACAATTATGCTTACATCAGGGTATGCTTTATGTTTTACCGATAATTTGTGACTGAAGTGGAAATGCAAGCGGTCTATGGCATCAATGCTGATGATGTATTGCCAGTTGGCACGAAAGAATTTCTAAGGGTCGAGTTTTCGCTCAATGTCATTCAGAGAGTATTCGAGATCCATTGAGCGACTCCCGTTTTATGATTAATGGGAAAGCCAAAAGTATTGGAGTTGACAGAGGTAGAACG
>CAVFOF010000052.1:0-12837 GCA_963623895.1 bacterium
CGCATCGGTGATGCGTTGGGCTGCTTACCCGCAATAATTATGCGTGAAAGTGAGAAATCGGAAAGCGATTAGCGAATGGCACTTAGCATGCTGGCTAGGCCGTCGGCGGCTTGCTGCAATGGTTTCTTCACCATGCCTTTCATGAAGAAGTTTACCTCTGCTCCTACGGTGACGCGCATTTTGCTTTCGTAGGCTCCGTGGGGCAACACTTGTATCCACACGTAGACGGGGATGGGTGAGCCTTCGGAGGCGAACTTAATGCACTTGGGCTCTTCACGCTCCACGATACGCAGCGTTATGTTGCCCATAGGCGAGGCTATGTGTATGGCGTCGGTGTCGAAACTGAGGCCTTCGGCATACTTTTGCAGTTCGCCGATTTTATCGGCCGGCACTTGCTCGGCTAGTTTTTGCTGCACCTCGGGGTCGGAGAGGCGTTCCTTTATCACCGAGAGGAAGGTGAGATCGTCGAAGCGGCTATAGTAGACTGTCTGCAACTGGGGCACAATCTTCACTTCGCTTTCAAACTTTGCTAATGACATTATTCTAGTTTTTCGTATGTGTGTAATTAAATATTATAGGTGTAGCCCTATTCATTACTTGGCTAAGGAGATGCGCAGTTTGTAGCTCAAGGGCTTGTTGGGCACGCAGTAAGTGGGAAGTGTGCCTACGTCCTGACCGCAAGAAGCATTGCCAATGCCACGCATGGCGGCATCGAGATGCAGCACGTTGTGGGCGGCTGGAGTGAGATCCCAATAGTGACCCGCATTCATGAGCTGCTCGTCGGTGTAGGGGATGAGCGAGAAGTTCACTGTGCCTTCCGTCTCAATCTTCACGCCATAGCCTTTGCCATCGCTCAGGGTGAGTTCGCGCAAGCCCTCACGGTTGCCCGTAGATTGTGGCTTCATGTTCGGCTCAATCATTTGCTGCGGAGTGGTGGTGTAGCGGCCAAGCGTTACGCCGTCGCGGCGGTCGTTGGAGTTTTCCCAAGGGCCGTAAGCGTAGTAGTTGACGTGAGAAAGGGCGGAGTCGATTAAGCAAACTAGACCGGCACGGCGAAGCTCGGTGGTGTGGGGCGTGAAGCGAGCCTCCACGTCGACAATGCCTTGCGGATAGATGGTGTAGTCGATCTCCGTGTCGCAAAGCGAACCCTTGCGCTGCGTCTTCACCACGAGGTTGCCGTTGACGGTTTCGGTGCGGAGTGTGCCCTTATCCTCTAGGCCATTGTTAGTGTTGCCGTAACGGTCGTTCTCAATCCAGCGGTGATTGCTGTAAACGAAGCCCTCGTCGCCCGAAATGATATTGCGGCCACCTAGCGTCAGTGCGGTGAGTTGCGAGGTGATGCCGTCGAAGGTGAGTTGCACTTTCTCGTTGCCGATAATCACGGGGTCGAGCGACATGGTCTGCATCAACTGCGGCGCACGCTCGTCGGAGGTCAGCTTGGCGAGCTGGCCGCGCTCGTTCAGCGTATACTGCTTCATGGCTACCTCGTGGCTGGCTGCTGCGTAGCTTTGGGCTTGGCGCATGGCCACGTGCAGGGTGAGCATCACCTCTGTGCCTTGCTGCTTGGCGGCGGCGAGGTTGGCCTTAGCTAGCTTCAGGGTGATCTGCGTGCTGTCGCCAGGGGCTACGGCGGGCAGCTTCACCGTTTTCTTGCTCACGCACTTGCCGTTCGACAGAACTTCGTAGCTAAGGTTCATATCGCTGAGGTTCTGGAAGTTGTAAGCGTTGCGCAAGGTAATGGTAGCCGTATTTTTTTCGGCGTCCACGTTATTAAGCGTGAACTTCACGAACTGATGGGCGGCCTTCACCTCCATGAGTTTGGCACTCTCCTTACGTGAGGAGGGGATGATGCCGTTGCAGCAGAAATTGCCTTGGTGAGGGCCGGGGTAGTCGTAGCCCGTGGTGAGGTGGTAGATGCCCTTCTTTAGGAGTTGAGGGTCGTAGATGGATTGGTCCACCCAGTCCCACACGCAGCCACCGATGGTGGCGTTAGAGTTTTCGATAGCGTTCCAATATTCTGAGAAGTTACCCACGGCGTTACCCATAGCGTGAGCATATTCGCAGATGAACATGGGTTTGTCGAGGTTCGAGGTGTTTTGGCTCATCCACGCCATGCCGGGGTACATCTTTGAGTAGAAGTCGGAGTAGCGTTCGCCGCCATAAGAGCGGCTAATGCGTGTGCCTTCGTAGTGTACGGGGCGCGGGTCGAGCTTTTTGGCGGCTTCGTAGCAGTACTTAAAGTTTTCGCCAGCTCCGCTCTCGTTGCCCAAACTCCACATCACCACGGAGGGGTGGTTGCGGTCGCGCAACACCATGCGGTCGATGCGGTCGACGAAGGCGGGTATCCAACTGGGGCGGTCGCTGATGCTCTGGTTGGCATGGTCTTCGAGGTCGGCTTCGTCGACGGTGTAGAGGCCGTAGTAGTCGAACATGGCATACATGCGGGCATCATTGGGATAGTGAGAGGTGCGGATGGTGTTGATGTTGTTCTGCTTCATCAAGGTTACGTCGCGCAACATTTCGCTCACCGTTACGGCACGGCCGTGGAGGGGCGAGGTGTCGTGGCGATTTACGCCTTTGAGGAAGACGCGCTGGTCGTTGATGTAGAGCAGTGAGTTCTTAATCTCTACTTTGCGCAAGCCCACTTTGGTAGAGAAGGCCATTTCGTCGTTGCCCTGAGCGTCTTTTTGTACGATGCGCAAGGTGTAGAGGTTGGGGAGTTCGGCACTCCATAGCTGAGCATTGGGCACGCTGAGCGAGAGCGTCTTTTCTAGTCCGTCGGCAGTGCTGAATGAGGCCGAAGTTTCTTGAATTTCCTTTCCTTCTGGATTAAACACCTTTACGCTGACTAGCTTTTTGTCGCTTAGGTTGTTGCGATTGTCTACCTTCAGAGCCACACTGAGTTCTGCATCGGCTAACCCTGTGTTGGGGTCGATGCTAAGGTTGGTGGTAACGTAGTGGTCGCGCACGGCCATGAGGGGCGTGTTATAAAGGTATACGTCGCGATAGATGCCGCTCATGCGGAACATGTCCTGGCACTCGAGATAGGAACCGTCGCTCCAACGGAACACTTGCACGGCGATGCTATTCTCTTTTCCTGCTTTTAGATATTTCGTTATGTCGAACTCGGCTACGTTGTTCGAGCCTTGGGTGTAGCCCACATACTGGCCGTTGAGCCACACGAAGGCGGCGGAGTAGATGCCACCGAAGTGGATGAACGTGCGGCGGCCGTCCCAATTGGCGGGCACGCTGAAGGTGCGCACGTAGGAGCCTACGGGGTCGATGCCATAGTTCTTGCCCCCGTCGTTATAGCCAGGGCGAGCCTTGATGAAGGGAGGTGTGTTGGAGTGGGGATATTCCACGTTGCAGTAGATGGGCTTGTCGTAGCCTTGCATCTCCCAGTTGGAGGGCACGGGGATGGTGTCCCAAGCGGACACGTCGAAGCCTTCGTGCCAGAAGTCGAGCGAACGCTCTGAGGGCTGGCTCACAAGATGGAAGCGCCAAGTGCCCGAGAGCGAGAGGTAGCGGTCGGTTTGTGGAGTGGTCCACGGGGTGGCGTAATAGGCCTTGTCGGCTAGCATCTCCTTCTCCGTGTTGTAGGGGAGGTAGGTGGCCACGCCCACTTCTTTGTTTTCGGCAAAGATGGTTTCGTCTTCCCAATAGGGCGACTTAATCTTGGGTTTCTCCACTTGCTCGAAGCTAAACCACGCAGCGGTATCGGCAGCGTTGTAGGCCACGCTTTTGAGTTCGCCCTCTTGCAAGGCATACATTTTGTCGGCCTTATGCTTGTTGGCCGAGCGAATGATGTAGGCACCAGGCTGACCCTCTACTGGCTCAAACTTAAACTGCGCATTGTTCCAGACGCCCTCTTGGGCGGGCCATTGCAGCAGGTAGGTGATGGAAGCGTTGTCTCCGCCATCGTCGAAGTTTTGCGTGTAGAAAGCGTTGCCCACTACGCGGCGATTGAGGTCGAGCATCTTAATGCTCCAATACTGTCCGCGATTGCCCGCATCGACCGTTTCGCTCACGATGTGGGCATTATTTTCGCCCGAATCGCCGTTACCTAGCACGAGGTCGGGGTTCTTCACCGAACGGATGCGATAGGTGAGGTCCACATCAAAGCCCGAGTGGGCGGCGCGAGTGATGTCGAATTGTGCCGCCTTGCTTTCCTTGGCTTTCGCCTTATCGATAAGGGTGATGGAGTTGCCCTCTACGGCCACGGCCATCGAAGGACGATTGGCCGGAACGAGCAGGTAGTGGCTACCTACGGCCTCAAGTTTCCAGAATTGGGCTTCGTCGGAACCATTGTTCTCGCCCACGGCCAAGGAGTTGCCGCTCGTGCGCACGGCCTTGTTGCTGAAGGGATTGATGAAACGCCACGAGCCCGAAAGGCTTGTGACGGTGAAATGCTGATTGCTCGCTTCTTCATTGACCTTAGCGAGCACCACGTGGCCTTGCTTGTTGATGTCAATGTTTTGTCCTTTTGCCACGGAGGTGAGGTGGTAGAGCACGCCCTTCTCAAACTGTTGGGCATAGCTCTGAAGGGCACCCAGACACAAGGCTAGGAGCCACACAAACCAGCGGCAGACGTTCTGATGTTTTGCCATAGATTATAAGATGTAATTATTATTTTTCAAGGTGAAAAGATTATGCAAATATAGCATTATTTCAAGGAATGTGGAACATCCCTTTAGGTATATAACGCAAACTATTGCATTTTTCCACCGCCCTCTACCACATCACGCAAAAGGTGGAGCCGCCCACGAGGGTGTGGGTATACTCTTTCGAGAAGATGCTGTGGGGCTGGATCAGCGTGTGATCCATAAAGAAACGCATGGCGTAGCGACGATTGGCACGAAAGGTTAGATTGACGCCCACAACGGAGGTGAACACGCTGCGTTGGGGAATGGTGGTCTTCTTGAAAGTCATCGTGTTATAATGGGATAGGCCTAACAACGCCTTTATCCCCACCGACACACGCGAGGTGAGGGGGTAAGAACCGTAGGCACCGGCCAGAAACGAGCCTGCCTTGAAGGTTTCGTCTTCCGCCTCCGTGTTATTGGAGATGACGTAGGTGTCCATCACCGTGAGACGTCCGCCCACCCCGACATAGGGATTGAAGAAATAGGCGCCTTCAATGCCCGTGGTCACGCCCGAGGAGGTGCGATACGACAAGCCGGGGCTTACCGTGTAGCGGCTCAAGGGGATGTTGAAGCCCATATACAAGCCCACAAACGAGGGCTTGCTGCGACGGGTAAACCCATTGTCGACACTATCGGCATGCAGTAGGCCGCGCTTTTTGAACAAGGCATCGCCAAGGAGATAGCCAAGCTCGGTAGAGAGGATGCCGATGCTGGCTCCCACCATCACGTCGCTCAGCCAGTGCTTGTTGTTGGCCACGCGCATCAATCCTGTGGCTGTGGCTACGGCATAGCTTCCCACGCTTATCCACGGGCTGCGCCACCCATACTCCTTGCTCAGCATGGTGGCGGTCATAAAGGCTGTGGCCGTGTGACCCGAGGGAAAGGAGCGGCGATTGGAGCCATCGGGGCGCAACTCGCGGCGAGTTTGTTTCAACGTGTTGACCACGCTGGCCATCAACACGGCCGAGAAGGCATCGGAGGTGAGCATGCGTCCCCACGAACTGCGACTTTTGAGGCCGGAAGCCTTCAGCCCCACGAGGGTGAAGGCGGGTAGGTATTGCGTGTAGTTGTCGACGGTGTATTTGAAATGGGGAAGGAAATCGTTGCGCAACGAGCGGTAATGACGGTCTTGCTTGCTCACCAACATTCCGGCGGCCATCAGCGGCACTACGGCGATGGCCGTTTGATAGAGCGAGGAGGAGGCCACCTTATCCATGCGTTGCGTAAATCGTAAGCGTAGCTGCTGCTTCGAGCCAAGCGATAAACTATCGACAAAATCGGTTGGGACATCGAGGGGATACGACAAAGGGGGAGCTACCATCGATGAGGAGAGCGAGCTGCTGGCTTGTTGTGGCAACGAAGTGACCTGCAATCTAACTGAGTCCGTAAGCAAAGGAGCACTTAGGCTGTCGGCAACTAAGCTATCGGGGCAGACGTTTTCATCGTCCCCCTTTGCCATCTGACAATAGGCGAAAAGGGGCATAAGCAGCAGGAGAAGCGAAAGGAGGCTAAGTCGTATCATCTAGGCTATCTGTGAAACTACAATCTATAAGTATGAATACATTTAGGACATTTTCTGCGCAAAGATAACCATTTAGCCACATTATTTTTGATCTCTGCCCAAAAAGTTGCGGCATCAACGCAGAAAATTGAGAAGCCGCCTTTTAAGACGTAGTGACAGAGGGATGAAAGCAAGCACCATGTTCACTGGGCTACACACCCCTCTAAGTTTGCAAGCAGTGTTTACTGTTACTTGCACCAACCGCCTACACTACACTGGGTATCAAGCAGTTACGCAGTGTAAGCAGCATTTCGTTTTGCTTACACTAGCCTTGCATATTAATGGGCTGAGAGCTAGCATTTCCGATTAGGCCGCTAGTTTTCACGATTAGGCCACTAGGTGAGCAGAGTTAGGCCGCTAGTTTTCACGATTAGGCCACTAGGAAATGGGCTTCGGGGGGACGCTTCTAGCAGCAGCGAGTGCAAGCAAGCTTTGCTGCTGCTTGCACTCACGAAACTATTGATATTCAACGGAATGCAAGCAATTTGTGCAAGCAACAGCAAATTCTCCTATTAAAGTCTAGGGAGGGGAAGTAGCACTCCTCCACACGTGGAAAAACTAAAAAGCGAGAGAGGAGCATACATTGGTTAGAAATGGAAATGGTAAAACAGAAAGGGTAAACGTATTTTTGCAACGATTTTGTAAGGATAGAGAATTTACAAAAAAGATTACACCAGTATAAAGTTCGCATAGGGATAAAAAAAACGGTAACAACGCGTTTCACAACGCATCGTTACCTCACAGAACTTATATAGAGATGAAAAAACTATCTTATTAAGAGTTAAAAGTGCAACCTTAAGATAGCACTTTTACTTTTCTATTGCAAAGTTACAGATTTGTCACAACGTAGGCAGAATTTTGAGCGTTAAATTTACCCCCCCCTATAGTTAAACTTCTCTAAAACGAGGCGATTTTCTATTGTTTAGCATAGAAATTCCGCTGTCAGTGAACTGAATCTCATGGTTTTTGTAGAGTGTGCCCACGGCTCGCTTAAAAGTTTTCTTGCTTACGCCAAAACGCTGCTGAATGTCGGCTGGTGAGGACTGGTCGTTGAAGGGAAGCATGCCGCCCTCCCTACGAAGTTCCTCGCGCAGTTGGTCGGCAAAATCGCGGAAGCGACCTTTGCCAATGCGCTGCAATGAAAGGTCGAGTTTGCCGTCGGGGCGCACGTTGACCACAGTGGCCGTAAGCACATCGCCCGCATGAGGCTCTTGCTCGAAGATTTGATTGTCGTAGATTAGGCCGGCGCAGCGATTGTCGGCCACCACCTTGAAGCCTAAGGGCGTTTTCTGCTGCACAATCACCTCAAGTTCTTGGCCGCGATGGTAGTCGGCCGAGGAGGCGGACTGTAAGTAACGCTCCACTTTGGCCGAGGCTACGATGCGCTGCGTTTCTTCGTCGACGTGGATGTGGACTAAATAGCTGCGTCCCTGCTGCATGACCATCTTTTGCTCACGGAAGGGCACGAAGAGATCTTTCATCAATCCCCAATCGAGGAAAGCGCCATACTCGTTAACCCAGGCTACCTTCAAGAAAGCGAAGTCGCCCACTCGAGCTAGTGGAGTTTCGAGCGTGCCGACGAGTCGTTCGCTCTGGTCGAGGTAGACGAATACGTTGACCTCCGTGCCGGGACGCATGGAGCGGTCGACGTAGGCTTTGGGCATGAGGATTTCGCCCAAATCGCCGCCGTCGAGATAGGCTCCGTGGTCAGTAAATCGGGTGATTCGCAGGGTGTTGTAGTTGCCAAGTGAGATCATAAGTGGGAGGAGAGATTGGGGATGGAAGGAGTGGAGAGTTCGCCGTTGGGGGTAGCCATCACGTCGGCCTCGGGCTGATGCACTTTGCCGTCGAGCAGATGGATGGTGCGGTCGGTGAGGGTGGCCAATTCCTCATCGTGGGTCACGATGACGAAGGTCTGACCCATTTCATCGCGCAGCTTGAAGAAGAGTTGGTGAAGCTCTTTCTTGTTATGTGAGTCGAGACTGCCCGAGGGCTCATCGGCTAGAATGACGTCGGGATTGTTCATCAAGGCTCGTGCCACGGCAATGCGTTGTTTCTCGCCGCCCGATAGCTCAGCGGGCTTGTGTTCGGCTCGTGCCGAGAGTCCTAGAAAGTCGAGCAGTTCGAGCGCACGCTTTTTGATGTCGGCATTGGAGCGACCTGCTATCATGCCCGGAATCATAATGTTTTCGAGGGCGGTAAACTCGGGTAGGAGTTGGTGGAACTGAAAGACGAAACCGAGGTGCTCGCAGCGGAAGCGTGAGAGCTTGTTGCTCGAGAGGCGGAGCACGTTTTCGCCCGCTATCTCGAGCGTGCCCTCGTCGGGCTTGTAGAGGGTGCCCATTATTTGTAGCAGGGTGGTTTTGCCCGCACCACTAGGCCCCACGATGCTCACCACTTCACGGGGCTTAATGTCGAGGTCGATGCCCCGCAACACTTCGAGTTTGCCAAAAGATTTGTGTATGTTTCTTACGGAAATCATAGGAGTGGAAATCTGTTGCATTCGTCAAGGGGAATGCGCTAAGTAAGAAAAACGGCACACGGGCAACAAGGCCAGTGTGCCGAAATCGTTATGAAAATAAAACCACTTATTTACTTAGTAGTGCCAGCAGCAGGGCGAGTGACAGTGGTGGCCGAGGCCGAGATGCCCAACTTCTTCATCACTTCTTGAGTTACCTCAGTGCTGAGTGAGTCGTTGATGAAGATGCCTGCGCTTTGTGCGCTATTGCTATCGATGATGTAAATGTAGCCGTTGGCTTTAGCCACGTCGTTCACAGCGTTCATCACCTTCTGCACGATGGGCTGCATCTTCTTTTGCTGCTCCTTCTGCATGTTTTCTTGATTGTCTTGGTTGGCTTGCTGCAAGCGAGTGTACATATCTTGCAACTCCTGCTGATGACGCTCCTTGATGTTGGCGGGAGTGGCATCGGTGTCCTCCTTCTGATACTTTTCAGCCTTGGTTTGCAGCTCCTTCTGCAATCCTTCTACTTCTGCTTGGTATTGCTTGTAGAGGGCTTCGAGTTCAGTTTGTGCGGTTTTGGCTTCGGGAAGGGCGGCCATAATGGCAGCGTAGTCGAAGTGGCCATACTTTTGAGCGCAGAGGCTCAAGGGTGCTACGAAGAGCACGAGAAGGATGAGTTTCTTGAACATTTTAGTTTTTCGTTATTTATTTTCGTGGCAAAGTTAAGTGAACGTGGGCGAATTGCAAAGCGAAAAGCTGAAAAAGTTACTAATTCGCTCGTTCTCGGCCTGTTTCTTCACTTTTTTGTAAGGGCTGAATCGTCAATGGGGCTAGTAGACCTCCAGTTCGTAGCCGCCCGACCAGGTTTCGCCTGCGTGAGCACAGTTGATGTAGGGACGTTGACTTATTTCGCCCTCGAAGCCTTGTTCATCGCACAAGCCATACCAGGGTTCGCAGCAGATGAAGGGGGTGTGAACGCCTTGGGGCTGCCAAAAGAGCCATACGGGACTTTCACATGCTACACGGGCAATAGGCTGCTTTTGAAGGTCGAGCACGGTGGCCGCCGTCACTTGATGTTCGGGGAAGATAAGTGCCTCGTGGCTGAAGGTGCTCACCTCAATGGGGACGAAGCCCTCTGAGGTTTTGGGCACGGGGTGGTGTTCGGACTGCCAGCAACCGTGTTCGCCCACACGCACCACATAGTTGGCCTCGCCCTCGAGCTGCAAGTAGCCATCAACGGTGTTTTCCTCCTTCCACTCAGGTAGGGCGATGGCGGGGTGACCACCGAGCTGAAAGTGGAGGTCGCAGCTGCTGAGGTTCTGCACGTGGAAGGTGGCGCGGAGCGTTTTCTCGTGCAACGCATAAGTTACCGTGAGGCAGAAGGCGAAGGGAAAATGCTGAAACGTGCCTACCGTGCTGTGGAAAGAGAGGCGCACTTGCGTGTCGGATGCCTCGTCAACGTGCCAAGCGGCGCGACGCACGAAGCCATGCTTGGGAATTTGCCATTCAGTGCCATTGATGCGGCACGTGCCGTTCCACATTCCGCCCACAATGGGGAAGAGGATGGGCGAATGGCCGCTCCACCAGCGAGCATCGCCGTGCCATAGGTATTCACGGCCTGTTTCTACGCTTTTTATGCTTTGCACCTCTGCGCCGATTTCGCTAATCGTGACGCAGAGTTGGTTGTTGCTTAAGGTTAACATGACGTTAGATTATACGTTGTATATATATTATAGGTATGTATCTCTCAACTTTTTGAAGCTACCTCCCTACCCTACGCTGCCTTCGAGCGACACACTGAGCAGTTTGGTGGCCTCCACGGCGAACTCCATCGGCAGTTTGTTGATTACCTCCTTGGCATAGCCGCCCACGATGAGCGACACAGCGTCTTCGGTGGGGATGCCTCGCTGATTGCAATAGAGGAGTTGGTCTTCCGAAATCTTTGACGTGGTGGCCTCATGCTCCACGGTGGAGTCGGGGTTGTGTACGTCGATGTAGGGGAAGGTGTGTGCGCCACACTCTGAGCCGAGTAGCAGGGAGTCGCACGAGGAATAGTTGCGTGCGCCCGAGGCTTTGCTTCCCACCTTCACCAATCCGCGATAGGAGTTTTGGCTACGGCCAGCCGAGATGCCCTTCGAGATGATGGTGCTGCGAGTGTTGCGGCCAATGTGTATCATCTTGGTGCCCGTGTCGGCCTCTTGGTGATTGTTGGTCACGGCCACGGAGTAGAACTCGGCCTGTGAGTTGTCGCCCATCAGCACACAGGAGGGGTACTTCCACGTAATAGCGGAACCCGTTTCTACTTGCGTCCACGAGAGTTTGGAGTTGGCTCCGCGCAATTGTCCGCGCTTGGTGACGAGGTTGTAAACACCGCCACGACCGTCTTTGTCGCCAGGATACCAATTCTGCACGGTGGAGTATTTCACCTCAGCATCTTCGTTGACGACAATCTCAACGATAGCTGCATGCAGCTGGTTTTCATCGCGTTGCGGAGCGGTGCAGCCTTCAAGGTAGCTGACGTAGCCGCCGTCGTCGCACACGATGAGCGTGCGCTCAAACTGACCCGTGTTGCGGGCATTGATGCGGAAATAGGTGGATAATTCCATAGGGCAACGCACGCCCTTGGGGATGTAGACGAACGAACCGTCGGAGAAGACTGCACTGTTGAGCGCAGCGAAATAATTGTCACGATAAGGCACAACCGTGCCGAGGTACTTGCGCACCAACTCGGGGTTTTCGCGCACGGCTTCGGAGATGGAGCAGAAGATGATGCCCTTCTCCTGAAGTTTCTCCTTGAACGTGGTTTTCACGCTCACGGAGTCCATCACGGCATCAACGGCCACGCCTGCTAGCTGCATGCGCTCCTCGAGGGGAATGCCTAGCTTGTCGAAAGTCTTCATCAGCTCGGGGTCAATCTCCTTCTTGCCCTCGTCCTTCTGTTTCTTGGTGGGGTCGGCATAGTAGGAGATGGCTTGATAGTCGATAGCGGGGAGGTTGACGTGTCCCCAGTCGGGCTGCTCAAGGGTTTGCCAGTAGCGAAAGGCCCGCAAGCGGAAGTCGAGCATCCACTCGGGCTCGCCTTTCTTCTGAGAAATCAGTCGTACGACCTCTTCGTTGAGTCCACGCTCAATAATTTCGGTGTGTACGTCGGTGGTAAATCCGTATTCGTATTTTTTATCGGTAATTTCTTTTACCAAATCGTTATCTTCCATTGTTTCTTGTCGGGGATTGGCGATTTTGTGGGAGGAGGGGTTACTTCTGTTTCGCTTGATTGACGCTGTCTTTCTTTGAAAGGTCCACCCAGATGGTGTCTGATTTGGTGGAGTCGTCCTTACCTGTGCCCTCTTGGGCAGCAGCGCCGTCGTGGTCGAAACACATGCTCAAGGCTCCCGTCACTACGGAAAGCAGTTTGGAGTCGCCCGCCTTTTCCTGGTTGAGTATGTGAAGGCTTTGCATCACGTTGAGCACGCAGCTCAGAATTATCATATACTTTAAGCCGCTCACCACCGCTCCGAGAATGGAATTGGGCATTCCTAGCTTCATTTCACGAATGGACTTGGTGAGGACATTAGCCACAAAGCCGAGCACGATGGGCACAATAATCCACAACAGGAAGAAGGCAATGATGCTAGTGACCATATTCGTCTCACTGCCATCCACAGCTAAGTATTTCCCAAAAGTGCCATAACAGGTGGCTGCCACGAGCAGGCCGACCAATGCGCCGAGGGTGGAAACCACTTCCTTGATGAAGCCTGTGCGCCACCCGCTGAAAAGTGCCCACACGAGCACTACTATAATAAAAATGTCGATCATAAGTTTTTGTTCTTTACGTCTGCTTTTTCCTATTTATAATTAAGCTGAGCAAAGTTACAACATTTTGCCCGATTGCATCACATGGGTGAGAAAGTTTAAGACTTTTGCATCTCATTTTACACAAGAAGCGGATCGCTAGCTACGGAAACAAAAAAACTGACTTATCAATGCGGATTGATAAATCAGTTGCGTAATTTGATAGAAAATTCATGTGCTCGAAGCGAGACTCGAACTCGCACGGACATTTCTGCCCAAAGGATTTTAAGTCCTTCGTGTCTACCATTCCACCATTCGAGCGACCTTGGAGCGGAAAACGAGACTCGAACTCGCGACCCCAACCTTGGCAAGGTTGTGCTCTA
>CAVFOF010000053.1:0-12723 GCA_963623895.1 bacterium
ACATCAACTACGCAAAAAAGGAAGTAATCGAGCAGTTTTTGACACGTGAGCAATTTTCATATTTTAAGTTTTTGTGAATTGTTACAAGAGGGTTAAGAAGAGGAAAAGAGCCACTCATTGTAACTAAGAGAATACTTGGAGGAATTATCACAAAATTGGGAGCGACTCGTCCATGAGTCGGTGCAAGTGGGAACTCCTTTTTTGGGGCTTTCTTGCTTTGTTTCTTTTTAGCTATGTTTATTTCTTGCGTTTCTTCTTGCGCCGACGCGGGGACGCGTCGCTCCCAATTTTGGGGTCGTTTTCGCACTTTTAGTTGAGTTACTTTTACTCGTTATTTATACACCAAAAACTTTATATACAGTATTTGCTGTTGCTTGCACTAATTGCTTGCACTCCCACTGATTATCAAGCGTTTCAAGAGTGCAAGCAAGAAAAAAGTTGCTTGCACTGACTGTCACTGCTTGCACCAAGAGGGAGCAGGCAAGTGTAAGCAAGTGCAAGCAACGTATGAGTAGAGTGTAAGCACACCGAAAGAGTGAAAGCAAGAATGAATGCTGCTTACACTCGTGAAGCGATTGATAATCAGTGGGAGTGCAAGCAGTTAGTGCAAGCAACAGTAATTGCCTGCACTAAACTTTCTGGTAGTAGCAGCTAGCAGTTTGGAAGAGAAATCATCCCCCTACACCGACGCAAACTACGACGCAAGATTTGTTAGGCTAGAATTTGTGTTGTTTGATAATTCAAGCGTCGATAGGGAAACTATCCTCTTCAAAACCACTAATACACTACTATTTTTTCTTATTAGGCCGCTAGTTTTCACGATTAGGCCACTAGCTCGTTACGCTTAGGCCGCTAGTTTTCACGATTAGGCCGCTAGTTTTTTCTGATTAGGCCATTAGTGAGCATGTGCCAACGAAGCTATTGAAAATCAAGCACTAGCGTCCCTCGAACGTCTAGCTGCAAACTTCCCTCCTTAGGCAGTTCGATGGTGCGACCTGAGAGAACATCCTTTGCTTGAGCCGCTGGCAAAACCTCGGCGTAACGAGCCAAGTCGACACATACGGGTTGATTAGTGCCATTCATAAACACCGTGACGGTGTGGCCGTTATACTCGCGGGCATACACATACACGCCGTTGCGGATGGAGAATTGGCGGAGCGTGCCCTTGGCTATCACGTCATTGTCCCGACGCCATTGCAGCAGGGTGCGGGCTGTGCGAAGAGTGCGCTGCATGAGGGGCGTAAGGTTCTGCCCCGTAAGCGCATTGATGGAGTCGCCAGGGAAACCGCCAGGGAAATTCTGTCGCAACACGCCGTCGCCCTTGCTCTTGTTGGCCGCCATGCCAAGTTCATCACCATAGTAAAGTTGGGGAATGCCGCGCAAGGTGAGCAGCAAGGTGAGGGCTTGCTCGTAACGATTGCGCCGCGAGGCGCGTTTGGCTACGGGAGCGAAGCGGTCAGTGTCGTGATTATCAAGGAAAGTGAGCAAGTGAGTGGGGTCGGCATAGATGCGGTCTTGGCTCAGATACTCGTAGATGCGAGCCAAGCCCTTGTCCCAATCGTTGGTTTCCTCATCGAGAGCCGAGCAGAGCAATGACATCAAGGGGAAATCCATCACCGTGGGCAGTTCGCTATTATCGTTTTTGTCGACCAAGGGGCTATTGCGCTGCCAATAGCTCACGCCCACGTTACTGTTGAGCCACGTTTCACCCACTATGTTAAACTGCGGGTACTCATCGAGCATCGCCCGGCACCAACGAGCCATGGCCTTGCGGTCGGCATAGGGATATGTGTCTTGCCGAACGCCGTCAATACCAGCATATTCCACCCACCAAATGGAGTTTTGGATGAGGTACTGCATCACGTGGGGGTTGCGCTGATTAAGGTCGGGCATCGACTCTACGAACCAGCCATCTTGTGCGTTGCGTGCGTCGTCGTTGGAAGCGTGAGGGTCGTTGACCGACGAAATTTTATAGGAGGTCTGCACATAGTGGCTATTGTAGTTGAACCACGTGGAGTCGGGGCGGTCGAGAAAGAGGAAATTGTGGCTGCCGCAGTGGTTGAACACCATGTCTTGCACCACCTTTAGGCCCTTAGCGTGAGCCGACTGCACGAAGTCGCGATACTCCGCATTCGAGCCGTAGCGAGGGTCGATTTGGTAGTAGTCGGTGATGGCATAGCCGTGGTAAGAGGTGTTAGGCATGTCGTTGATTAACAGCGGTGTTGGCCAAATAGCCGTGACGCCAAGGTCGCTCAAATAGTCGAGCGACTGCTTCATGCCAGCCAAGTCGCCGCCGTGGCGAGCATTGGGTTCTTGGCTTGAAGTGTTCTCTAGCAGCCCTTTTACCACATCGTTCTTTGGGTTGCCATTGACGAAGCGGTCGGGCATGAGCAGGTAGAGCACATCGCTTTGGTCGAAGCCTTGGGCTTTCACGCTGTGGTCGCGGGCTAAGAGTTCGTAGGCTATGCGCTGCTTCTTCCCTGATTTATTGAGATTTATGAAGAACTTTTGAGGGGCGGCCTTCGACACGTTTAAATAAAGAAACAAGTAGTTGCTATTTACTGGGCGATAAATGCTATCAATGGCTACGGACTCCGTGCTCAAACTAACCTCGCTACGGCCAATGTCCGCTCCATGAAGCATCACTTGTAGGGAAGGATTCTTCATTCCGCTCCACCAAAAGGCGGGCTGCACTTTGGGCTGAGTCTCTCGCTGCTTGCTCATAGCTGGCAGCGACAAGGTGAGGAGGGAAAGAAGGGAGATGAGAATTTTGCTATTCATAATATACCTATGCGTTAAGGAAACTGTCGGGAGGAGGCCATATTCTATAGCTCCGCCTCGAAACTTTTGCAAAATTAGGACGTTTCTACGCAACTAGCAATTTGTAGAAAAAAAATATAAACTCTTTTTTCGGCGTTTTTCCTGATAATCAAGGAATAGAGCGAAGCGGAATGGGCAAAAAATATAAACGTTTATATAAACTTTTGGGGCGAAAAATTGCACGATTTGATTAACTTTACTACCTTTGACCACGAATTTATAACCCTAAATTTACCATGAACGCCCTACCCTATCTCTTGATTTTATTCTTGCTGCTCGTGCAGCCCCTCGCTGCCCAAAATAAGCAGGTGGTGATTGACGAACGCACCGAAAACTTGCTGCAAAAACTCGACGTGATAGTGGAACACAAAACCGACTATCACGCTCAACGCATTAAGCAAGCCCACCGCTTGCAAGAGCAAGCCCGACTCTCGAAAGGATATAACCGCATCAACTTGCTACGTGAGGTGTTCGACCTCTACTCCCACTTCCAAACCGACTCGGCGCAGACGGCACTCAATCAGATTATGGCCATGCCCGAGTTTAAAACGGATATCAAACTACAAGCCTCAGCACACATTGCTCAAGCCGAACTCTACGCCGTGTCGGCTCTCTATGCTGATGCCGAAAAGGAGCTATGCCAAGTGCCTTGCGAACTGATTAACGATAGCAATGCCGAACTGCGGCTCTACTTCTACCGCGTGCTGCGCATGCTCTACGGCTGGATGGCCGACTATAACAAGATTGCTACGCAACACGAATACTTCAAAGAGCGTGCCATGCGCTACCGCGACTCTTTGTTGCTCTTCACCCCTCACAAGGGGAAAGACTGCGACATCGTGTTGGCCGACAAATTCTTGGCGCAAGACCGTCCGCAAGAGGCCATCAACACGTTGAAAATATATAAGAAGGAGGTGAACGAGCAAAGCCCCGATGCCTACGTGTGCTTCATCCTTTCACAAGCCTATCGTGCTCTCGGCCGCAGCACGGAGCAGGCCTACTATCTCACGCTCACCGCCATGGCCGACCTGAAACGCCCCACCACGGAGTATCAAGCCCTGCCAATCCTTGCCCAACTGCTCTATGAAAGCGGCGACGTGAGCCGTGCCTACACCTATCTGCTCTGCTCGATGGAGGATGCCAGCTACTGCAAGGCTGGACTGCGGTCAGTGGAAACCTCGAGCATCTTCCCCATCATCAACAAGCGTTACAAAGAGATTGAAAGCGAACAAGATTGGCGCAACCACCTCTTTCTCTATTCACTCCTTGCCGGACTTGTAGTGCTGCTTTTGCTCGTAGTCTACTTACGCAAACAAATGCGCAAACTCCACACCTTGCAACGCAAGCAAGCCGAGGGAAGCCGACGACTGAGCGAGGGCAACGCAAAACTACAAGAGGCCAACGCTAAGATGCAAGAAGCGATGCGACAGCTACAACTGACCAATAGCGAACTGCAAGCCACCTACGACCAGCTGCGCATGACCGACAAGGTGAAGGAGGAATACATTGCCCGCTACCTCGACCGCTGCCGCGGCTACCTCGACGCCATTGCCGAACACCGACGCAATGCGCTGCGCATGCTGAAGGATAGAAAGGTGCAGGAACTCTACACATCCTTGCAAAACGAAAACAACGATAAGCGAGAGCAAGACGATTTTTACGTAGACTTCGACTCGGCCTTCCTCACCCTCTTCCCCGATTTCGTAGTTTCCTTCAACAGATTACTGTGCGACTCGAAGCACACGCTACCTAAACATAAGGACCAACTTAACACAGGGCTGCGCATCTTCGCCCTCATCCGCCTAGGCGTGACCGACACAGCCCGAATAGCGCATTTTCTCAACATCTCCACCGCCACAGCCTACGCTTATCGTTCAAAAATCAGAAATCTGGCCGTGGGCAATCCAAGCGACTTTGAGGCTGAAGTGGCGAAAATATAAACGCTGCGAGCGGCATTTACGAAGAAAAGCGTAAAAGCAGCACCTATTTTCTCACACTTTTTCAACTAGCTAGAGTTATTGTTGCAAAAAATCGTAAATTTGCAACGTTGTTTACTAAGCCGTCCATTGGTTTCAGTAAGAACAAACGTTACATAGAATAGCCTAAAAACATTTTATCAATAACTCTATAAATATGAGAAAATTAACTACCACCTTGTTCGGCCTCCTCATTGGTTCCGCTTCGATGTATGCGCAGAAGACGGATATCTACTTGGAGACCAACTCGTTTGATGCGACGGAAGCACCTAGCATCACGTTAGACAATGTTGTCTACTACACACTAGGCAACAGCATCAACAACCCCACATTCAGCCTTGACCCTCGCAAGCACGACGGCCAACTGCCTCTATGGACGGTGGGCAACTACTCCTCGCCCATGACAAGCGACAACTTCACTTGGCATAAGCACGGAGGCTTCGACAACGGGGCATGGATTGAGTCCACTCAAAGCGGCGACGCCTCAGCTAGCACCTCTATCGCCGAGCGTTGGACACTGCAACCCAACACGAAGTACTACTTGCGCTTCTGGACAAAGAATCTCACCGCTGAGAACCAAAGCATCCCCGTGGTGTCGCTCACCAACGAACTTTCCACCGAAGGCGGACAGAACGAATATGGCACAACGGGCAAGACGCTGCTCGGCAAAAACGCTAACGACACCTCCGACTCTTCTTTCGGCATGGCCAACGCCTCAGCCAACGGAGAGTGGACGTACACCGCAATTATTTTCGACTCGGAAAACTACACCAACTTGCAGTTTAGCGCACGCAATCTCGACAAGATTGGTTTCGACGGCTTCTACCTCACCAAACTCCTCCCTGCTAGCGAAATGACGGAAGATAATGAGGAACTAATCAAAGAGGAGTACTACAAATACGTAAAATCTTACTACTACTTTGAGGCTAGCCGTTACGATTCAGCGGGCATCACTGCCGTATCACGCGCCATGGCCGAGAAGTTAGAAAGCGAAGAATGCAGCTACGAGAACACAAAAGACGACATCAAGGGCCTTGAAAGTGACTTGGAGAATTACCTCTCAGACTTGACAAAATTCGAAGATTTCGACGTCGCAGAAATTTATCTTTTATACAAGAAGGCCAGACCGATAATTCTTGAAACGACTGAGAAGCTTCCCGACACAGAAGAAACTAGCAAACTTAAAGCTTTGCTCCAAACGATGGACGACTTCTACGAAGAAGGCTTCTCGGCCGACGAAGCGGAGCTTACTGATTTCTACAAGAACACACTGAGCAATGTTTTCCCCGAAATATTAGCCTGTTTGCGTAAGGTCGACAAAATGCTCAACGAACCCATCGACCTGACTTGGGCCATTAGTGCTCCCAACTTCACCACTACCCTAGCGGAACCCACTATTACTTATAAGAAGGACTATAGCGGAATTGAAAGCATCACCTACCCCCACGCCTCGCTCTACACCGACAAAGAAGGTCCCCAAGACCAACAAGACACCTCCGTCAACAATTGGAACAAGGCCTCAAAATTTGATGTGTATTGGGACGAAAATCGCATTTTCCTCCTCACTGACGACACCAACACCTCTATAAAAGATCTCGTCCCCGGCTTCTACACCCTCTCGGCCGAAATTATGACCAGAACGGACGATGAAGCGAAGCCCGTCATCACGTTTGGGGGCGTAGGAGGCGTTTCAACCGACACGCTTGAAACAACCAACAACGAATGGCTCTACTACACCACTCCCCAAACCTACAATCCTGGAAAAGATATCTACATCCAAGCCACCGCTAGCAACGAAGATTGCCGTTTCGGCCTCACCAACCTCCGCCTACTCTACTACGGCAACACGGAGAGCAAGACAAAGGAAATCGTTGACAACCTAAAGACTAGCATCGGCCAATACCTCAACGAGGAAGTAAAGTTTAAGGGCGATAAGAAGGCACTCATTGAAAGTTTCAAGGAAGCTAACGAAAAGCTCGAAGCTAACCAAACCCTTGCTGGCTACAACGACTACATCGACGACGTGTACGAACTGACGAATACGGGTGCTAGCTCGAACGCAGTCTACGACGAATATCTCTCTTGCATTGAAAAAATGACCGAAAACTTCAGTAAGGGAGATTTGACGAAGAAAATGATTGAGACGCTCGAAGCCCAACTTCACGACCTCCTCGATGCCGACGACGCTACGAGCAATGCGATTGAAACTTCCGACTACTTCTACGTGCTCCGCAACTACACGTATCAATATCTCCCCTTGCTAAACAAGATTGAGCTATTGAATTTGTACAACGACAAGGCTAAAGAAAATCAAAAGTACGCTTTGACGCAAGCTATCAATAGTCACAGCGAAGCCGCTCTGCCCACCACTGCAAAAGAAGTGATGGATGAGGTAGAAATTCTGGAGAAGCAATATGCCGCTATCCTCGGTCAGGATGCCTACGGCACGGGAGACAACGATCTCACTGGCGTAATCTGCAACCCCGGCTTCGATAGTCGCCATCAGAACGCCGCCAAGCAAAGCTTCACTGGCGTTAGCGGATGGACTATTAATAACGATGCGAACACCTCGACCGATCTGAGCAGAATTTACAACGTCAACAACTACGACGACAGCGAAGAGCAATACTACTTCAACGCTTCTACTTATAAGGGAAACGTCAACTGCACCATCAAGCAAACGCTCACTGACATCCCCAACGGCATCTACACGCTCACGGCTAAGATGCGCACCGAAGGCGACGGCTACTACCTCGTAGCTGGCGAGAGCGAAGACTTCTCAGATGCTAGCTTTGCCGCAGCTCACGTTCAGAAAACCGACAAGTGGTATATCGACCCCGAGAACTACGAGAAGGGACAAGAATACGTAGAGTCGGCCGATACTTACGGCCCCATTTGGGCGGCTGCTAAAGAGGCATTCATCAAGCAACCCGACCTTGAATCACCGCTTCAAGGCATCGTTGAGACAAATAGAGGCAAGGGTAATGGTTGGTTCAATCTCTCGCTCACCGTGGAGGTGAAGAATCACAAGCTCACCATTGGTGCTACTACCGACTCAGCAATTACTGAGGGGCACACCGACACCGAAGGTAATGCAACCGTAGCTTACCAAGGCACATTCATTAGCCTTGAGGATATGAGCCTCACCCTTGATAATGATTACGATAAGGGCAGTTGGAGCATCACGGGCATTGAGAATGCTATCAATAAAGCTGCTGCCGACAACCAGAACGGCGTAGAAGCTATCTACGACCTGAACGGCCGCCGCATCAACCAATTCAATGCTACCAACAAGGGCATCTACATTGTAAAGAAGAACGGAAAGACAATTAAGATGCTTAAGAAATAAGCCGCTTAATAGCGAATAAACTTAGAAAAGGCTCGACCGCTGAACTTGAGTTTGCGGTCGAGCCTTTTTTGTGTATTAAACAAAACGATTTGTTATATTCAGACAAAACGTTTTGTTGTATTAAATGTAGCGGTTTGTTGTAATCAAACGGAGCGATGAAGAAGTTGGAATAATTCGACGTTACTTTTATCTTTCCTTGAAGCCTTCCTCTAAGCCTTCGAAGCGATGTGTCTTCGGTAAAGGCTCAAGTCGGAATCGTGAAGAACGCTTTGGATGTGATTGAGTCGCTCCGTCTGCGTGTCGAAATGCTGTTCCTCGTTATCTTCTCGCAACTTCATCGTGCCTTGCCCCGTTACAGGCAGATATTCGTCCCAATAAACGGGTACTTTGTGTAGGCGGCCGTCACCGCCCCACTTATCGACTAAAGTAAGTCGTTGCTCTACTCGATAGCCGTGGGCATAGACGGTGATGGTGGCCTCATCGCTGCCATTCTTAGCCTGATGCGCCTCCGTCTTAAGGATGCAGTTGGTCACGCAAGCGGGATGTTTAAAACGACCGTAGCCCCAAAAGTTGGCCATAGCCTCATGCTCCCAAAAACAGCTGTGAGTGGGCATCTCTCGGCCGTAGATGTCGCTTGCGGGGCGTATCTGCTGATAAAGTGGTACGCAGAGAAGCGGAGCGAGCGAGAAGTAGATGGCACGGAAGTAGGCCGCATTGATTTGCTGAAAAGACTGTTTAGCCTTTTCGAAGTCGAAATGTTTATAAAGGCTGGGATTGGTGTCGATATTTAGGCACTGCAGATGGTCGGCTTCGATAACGTTGATCATTTTGTTTTTCAAGAAATTGAAGTCGTCGCCGTAACCAATCTGTTCATCCTGCAACAATTTCATCATGCTCTGCTGCGCCACGGGGGTGAAGAGCAAGGCGAACTGCTGATTGTTGTTGCGGTTGCTCGTGTCGAACACCGTTTCAAACTCCTCGTTGGTCAGCATGGCGTAGTCCGCTCCCTTGAGATTGCGCGACTTTCTTCGGAGTTTTCTTTTGTGAAAATTAAAACTCAAAGATCCAACTTTGCTCGCGAGCCCGCTTTTAAAGCGATTGAAGATGAGGTCGGGGGCGGAGGTGTTGCCGTAAATCAACCTTGTGTTCTCCACATAGGTGGGATAAGGAGCCGTAACAGTGGCCACGAGTGTTTGCGAGTGGTGCACGGTGTGGTATTTGCCATCGCTACCTCGTTCTCGGGTGGTCCAAAAGATGACCTTTTCGCCGTGGTATACCTTTTGGCTCATTTGCATGCGGCGAGTGCGCACAAACACGAAGGGATTGCCGTTGATTAGCCCCGAATGGGAGAACACGACGGAGCGACCTTGGTTGAACGATCCGTCCCAGCCGTAAGTTTTCACCAAGTCGGCCAAGCGCTGATTGGTGAAGTAAGGGTCGAACTCTAAGCGCGGCACGGTCTCGGTCATCATGCGTGTCAGCACATCCCAGTCGTAAAGGCGATTGAGCGGCTCCATCTGCTTCCAAGCCTCCGCCTTGAGTTGAGTCAGTTGCGCTTTTAGTTCATCCGCCTCGCCTTTGAGCTTACGCATACTGGGATGTACCTTTAGAAAGAGGAGTAAGAGGGCCACTACCACGTAGGCGGCTACGCCCCACATCCAATTTTCAACGCCCCTCTGACAACTGATAATCAACGCGCCCACGCATCCCACGACAGTAAGCCAGAGGAACGTGCAAAAGAAGATGAACCAGTTTCGCTTGGAGTTCACCTTCTTCAGTTGGACTTCTTTTTTGTAAATCTCGCCACAGGTCTGCTGATTAGCCTTAACGTCGATCTTCGCCTCAGCAGCCAACCCCTCGAACGTGGATTTGGCTACCTCCTTGAAGCGGTCGCGAAACACCTTGTCGTACTCTGTGAGCGGATCGTATACATCCTGCACCATAAGCTATCGTCCTCGGTGCTTAGAAGAATTTGCTGCGAGCCATTTCTTTCACTTCGGCCGAAGCGGTGAAGGGGATGCGCGTAGTGTAGCCTTGTCGGGCGGCCACAATCATCTTGGTGGGCCAAGCAAAGATGTCGGTGTTCCACTGCGTAACGCGACTATTGTAGACGGTGCGGGCAGCGGTGATTTCCTTTTGCAGATAGCTATTTTGCTGCATGGCGTCGGCTATCACCTGGTGCGCTTTCAGTTCGGGGTAAGCTTCCACTTGGGGGAAGAGTCGGGCGAAGGAAGCGTTGAGCATGCCGTTCACCTCGTTGCGGTTTTCAGAGTTGATGCTACCGCCCCCGCGCAAGGCTGCCACGCTTTTCATCACGTCCTTGTCGAGGTCGATGGCACGCTCCACGAGCCCGACCACGTTTTGCAGGATTTGCACCCGCTGCTCGAGGAAATTGTCGATGTTTGAAGCCTCAGCTTGGATGCGTTGCTCGAGTTGTTGGAAATAGTTGCGGGCATTGATTTTCATGAAAATGAATATCACGCCAGGCAGCAAGCCCACCAAGCAGCCCACCACGGCCACCAACAAGGCGTTGGGCAGTGTAGCACCGAAGAGACACACATAGATTAACACCAAAATGGGGAGCGTCACCCACAAAGTGATTTCAAAAATCACGGAGCCAGCTCCAATCGTCACGGGTAGTTGACGGTCGATTACGTGAACGTCCCGTCCTTCGTTGTTGACGGGACCTGTGACCTCGTCTAATAAATTTGCCATAGTAAGTAAAAGGTTTTTATTTGTAGTTTTGACTGAATTATTAAAGCGTATGACGGAAAAGCATAACCCGAAGAGCGGATTACGCTCGTTCCGATTTACACATTTGCCACGCGCATAATGTCGGCAAATACGCCAGCTGCCGTCACCTCTGCCCCAGCACCATAACCTTGGATGAGCATGGGGTAGTCGTGGTAACGCTCGGTGGTGAGCAGCAAGATGTTGTTCGAGCCTTCGAGGTCGTAGAGCGGATGGCCGAGGCTCACTTCGCGCAACCCCACGCTGCCCTTTCCGTCGGCCCATTCGGCCACGAAGCGCCAGCGTTTGTTTTCGGCAGCGAGGCGTTGTCGCTCTTGCTCGAAGTGGGCGTCAAGTTCGGGCAGACGTGCCCAGAAATTGTCGAGCGAGCCCTCGAAGAGTTCGGCGGGAATGAAGAGATTGCGCTCCACGTCGTCGACATCCACTTTGTAGCCACTCTCACGCGCTAGAATGACGAGTTTGCGAATCACGTCTTTGCCCGAAAGGTCGATGCGGGGGTCGGGCTCGCTGTAGCCGTTCTCCTGTGCCAAGCGCACGGCCTGACTGAGGGGGATTTCGGCCGACAGCGTGTTGAACACGTAGTTGAGCGTGCCGCTCAACACGGCCTCGATGCGCAACACGTGGTCGCCCGAACCTCGTAGGTCGTTGATGGTGCTGATGATGGGAAGGCCAGCTCCCACGTTGGTTTCGAAGAGGAACTTCACGCCCTTGTCGCGTGCCACTTCCTTCAAGCGTTTATAATTGTCGTAAGATGAAGAAGCGGCAATCTTGTTGGCGGCCACGATGTTGACGTTGTGTTGCAGTAGGCACTCATACTGCGAAGCCACTTCCTCGCTAGCGGTGCAGTCGACAAACACGGAGTTGAAGATGTTCATCTCCTCAATCTCCTGCATCATGCGCTCCACGCCCCCCGTGCCGCCCTCGGCCATTGCCTCACGGTAGCGTGTGGGGTCGATGCCTTTGGCATTGAAGGCTGCATGGCTGCGCCCGCTCACGCCCACGATATTGAGTTTCAGTCCGCGCTCGCGGAAGAGTTTTTCACGTTGTGCCGCAATTTGCTCGAGCAAACTGCCGCCCACCGTGCCCGTGCCGCAGATGAAGAGGTTGAGGTCTTCGTGTTCACTGAGAAAGAAGCTATCGTGCAACACGTTGATGGTTTTGCGCAGTTGCGAACGTTCTACTACGAACGAAAGGTTCATCTCCTGTCCGCCCATAGCTGTAGCGTTGATGCTGATACCATTACGCCCCAACACGCTGAATAGCTGACCTGCAATGCCTGGCATGTGACGCATGCGCTCACCCACTACGGCCACACTTGAGAGGCCGTCTACCCGAGTGGCGGGGTTCATGGATCCATCGGCTATTTCGCTAGCAAATTCCTCATCGAGCAGTCGGCAAGCCTCGGCGGCATCACTCGGAGTGACGCAGAGGGTGGTGCTCGTTTCGGAGGAATTTTGCGCCACCATAAACACGCTAATGCCGCCTTCGCTCAGCGTGGTGAAGATGCGGCGGTTCACGCCTATCACGCCCACCATCGAGGGACCGCTCACGGTGACGGTCGTGGTCTCTTTCACCGAGGAGATGCCGCGAATGGGGCGGCCACTAGGGGCTGCGTCGCGACGAATGATGCTGCCTTTAGCCTCGGGGCGGAAGGTGTTTTTCACCAAAATGGGAATGTTCTTCTTGCAAACGGGGAAAATCGTGGGGGGATAGACCACCTTTGCGCCGAAGTTGCACAATTCCATCGCCTCAGCGTAACTTAATTCATCAATGGTAAAAGCCCCTGGGATGATGCGTGGGTCGGCGGTCATGAAACCGTCCACGTCG
>CAVFOF010000054.1:0-12723 GCA_963623895.1 bacterium
TAGCAGCACAATAAAAAGAAAAACGCTAGAAGCTATAAGTTACTATAGCTTCTAGCGTTTCTACTTGCGCCGACGCGAGGACGCGTCGCCCCCAATTTTGTGGCAATTTTGTGGCAATTTTGGGGTCATTTCTTCAGGTTCTCCCTAAATCAGAGACTTCAGTAAAGTTAATATTTCTAGCCCATTTCGTGTTGCTTTTTCGCTCAAGACTTCTCAGCCTCTGCCCAATCCTCCAATCGCAACAATCGGAACACCAAGTCGGGCTCAAAGCCACGGGCTATGACGGAGCGTGCCACCTTCTGCTGCAAGGCATAGGGGGTGTCGGCACGCAGGGCACGACGACGGGAGGCGATAACTTCACGCAAGGTGGCTATGTAGTCTACTTCGTCGATGCATTCAAGCAAAGCGATGTCGGCAATGGACGGGTCGATGCCCTTTTGCTGCAAGGCGGCAGCAATCTTCACCCTGCCCCAATGGTCGAAACGAAACTTGTCGCGCACGAAGGCTTCGGCATAGCGTTTGGCTGAGAGGAAACCCTCGGCCTCGAGACGGTCGATAATGTCCATGGCATCGTCGAGCGACACGCCTCGGCTGGCCAACTGACAAGCTATTTCTTTGACACAACACTCTTTGCGGGCACAGCGATTGGCTGCCCATTCGTAGGGAGAAAAAGGCATAATTAATTAGGAATTAGATATTAGGAATTAGAAATTAAGGGGGATGGGAATAAAGAAGAAAAGGTGTTAGTGGCTGGGCTTTCTAGGAACAGGATTGCGCCCATCACTAACACCTTTATATGCGTGTTACAAGAACTTGCGGCTGAGATACTTTACGGGATACCACACGGCCAAGAAGCCCACGACGCTCACCGTGACGAACACGAGCACTACGTCGGTGAAATGGATGCTCACGGGGTAGGCGCTGATAATGTAGTTGCTCTGATCAGAACCCATCTGCACGAGGCCGAACGTTTGTTGCGCCCAGCACACCAATAAGCCCAAGGCCGTGCCTACGACGGCTCCTAGCAGGGCGATGAAGTGACCCTCGTAGAGGAAAATGCGGAAGGTGAACTTCTGCGAAGCACCAAGATGGCGCAAGGTGAGCACGTCGGTGCGCTTGTCGATGATAAGCATCGACACGGAGCCTACGATGTTGAAACAGGCTATGAGCAAGATGAAGGTGAGAAAGAGATAGGCCATGGTTTTCTCAATGTTCATGATGTTGAACACGTCCTCCTGCTGCTCCATCTGAGTGAGCACTTTAAAGTCAGCTCCCGCCAATTGCTGCGCTTGCTTCTGCACCGTGCTGATGTCGGCCTCAGGCTTTAGCTTCAGCTCTAGACTCGTGATGCGCCCTGGCTGCTCGAAGAGTTTTTGGGCAAAGTCGAGGGAGCAGATGAAGTAGTTCTCGTCGTACTTCCGCTGATTGACGTTGAAGCAGACGCGTGCCGAGGTGAGGTCGCCCGTGTTGAAACTCTCGATGGGGTTGGCCATGTTGATGCGTTCGCCACGGCGTGGGGCGCAGATTTCGAGTGTACCAAAGTCCACTCCGCCCATTTGCGAAGCTAAACCAATGCCAGGGATACCATAGTTGACGCCTCCGCGCTGCAACTGATAGGAACCGTTGCCGTAGAGGATGGAACGGATGCCCGTGACGTGTTCATAAGCATCGTCTACGCCCTTAAGGTTGATGACCGTGGGGTGGCCCTGAAACAAGATTAAGGCATTATCCTCATAGCAAAAGGAAGCTGCCTCCACGCCCTCGAGCTTGGCCATGCTTTGTAGGGCGGGAGTTTGGCTCTCCACCGACTTTCCCTTTACGGGCACTACCTTAAGGGGTGGGTCGAACTGGGTGTAGAGTTGGCCTATAAGGTCGTGAAAACCATTGAACACGCTGAGCGTGATGAGCAGTGCAGCGGTGCAAAAGGCCACTCCTGCCACGGAGATGCCTGAGATGATATTGATGGCACCTACCTTCTTGCGGGAGAAGAGGTAGCGCCGAGCCATGAATAAGGGGAAACGCATGGAGATAATTTAGCGTGGGCTAAGAGAGAGAGGTGGGGTTATTGCTTTAGGAGCGAGTCGATGTGGTCGAGATAGTCGAGGGAATCGTCGATAAAGAACTTCAAGTCGGGGATGATGCGCAGTTGGTGGCGCACACGAGTGCCTAGCTCATAGCGCACTTGCGCTGCGGCCTTGTTGATGTTCTGTAAAATCTCTTCTGCTCGTTCTGAGGGGAAGATGCTGAGATATCCACGGGCGATGCTGAGGTCGGGGCTGATGCGCACGGCACTCACTGTGACGATGACGCCACGGGTGGCCTGCGTTTGTTTCTGAAAGATGTCGCTCAGCTCCTTCTGTATGAGGCGAGCTATTTTTTGTTGACGGGTTGTTTCCATTTTTTTGCTTATAAATATAAAGAGATTAGTCGAGCCCTACGCCCTCGATGGGGGCGGTGGTGCGGGCTAGCCAGTTGCGGTCGGCCTCGTCGGTGAGTAGCGACATGAGGCGGCGGCGCACAAGGAGATGGTAGTCGTTGATTTCGTCCACTTCGTGGGGCGAGAGCATCGTGAGGTCTACGGCTTGCAACTGGTAGGGGCAGAGGGTGAGCGTTTCGAAACGGAGGAAAGAGCCGAAGTCGGTCTGCATTCCCTTCACGCAGAGCTGCGTGTTCTCAATGCGCACGCCAAATTTGCCTGCTACGTAAACGCCAGGCTCGTTGGTGATAGTCATGCCCGGACGAAGGGGCTGCTGGCTGCCATAGGTGAAGGCGGTGCGCAGGCTTTGCGGCCCTTCGTGCACACAAAGGTGCGAACCCACGCCGTGACCTGTGCCGTGGCCATAGTTGTAGCCTTCGTTCCAAATGTCGATGCGAGCCATTGTGTCGAGCTGCAAGCCCGATGTGCCTTCGGGGAACTGTGCTCGAGCTAGGCGCAAGTGGCCTTTGAGCACGAGGGTGTAGACGCGACGTTCCTCGGCAGTGAGCGAGCCTAAAGGGTAGGTGCGGGTGATGTCGGTGGTGCCGCAATCGTATTGTGCTCCGCTATCGATGAGCAGCAAGCCGTGGGGCTCGAGCGGCACGTTGCTCTCTGCGGTGGGTTCGTAGTGAACAATCGCTCCATGTGGGCCATAGGCGGCAATCGTCTCGAAACTGGGCTGCTTAAAGCCAGGTTGCTCGGCACGGAAGGCCGTGAGTTTTTGGCTTACTTCCAATTCTGTAAGCGGTTTCCCAGCGGCCAAGCTTTCGTCGAGCCAACGGCCAAACTTCACAAGGGCTACGCCGTCGCGCAACATGGCTTCGCGGAAACCATTGACCTCGGCCGTGTTTTTAATGCAACGCCATTGTTCCACATCAACGAGGTGCGTGTGGAAGCATTCGGGTAGGTGACCAATGGGGGCGGTGGCTAACCAATAGCAACTGCGCTCGTCGGCAAACACTTCGCTCACGGCTTCGTAGGGCTTCAGCTGCACGCCAGCCTCAGCGAGGTGTGAGGCAGCCTCGGGGGTGAGCGTTTGGCCGTGGGTGTAGAGCGTGAATTGCTTAAGAGGCTTGCTATAGGTGAGATAGGCCAAGAACACGGGGTTGTAGCTGATGTCCTCGCCACGCAGGTTAAGCAGCCAAGCTATGTCCTCAAGGTTGTTGAACACAAGGGTGGAGTCGGCCTCCGTAGTGACATCGTGGTTGATGGCTTTCACCAACTGCTCCAACTTCTCCTCTCGACTCTGGCCAGCTAGCTCCAAGGGCTGCTCGCTGATGGGGGCGGAAGGCAGGGCGGGACGATCGGTCCAGAGCGCATCGAAGGCATCGTCTCGACACACGAGCACCTCGTCGGTAGAGGCATTGATGGGGGCGCAAAGGTCGAGGGCTATGCGGTAGATGGTGGAGTCGATGAGGTCGGCTGGGCATCCGATGCGGGGCGTATCGCCCAAGCGTTGATACAACCACTCAAGTGCTTCGGGGGTCGGGTCGTTGCCCTGAGTGCGCCCTAGGGTGAAGGGGGTGTCGTGCAGTTGCTCTTCGGCTTGCAGGAAATAGCGAGAGTCGGTGAACAATACGGCTTCCGTCTGCGTCACTACGGCCAAACCGGCCGAACCAGTGAAGCCCGTAATCCACTCGCGGCAGGCCCAGTGGGCGGCGATGTATTCGCTGTGGTGTGGGTCGGTGGTGGGTATGAGGTAGGCGTTGGGGGCGATGGGCTGTTGGCGCATCCATTGGCGCAGGGCGGCTACGCGTTCGTTGATAGTCATATCTCGTTGGCTTTAGTTGGGAGATGATTGGGGGAGAAATGCGTTAAAGGCAATTCTATAAATTACAACCTTTAAGGCTTTAGTTCAAAGAATTCTATAAATTACAACCTTTAAGGCTTTAGTTCAAAGAAATGAGGCTATTTGCTCAGTTCGAGCATGCGCTCAATGGGTTTGATGGCCTTGGCGGCTACTTCGGCGGGCACTTCGATAGTGGGCCACT
This sequence comes from bacterium, assembly GCA_963623895.1. Lineage (GTDB taxonomy): Bacteria > Bacteroidota > Bacteroidia > Bacteroidales > Bacteroidaceae > Alloprevotella. Next base: position 4,468 of record CAVFOF010000054.1, read on the forward strand.
CGTAGCGCAGCGTGTTGTAGACCTTCTCAAGGGTGCATAGACGCATGTAGTTACACTCGTTGCAACCACAGGTGCTGTCGTCGGGCGGCACGGGGATAAACGTCTTCTCGGGGCAGTGCTTTTGCATTTCGTGCAAGATGCCGCTCTCGGTCACAACGAGGAAGGTGTCGCAGTCCGACTCCATGGCGTAGTGGAGCAAGGCGGCAGTAGAGCCTACTACGTCGGCGAGCTTCACAATGGCACCACGGCACTCGGGGTGTACCAACACCTTGGCCTTGGGGTGGGCTTGCTTCAGCTCTACAAGGGCAGGCACGGAGAAACGCTCATGCACGTGGCAACCGCCGTTCCAGAGGAGCATGCTGCGACCCGTTTGCGAGTTGATGTAGTTGCCGAGGTTGTAGTCGGGGCCGAAGATGAGTTTGGCATCCTTGGGGAAGGTTTCCACAATGCGCTTAGCGTTGCTCGAAGTGACGACCACGTCGGTCAAGGCCTTGACGGCGGCGGTGGTGTTGACGTACGACACCACTTGGTGGTCGGGGTGGGCCTTGACAAACTGCTCAAACTCGTCGGCAGGGCAACTCTCGGCCAACGAACAAGTGGCGTTGAGGTCGGGCACGAGCACCGTTTTCTCGGGGCAGAGGATTTTATTGGTCTCGCCCATGAAGTGTACGCCACACATCACGATGATGTCGGCATCGGTCTTAGCTGCTTGTTGGGCTAGACCGAGGCTATCGCCCACAAAGTCGGCAATGTCTTGAAGCACGCCCTCGGTGTAGTAGTGGGCCAGGATAATGGCGTTCTTTTCCTGGCACATGCGGCGAATTTCGGCCTTGAGGTCGATGCCCTCGGGGATGGGTTCGTCGACGTAGCCGTGTTGTGTCCAGCTATCTTTAGGTTGTGTCATGTTCTTGTGCATATTGTGAGGAAGCTCTAGGCTCTAGAACTTCTCGTTATGATTATGGATGGTTCTATAATTTACCACCCTATTCTATAATTTACCACCCTATGGATGGAATTAATTAAGCTCAATTTGCTCGGCCTCGACGTGTTCGTGCATGAAGAGCGCGGCACTTAGGCAAAACTTGGCTGTCTCCTCCGTGGTGAGATAGTGGCACGTACCGTGCTGCGAGAGGTGAGCGTGGAGGTCGGCATGCCGCTGTAAATAATTGGCCAACGACTGAGCCACGTATTCGCCTTGGGCCACGATGCGCACGCCTGTAGGCACGTACTTCACTATTTTGCTCATGAGCAGCGGGTAGTGGGTGCAGCCCAAGATGAGCGTGTCGATTTCGGGGTCGAGGCGCAAGATGCCTTCGATGCGCTTCTTCACGAAGTAGTCGGCTCCAGGGGAGTCGTACTCGAAGTTTTCTACCAACGGCACCCACATGGGGCAGGCCTGGCTGGTGAAGGTCACATCGGGCCAAAGTTTCTTGATTTCGAGGTCGTAGGAGCGGGAGTTCACCGTGCCGGCCGTGCCGAGCAGACCTACGTGGCGCGTTTGGCTCAATGGGCCTACGGCTTCTACGGTGGGACGGATTACGCCCAACACGCGGCGTTCGGGGGCAAGGCGCGGCAGGTCGTTCTGCTGAATGGTGCGCAAAGCCTTTGCACTAGCCGTGTTACAAGCCAAGATGACGAGTTGGCAGCCTCGCTCGAACAGGGCTTCGACGGCCTGCAGCGTGTAGCGGTAGATGATGTCGAAGGAGTGGGAGCCATAGGGGGCACGGGCGTTGTCGCCCAAGTAGAGGTAGTCGTACTGGGGCAGCAATTGGCGAATTTGCCTAAGGATGGTGAGGCCACCATAACCTGAGTCGAACACGCCGATGAGCGGGGCTTTCTCGTTGTTCATGGGGCTGAGGAAATTTAGGAATTGGGAGTGAGGAATTAGGAATGGCTCTTGCAGCCTCTTTTTCGTTTATTCCGACTTTCTCTGCTCTAGTTTTTGAGAAACATATTCGGTGCAGTTCTCTCCCACGGTGGGGTGGATAAAGGGGTAGCCTCCCGTGGAGGTGTCGACCACATACTCGTAGCCCCGCTCCATGCCTACGGCTTGGATGGCGGCCTTTAGGCGTTGCCTAATGGGCTGGAGTAGTTGCTCGTGGGTGACGTTGAGCAGGGAGTCGGCCTTTTGGCGGAAGGTGAGCGACTTTTGCAAGGCCTCTTGCAGGTCGGCTTGTCGCTTGGCCAAGATATTGGGGGTGAACTGTGCCTGTCCCTCGAGCAGTTCGGCATACTGTCGGCGGAAGTTGCGCTCGTTGTAGGAGGCTTCGTCTTGATATTTTCCTCGCAACTGCGCCATTTGCTGCTCGGCTGCTTGATAGTCGGGCAGGGTGCGCAAGAGGGAGTCGGCATTGAGGTAGCCAAACTTCACCATGCTTTGTGCGCTAGCGGTTAGCGCACCGAGGAAGGCGACGATGAGGAGAAGAAGGAACTGTTTCATAAATGAGGCAAATAAAGGGGAACTATTCGCTGACTTCCACACCCTTAAGCGTGGCACTCGAACTTTCCGTGATGCGTAAGTGCACAATCTCGCCGGGGCGATGCGTGCCACGGTCGAACACCACCACCTTGTTTTGCTCGGTGCGTCCGAAGAGTTGCTCGCGCGAGCGTTTGCTCACACCTTCTATCAGCACGTCGTACTCCTGACCCACACAACGTTGGTTGCTCTCGGCACTCAGTTCGTTCTGAAGGGCAATGAGTTCGTTGAGTCGACGTATCTTCACTTCCTCGCTGATGTCGTCGGGCAAATGTTTCGAAGCGTAAGTGCCAGGGCGTTCGCTATACTTGAACATGAAGGCGGAATCGTAGCCACACTCGCGCATCAAGGAGAGCGAGAGTTGGTGGTCCTCCTCCGTTTCAGAGCAGTAGCCGGCAAAGATGTCGGTGGAAAGGCCGCAGTCGGGCACGATGGCACGAATGGCAGCCACACGTTCTAAGTACCACTCACGGGTGTACTTGCGGTTCATGAGTTTAAGGATGCGATTCGAGCCGCTCTGCACGGGCAGGTGGATGTGGCGGCACACATTGGGCTCTTCGGCAATCACGCGAAGCGTGTCGTCGCTCATGTCCTTGGGGTGAGAGGTGCTGAAGCGGATGCGCATAGTGGGCACGGCTTGTGCCACGGTGCGCAGGAGTTGGGGGAAGTCGATGACCTTGCCCTCGGCCGTGGTCCAACGATAGGAGTTGACGTTTTGTCCGAGCAGGGTCACTTCCTTATAGTTGCGTGCTTCGAGGTCGCGCACCTCGGTGAGAATGCTTTCGATGTCGCGTGAGCGTTCGCGACCACGGGTGTAGGGCACGATGCAGTAGTGGCAGAAGTTGTTGCAGCCACGCATAATGCTCACGAAGCCCGAGATGCGGCTACCACAGTAGCGGTCGGGCACGATGTCGCGATAGGTTTCGGTGGTGCTCAGTTCGATGTCGATAGCCTTTTGGCCCACTTCGGCCTGAGCAATGAGGTCGGGCAGTGAGAGGTAGGCATCGGGGCCTGCCACGAGGTCGGCTCCATGCTTATTGAGCAAGTCGTCCTTCACGCGCTCGGCCATGCAACCTAGCACTCCGATGATGAGTTTGCGCCCTTTGCGTCGAAGGGCATTGAGGGCTTCTAGTCGGTGAATGATTTTTTGTTCGGCATTGTCGCGCACGGAGCAGGTGTTGAGAAACACGGCGTCGGCCTCATCGATGTTTTCGCTGGGCTCATAGCCCGCCATTTTCATCACGGAGGCCACCACCTCGCTGTCCGCCACGTTCATTTGGCAGCCGTAGGTTTCGATATATAGATGTTTCATTCTTTTTTCTTGAATAGGGATAGAGGAGAGAGAGGAGGGACACACCTATAATATATATATATACTAGGAGAGATACTCCTTATTAATATCTAGCGGTGTGTTTTTGTGGGATGTTATTTACGTCCGAAGTCGGCCGGCACCTCTCCCCACTGTTGCGTTTCCCATTTGAGCAATGGGATGTCAGCATACGAGTTGTTGCGCAACCAATTCTCGGCTCGCGCAATGAGTTGATGGAGTTGCTCGGTTTGAGGTGTGAGCTGCAGCGTGGTTTTACATTTCCGTTTGGCCACCCATATCAGTGCGTTGCGGCTATCGGAGTAAATCGTCTTGCGCAGTCCGCGCTGCTTCATTAGGGCGAGGGCATGCACGATGGCGAGAAATTCGCCAATGTTGTTGGTGCCATGCACGGGGCCAAAGTGGAACACGCGTTCACCCGTGGCCAAGTCGATGCCTTGATACTCCATTGGCCCAGGGTTGCCCGAGCAAGCTGCATCTACGGCCCAAGCGTCGGCAGTGACCTCGGGGGGCAAGGGCAGCACGGTGTCGTGGCGATAGGTGGGAGGGTTTTGTAGCATAGGGAGAGAGGGGGGGGGGATGGAATGGAAATTCAGCTACTTACTTGCTATGTGCTGTTTGATAGCTCTCACCATTGAGCCAGCGCTTGCCATTCTTTGTTTGAAACCAAATAATAGCAATTGCAGAACACACAATAATTACTATGAACAGCTAAAACACAGGATGCTTCATTGATTCTCTAAGTGCTTCACTCATATCACTTTCCCTTTTTCTTAGAAAAATACAATCCTAGAATGAGTAGAGAAGTTGCAGAGATTATCCCTAGCAAAGAAAGTAGCCATTTTGACTCAAACTCACTAAAGAATGCTGCAAACACTACATCTGTGACAATATACTTAGATAGGTCAATAATTTAAGAGTTTATCCCACATAGCAGTTTCTCTTACATTCTCTCGGGCATCTCAATGCCGAGCAAGCCCATGCCGAGGCGCACAATCTTGGCCACGTTGGCCGAGAGCACGAGGCGGAACTGCTGCTTCTTGGCATCGGCTTCGCGCAGAATGCTAAAGTCGTGGTAGAACTGGTTGTACTCCTTCACCAGTTCGTAGCAATAGTTGGCTACCTGTGCGGGCTGATACTCTGTACCAGCTTGGCGTACCACGGCCGCAAAGTTGGCCACGTGCTGAATGATGTCCTCTTCCTTCGTGGTAAGTTCCACATCGGTGGGCAATTCTGCGGGCACGTTGATGCCAGCATCTTGTGCCTTGCGCAGGATGGAACGGATGCGGGCATAGGTGTACTGTATGAAGGGACCAGTGTTACCGTTGAAGTCGATGCTCTCTTCGGGGTTGAAGAGCATGTTTTTTCGAGCGTCCACTTTGAGCAGGAAGTACTTCAAAGCACCCATTCCCACAATGCGAGCCACCTCTTGCTTCTCCTCCTCGCTCATGTCGGAGTTCTTCTTGGCCTCGTCCATCGTCTGACGGGCTTGGGCTATCATGCCAGCTACGAGGTCGTCGGCATCTACCACCGTACCTTCGCGGCTCTTCATCTTTCCGTTGGGCAATTCCACCATGCCGTAGGAGAAGTGGACAAGGCTCTTGCCCCACTCGAAACCGAGGCGGTCGAGCAAGATGGAGAGCACCTGGAAGTGGTAGTTCTGCTCGTTACCTACCACGTAGATCATCTTGTTGATGGGGAAGTCTTGGAAGCGCAGTTTGGCCGTACCAATGTCTTGCGTCATGTATACGCTCGTGCCATCAGCGCGCAGCAAGAGTTTCTCGTCGAGGCCATCGGCTGTGAGGTCGGCCCACACGCTGCCGTCGGCTTTGCGCACGAAGAGGCCTTTCGCCAAACCCTCCTCCACGGCTTGCTTGCCCACAAGGTAGGTGTCGCTTTCGTAGTAGATTTTATCGAAACTTACGCCAAGGGCTTTGTAGGTTTCGTCGAAACCAGCATACACCCATTCGTTCATCTTGCGCCAGAGGCTGCGCACTTCTTCGTCGCCAGCCTCCCACTTCACGAGCATTTCGTGGGCTTCCTTGATGAGGGGAGCTTCCTTCTCAGCGCGCTCTTTGGCAGCATCGCTGTCAAGGCCTTCGGCCTCAAACTTGGCTTTGAGTTCGGCCACTTCAGCACGATAGTGCTTGTCGAAGGCCACGTAGTAGTCGCCAATGAGGTGGTCGCCCTTCTTGCCGCTCGACTGCGGAGTTTCGCCGTTGCCATACTTCAGCCATGCGAGCATCGACTTGCAGATATGGATGCCGCGGTCGTTCACAATGTTCGTCTTCACCACGTGGTTGCCACAAGCTTCCACTACGCTAGCCAAGGCCCAGCCGAGCAGGTTGTTGCGCACGTGCCCCAGGTGGAGGGGCTTGTTGGTGTTGGGCGAGGAGTATTCTATCATCACCAAGGGGCTCTCGTCGGTGACGGGCACAATGCCATACTTCTCTTGCGAGTGAATATCGTTGAGCAAAGCCACCCACTGCGAGGGAGCAACAACTAGGTTGAGAAAGCCTTTCACCACGTTGAAGGAGGCTAGCAGCTCGGTGTTATCCTTAAGCCACTGGCCAATGGCCTGTGCCGTGTCCTCGGGCTTTTGGTGCGAGATACGCAGTAGGGAGAACACCACGAGGGTGAGGTGTCCGTCAAACTCTTTCTTCGTTTTCTGCAGAGTCACTTGCTCTGCAGTGATAGTCTGTGCGTAAAGTGCCTCAACGGCTTGCTGCACAGCGGCGGTAAGTTGTTGTTCTATATTCATCGTGTTTCTTTTGTTTTGCAAATAGAGGGAGAGCGGAAGGGGATGCGAAAGGCGAAAGTCAAGCCTTTTTCCTGCGCTTTTGCAAGCCCCACCTTTTATAATCGCATGCAACGGCTTAAAGTTAAGCAATCGCATGAGCTAATCCGCAGCAAAGTTAGCAATTTGTATTAACTTTGCGCCATAAACCAATTCACTTTTAGAGGGATGACCCACGTACTCAGCTTTTTTTCATGGATCGCAGTGCTACTCATGTGGCTCTGCGCTGCCTCTGTCTACGTGAGTCCCGCCACCTACGGAGGCTACTTTGCCGTGTTCTCTCTAGGCTTTCCTCTACTTGTCAGCCTCACCCTGCTGATGGGCGCAGTTTGCCTTTTGTTCAAACCGCGCTTGGCTCTTATTTCACTGTTGGGCCTGCTAGGTTGCGCCAGTTCCTTGCGCGACTATTTTCCCCTCAATCTCAGTTCGCCTCCTCCTAAACAAGCCCTCAAAGTCATTAGTTACAACACGCTCACCCTCGGCTCTTGGCAGAAGGACGACTCGGGTTCCACCTACGCCGTATTGCGCTATCTCACCACGCAACGCCCCGACCTAGCTTGCCTACAGGAAGTGGCCTACAATGTGGCCGATGGCGGCGAGGACTACGTGACGCGCCACTTGCGTCATCAAGGCTACCACTTCGAGCCCGCCCAAATTGGCGGCAACAAGGTGGCTCTTATCAGCCGTTGGCCCATCTTGCGCAAGGAGATACTATGCCAATCGGTGGGCAATGGAGCGGCTGCTTTTTGGGTAAGTCCAAAGGCGGGCGACACGCTCATCGTGGTCAACGCCCACCTCGAATCGATGCACCTTAGCAACGAGCTGCGAAGCACTTTCCACTCCGTGGCCACCGATCCTAGCAAAATCGACAACGTACACGGCAAACTAAAACTGATACAGAGCATTGCCCACAGCAGCACCATACGAGCCACACAGGCCGACACGCTAGCTCAATTTATCGACCAACATGCCAACGAGCCGCTCCTCCTGATGGGCGACTTCAACGACACACCCATCTCCTACGCTCACCACCAAGTGTGCTCTCGCCTGAGAGACTGTTTCCGTGCCACGGGCAACGGCCTTAGTCGCTCCTTCAACCGCGATGCCATCTGGGTGCGCATCGACAACATCTTCTGCTCCGCCCACTTCAAACCCTTCGCCATGCACGTGGACAACACCGTGCCCTTCTCCGACCACTACCCTATCGTGGGCTATGTGGTCAGAAGATAAGCTGAGGTTCGGAACAGTACTTCTAGAGAATCTGCATTAGCGTGGTTCTATAAAATTGATTACAAAATTGGGGGCGAGTCGCCCCCAATTTATTCTCATTTCCAGCTAAAATGCTTTTTTGATTACAGCTTACAATGTATAGCCATATCGTCTGATACCACTATGCTTCTTCCACTTCTTGTTCCGTCAGTCCCGTAATCTCCAATATGGTAGAAATGGGCAATCCTAGGCTTTTCATTTTTCTTGCTGTTTCCAAAGCATTTTCTTTCCGACCTATAGCTTCGCCTTCGGCACGACCTTCAGCACGTCCTTCGGCACGTCCTTCGGCACGACCCTCGGCACGTCCCTTCGCACGACCTATAGCCTCACCTTCGAGCCGCCCTTCTTCACGCTCCGTGTAAATATTAGAGCGTAAGATGACGATAT
>CAVFOF010000055.1:0-12631 GCA_963623895.1 bacterium
GTGCGTGTGAGCTTAATAGTATAATAAGTGTTGCCAACCAGAATCGTTGTAGATGCCGTGCGCTGATTCTCATTTTCTTCTACTTCAAGAGAAGAGGCAAAATCAGTGGATAATGCTCCGTATAGCTTTTCCAAAGCTCCGATATAAGGATACTCTTTCTCATTTTTTTTGTAGAGTTGGTAGATACTATGCTCTTCAGTAAATACTTCACTCGCTTCTAATCCAGAGTAAAGCTTCGATTGCAAAATCTGATAGAGAGCTGCTGCAATGTCCTGCTGAGTGGGTACTACCTTTGTTTTATCTTCTATTCCACTTTTGTCTTTAAATTCAGAATCCACATCACCATCGAAACCAACGAAGCATGCGCTTGTTTTCCAATCCTGCTGATTGACATAAACGTCGGAGGCATTGCGCACGCAGAATTTGAAACCACCGTAACGACTATTTTCCTCGTCGTACAGGGTTTTATATACTCTATCGCCTATGCAGAAGAAAGGTTGCGCCGTTTTCTCTTTGCCGCCCTCGGTGTACGTTCCGTAGGATTCTGTGTTTGCATAATTGCGTGCCACTAGCACGTCGTAGATACCGTTTGAACGGGCGGAGAATGACTTTGCGGGGTCTAGGTCGTTTGTAGAATGCGACTTGCCTTCAAGCTCACCACCCGTGCAATATTTCACAATGAATTGGTAGGTATCCAAGTAAGTGGAGTTGAAATGCACGTTGTCTTCGCCAGCAGATACACCGCGTTGGTATTTTGTAAAGTTAAAGCCCTCGCTCTTCTTAACGTAGGCGGTTTGCTTACGTACGGTGTTGAAGGGAGCTTCTTCCTCGGTGGCACCTATCTGCAAGTTGTAGACGGTGTAGTCGCCTGTTGAGAAATAGTTGGTGCTGTATCCGTTATAGAATGCGTTAATCACCACATTGCCTGCTGCATTTTCTACAATGGTTCTAAAAGAATCGCCCAAATTGTATTTCGAATTAACAAGACTGCCTGATAAGTCAGTAGAGTTAGCGATAGCTTTATCATTCCACAAATCGAAATAGTCCCACAAGAAGCTGGTGTTGCTCAGCGTGCTGTAGCTTGCTTGAGTGTTAGTTTTGGCAATTACGTCGATACCAGCATAGTCTTTGTGCTGAGCCACTTTGGGGTTGGCCATAAGGCGTAGCACGTTGAAGTAGTTCTGCACCATGCGCTCGGCATCGCTCTTGTTACCAGCAAGGTGAGTGGGTAGGATGTTTTTACCGTCTAGATCCAGAAAGTTCTGCTTATCCTTGTCGCCTGCTGGCACGAGCTGGAAGGTGCACCAGTGGCTCTGACGGCGATTGGGGCTTGTGCTGCAAGGACGCACACACACCCAAAGTGTGGGCTCTTCGACACCAGGGATTTGTTGAAGCACTACGTCGCCAAATCCATAGTAGGTGCCGCTAGGAGCAAACACACCATTGTTGCCCATGGCCTCTTGGCTCACAAAGCGCACTTGCTCGAGGGTGGGTAGCTGCTGCACGTTTACGTCGAGTGTAGCGAAGAGGTTGGGGTCGTTTTCGAGATGAAACTGCATAGAGCCTATGCCGTCCATCTGCCAAGAATCGTCGCTCGGCGTACCGGTTACGTCTTTCGAGAGGTAGCTGCGATAGAGGCGGTCGGCCTCGGCCTGGCTTGTGGTCACCACGTAGCGCACGTGGGGTTGAGCTTCATCCTTCACTGTGCCCACGGTGGGGACTTCGGTGTAGGTGCTTGAGTTCCAATTGCTAGGCAAGGAGTCTACGCTAGCTAGCGAGCCGAGCAGTGTTTGCAAGGCTTCATACTTTTGGGCTAGGGCATCGTTCTGCTCTGAGCTGCCACCATTCGAGCCTCCATTGTCGAGGTCATTGTCTGAACACGAAGCTAGACCTAAACTTAGGCCTAGGGCTAGGGCTGAAAAGAAATGGAATGTCTTTTTCATAGCGTTATGTTTTAAATGCATTTATTCTGAATAGTTTGTTTCGTGCTTGCAAAAATACTGAATTATTATATATACGGGGGGGGTATTTCTGATAAAAAATATTGCGCTGAGCTCTAAAAAAAACACCTGCAAGAGGTAGAGTCCCCTTACAGGTGTTTTTGCAGAAACGGGGACGGGGCTATAAGTTAGTATACCCACCCGAAGCGCGTTTCGCAAGAGTTGTGATGGTGAGAAAAACTGAAACCTTTTGCTCTCGCTCTCAGCGGAACTGAAAGAGGGAATGGGGTCAGTGGGGTGTTTTAAAGCGGCACCGCTCGTTTTTTTTAGTTGGCCAAGCGGTAGGCCAAATCTTATTGTTTTACTTCTTGTGCAATTGATTTCTAAGAGTGTCCCTAGTGGCTTGTGATGAGGTGGTTGAGAAAGCCCTTCGTCATATTGCCAGTTAGGTTGATGATGTGTAGCAGATGGTCGTGTTGCATGATGAGCACCATCTCCACAATCAAGTCGTTGCGGTAGCGCACGTAGAGGCATTTGCCTTGTTGCTCGCCGTAGAGCTTGTAGCGTGCAGCGTTGCGCTTTATCATGCTCAGCGCATTGCTGAGAAGCTGTGAGGTTTCGCTCGTTTGCGTGTTTCTCACGAGGCGTATCGACTTAAGCTGCGAGAGCATCTGCTGCGTTTCGCTGTCGTTCTCGACATTGGGCAACTGCATCATCTTCTCGAGCATCAGGGGCGACACCGTAGTACACTGCAACGTGGTGTGTGCGGCATATTGCGCCATGAAGTGCGAAGCAAAGTCTTGCTCGTTTTGTGCCCCCGCCGTTAGGCTCATCAGCATGCTTACGAGCAGGGCGAATATCACTTTTAGTTTCATGGGCAGGCGTTACTGTTTGAGTGGAGCGTCTTTTCCTGTCGTGTGGCTGGCTTTGCCTTTCACAGGGATTTCGTTGCTCTGAGTGGCCGTGTCGTTGACGGCGGTTTGTGCTCCTTCCTTAAACATTTCAAGCGTCTCCATGCTAGCCTCGTAGGCTTTCTGGGGGTCTTGGTAGGAGTCTTTGTAGGCCGACTGGTTATAGTCCCATCCGCTCGTGCTTGCAGGGGCGGCAGTGTTGGGTGCAAATGAGCGTTGCGTGGCTATGCCGATGAGGGTGACGATGGCCACTGCGGCGGCGGCTCGGAACAAGGGGCGCAAGCGGCGTGAGAGGGAGATGCGCTCGGCTTCTACCACCTTGAATGGCTGCGTAGGTTGTTGTTCCTCTTGATTCTCGCCCACGATGCGGAGCAATCGTTGGTCGAAATCGTCAGAGAGGCATTGCTTGGCCTCTTCGGCTTGATATACGAACAAGCTGCGATAGCGTGCCAAGTGGGCTGGCACTTGGGGCTGGCTGAAGAAGGCTTTCAAGATGCGCTCTTCTTCGGTCGTGGTCTGGCATTGCCAGTAGCGCTCCAAGAGTTGTTCTATATATTTAAAGTCCATAATTCTCTATCTTTTCGTATTGTGTTTTAATGGCCTTACGTGCCCGGTGTAGGGTCACTTTGAAGTCGCTTTCACTGATATTCATGATTTGTGCGGCTTCGGCGTAGGTCATTTCTTCAATGTCGCGTAGTTGCAAGGCGGTGCGTAGCTTTTCGGGCAGTGCCGTAAAGAGTTGGTGCACGCGTTGTAGCTTTTCGCTTCGCTCCATTTGCTCGTCGGGCTGTGGGGCGAGGTCGAGGGCGTTAGGCTGCTCTGCCTCGAGCGAGAGGTTGCTGTGTTCGCTTCGCTTCAGGCGGTCGAGGGCGAGGTTGCGACAAAGGGTGATGCAGAAAGCCTCCAAGTTGTCCACCCTAGCTAGCTCTTCGCGCTTGGTCCAAGCCTTGATCAGCGTGTCTTGCGTCAAGTCCTCAGCCTCTTGCGCATTCAGCGTGATGCGCAAGCCCAAGCGGTATATTTTGTCCTTCAGCGGGAGCAGGTCGTGGCGAAAATCGATTTGTTTCATTGTGGCTCTCTATAGGGTAGACGATTGAGTGGAGAGAAAGTTACAGGGCACGGGCTTTTTTTTGAAAAAAAACTTTATCTAAGGTTGCCTTTCCCTTATTGAACCATATTGTTTTCCTCAAACTCCTCAATCCATTCCTTTACCTTGGCTTGTAGAAAAGCCTTATCGGGCAAATATAATTGGTAGGCCGAAGCATAAAGTTTGGAACTACGTCCTCTGTCGTCTCGAAAATCCGAAACAGCGTTGCGGATTTTGAATATATCGAGAACAACTTTCGACATTTTTCTAAAGTATCCACGGACCACCCCTCCCCAAAACGTTTAGTCAATCCTTCTGACAATTCCTTAAGAACTTTCTTTCCGTATTGTGCCCGCACATTGCCTTTTTGCTCATACTCCACAATATACTTTCCAATGTAGTACTTGGTGTATACCTCTGTTGTGTTGACAGAAGTTTTTACATAAACTCTTGCCGACTCTATGAGCTTTGACACTTTATCAAATAAGTGCTCTATATTTCCGTTTGTAGTAATAATTTCGTTTGTCAATTCTTTTAGATTTGTGGAGATGTTTTACAATTAATGAGCAAATATATAGAATTGAGCCGATAAAACAAAAAAAGAGTTCACTCGCTTATTCGGTTAACGAGCAAACTCTTCAATCTTTAAAAATGGAAATATAATCTCTTACTCAGTGGGGTGAGTTTGGGACTTCTATTTATTGAGCTTCCAAGTGGCACCTTCCTTGGTGTCTTTCACTTCGAAGCCGTAGTTGGCTAGTTCGTCGCGAATCTGGTCGCTAGTGGCCCAGTCCTTGGCTGCCTTTGCCTTGGCACGCAAGGTGAGCAGTAGGTCGATGGCTTTGCCGTAAGCCTCTTCGCGCTGTGCATTGCCGCCCTCGGCTTCGCTCTTGAGGCCAAGGATGTCGAAGGTGAAGGTGTCGACCACCTTCTTCAGTTCTTCAAGGCCTGCGGACGTAATGGTTTGCTGCTTGTCGACGAGCTGGTTGATGGTGCGGCAAGCATCGAAGAGGTGACTTATCACGATGGGCGAGTTGAAGTCGTCGTCCATGGCTTCGTAGCACTTCTTGGCCAATTCGGCGGCATATTCCTCAGTGAGTGTACCGTTGGCCACGGGCTCGATTCGTGCGAGTTGTGCCACGGCGTCCATCAGTCGGTCGAAGCCCTTCTTTGAGGCTTGCAGTGCTTCGTTGGAGAAGTCGACAGTGGAGCGATACTGCGCCTGAAGGATGAAGAAGCGAATGGTCATGGGCGAGTAGGGCTGCGTGAGCAAGGGGTGCGAACCAGTGAAGAACTGGTCGAGCGTGATGAAGTTGTTGTAACTCTTACCCATTTTCTTTCCAGCAATGGTGATCATGTTGTTGTGCATCCAATACTTCACCATTTGGTCGCCTTGCGAGGCCACGGCTTGTGCGATTTCACATTCGTGGTGGGGGAACACGAGATCCATGCCTCCGCCGTGAATGTCGAAGTGTGTGCCGAGGTATTTGCGCCCCATAGCGGTACACTCGCAGTGCCAGCCGGGGAAGCCTTCGCTCCAGGGCGAGGGCCAGCGCATGATGTGTTCGGGCTGTGCCTTCTTCCACAAGGCAAAGTCCACTTGGTGCTTCTTCTCGCCCACTCCGTCGAGTTCGCGGCTAGCGTCGTGCACGTCTTCGAGATTGCGACCCGAGAGTATGCCGTAGCGATGGTCTTCGTTGTATTTCACCACGTCGAAATAGATGGAGCCGTTCGATTCGTAGGCGTAGCCATTGTCAAGAATTTGCTGCACGAGTTGTTCTTGCTCAATGATGTGACCCGTGGCGTGCGGCTCAATGCTGGGTGGCAGTACGTTGAGTTTAGCCATGGCGCCGTTGAAGCGATTTGTGTAGTACTGCGCCACTTCCATTGGCTCGAGCTGTTCCAAGCGAGCCTTCTTAGCAATTTTATCCTCGCCCTCGTCGGCATCGTGCTCAAGGTGGCCTACGTCGGTGATGTTGCGCACGTAGCGCACTTTGTAGCCTAGGTGCTTGAGATAGCGAAACACGAGGTCGAAGGTGATAGCGGGGCGGGCGTGCCCTAGGTGTGCGTCGCCGTAGACGGTGGGTCCGCACACGTACATGCCCACGTGGCCAGGATGGATGGGCTTAAAAAGCTCCTTGCGGCGCGTGAGCGTATTGTAAAGGAAGAGTGAATGTTCCATAGAGAAGTTCTATATATAATATATATGTGTAGCTTAGCTAATGCAAAGATAATGCTTGCTGCTTAAAGCACAAAGGGCGAGGGGTTACTTTCCGTTGAGGATGCGCTTGATTTCATCGAGTTTGTTGAGTGCTTCGAGCGGTGTGAGGTTGTTCACATCAAGATGGAGCAACGTGTCGCGTATTTGACTCAGCACGGGGTCGTCGAGTTGGAAGAAGCTGAGTTGCATACCTTCTTGTAGCTGCGTGTTGCTCTCGGCTCGTGGCACACTCGTGCCGGCTTGTGCTCCCGCTTTTTCAAGGTCGCCAAGGATTTGTTCGGCTCGCTTCACGATGCTTTGGGGCATACCTGCCAAGCGGGCTACGTGGATACCGAAGGAGTGTTCCGAGCCGCCACGCTGCAACTTGCGCAGGAACACCACGCGGCCTTTAACCTCGCGCACCGACACGTTCCAGTTTTTGATGCGTGGGAAGAGGTGTTCCATCTCGTTGAGCTCGTGGTAGTGGGTGGCGAAGAGGGTGCGGGCGTGGGCTTTCGGGTTTTCGTGGATGTACTCCACGATGGCCCAGGCTATGGAGATGCCGTCGTAGGTGGACGTGCCGCGACCCAGTTCGTCGAATAGCACGAGCGAACGCTCCGTGAGGTTGTTCATAATGTTGGCCGCCTCGCTCATTTCTACCATAAAGGTGCTCTCGCCCACCGAGATGTTGTCGCTCGCTCCCACACGAGTGAAGATTTTGTCGACCAGGCCGATGTGGGCTGCCGTGGCTGGCACGAACGAACCGATTTGTGAGAGCAGCGTGATGAGAGCCGTTTGTCGCAGCAAGGCACTTTTACCAGCCATATTCGGACCAGTGACGATGATGATTTGCTGCTCCTTGGTGTCGAGCTGCACATTGTTCGACACGTATTCCTCGCCCGGCGGCATGAGCGTTTCGATTACGGGGTGACGCCCTTCTTGAATGTCGAGCGTCAAACTCTCGTCTACTACGGGACGCACGTAGCGATTTTGTCGAGCCACGCTAGCTAGGCTTTGCAAGCAGTCGAGGTGGCTCAGTGCGGCGGCATCGGCTTGCAGCGGACGTACGTATTGCATCACCTCGCCCACGAGGTCGGCAAAGAGGCGGGCTTCGAGGGCAAGGATGCGGTCTTCTGCCCCCAAGATTTTGTCTTCATACTCTTTGAGTTCCTGCGTGATGTAGCGTTCGGCTTGGGCGAGCGTTTGCTTGCGCACCCAGCCCTCGGGCACTTTGTCTTTGTAGGAGTTGCGCACCTCGATGTAGTAGCCAAACACGTTGTTGAAACCTATCTTTAGGCTCGGAATGCCCGTGGAGTCGCTCTCTCGTTGCTGGATTTTGAGCAAGAAGTCCTTGCTCGAGGTGGATATTTCGCGCAACTCGTCAAGTTCAGCGTTCACGCCGCTTGCTATCACTCCGCCTTTGTTCACAAGGATGGGTGGGTCGGAACAGAGGGTACGCTTAATGAGGTCGCGTAGGGGGGTGAGGGCATCAAGTTGCTCGCTCACTTGCTTTATGGCTTCGCTCTCGGCGTGAGCGCAAGCATACTTGAGCAAGGCGGTGCTTTCGAGAGCTAGGCGTAGTTGTTGGAGTTCGCGGGGGTTGACACGGCTCACGGCCACACGGCTCACGATGCGCTCCATGTCGCCAATTTTGGGCAACTCCATTTCGCAAAGTTCGCGAAAGTCGGGATGCTTGAAGAATTGTTCCACCCCGTCTTGCCTTGCCACGATCTGCTTCACGGAGCGCAAGGGGAAAAGCACCCAGCGGTGGAGCATGCGAGCGCCCATAGGGGTGAGCGTGCGGTCGATTACTTGCAACAGTGAAGTGCCGCCATCGGCCATGGGCTGCACGAGTTCGAGGTTGCGCGTAGTGAAGCGGTCGAGACGCACGTAGCTGTCCTCTTCAATGCGGCGCAGCGAGGTGATGTGGGCGGTCTGCGTGTGTTGCGTCATTTCGAGGTAACACAGGATGGCTCCAGCCGCCACCACGCCGTCTTTCAGGTGGTCCACGCCGAAGCCCTTGAGGTTGCGCACTTGGAAGTGTTTGGTGAGTCGCTCGTGGGCAGTTTGGGGGGTGAATGCCCAGTCATCGAGTTCGAACACGAAATTCTTTGCTCCATACAACCCCTCAAATCGTCCCTTCAGCCCACGTTGCACCAGTACTTCTTTGGGTGCAAAGCTTGCTAGCAGTTTGTCTACATACTCCGTCGTGCCTTCGGCCACAAGGAACTCGCCCGTCGAGATGTCGAGAAACGACAAGCCCACGGCACTTGCGCCAAAATGCAGAGCAGCAAGAAAGTTGTTTTCGCGTGCCGAGAGCACGTTGTCGGTCATGGCCACACCAGGAGTGACGAGTTCGGTGATGCCACGCTTCACGAGTTTCTTGGTGAGTTTAGGATCTTCTAATTGGTCGCAGATGGCCACGCGGTAGCCTGCACGAATAAGGCGTGGCAGGTAGGTGTCGAGCGCATGGTGGGGGAAGCCAGCCATCTCGGTCGAGGCTTGCCCCTTGTTGTTGCGTCGGGTGAGCGTTATGCCGAGCACTTGGGCTGCCGTCACCGCATCTTGCGAGTAGGTTTCATAGAAGTCGCCGCAGCGAAAGAGCAGTATGGCATCGGGGTTTTTGGCCTTGAGGTCGAAAAACTGCTTCATCATGGGCGTAAGGTTCTCGGTTTGCGACATGGGGCTATCTGTGGGTTATAGTGGGTGATTAATATGGAAGAGGAGAGTGAATGGGCTACGAAAGTAACAAGAGTTAAAAGCCAAAGGTGGCCATTTTCGGGTCCAGCCTTTCGCCTTTAACTCTCTGCTTAGGGTTACGTTCTGATTTCGGCCTTGTGCATAGGGTTGCTGACGAGCCGAAAAAGTACCCCCGCTGAGAATCGAACTCAGATCACTGCTTTAGGAGAGCGGTGTTCTATCCATTGAACTACGAGGGCTCACGTTTCGTAGGGCAAATGTAGCAATTTCTTGCCAATTTACGAAAAGGAAAACCTAAAACACTCTTTTAGTGTTCAATTTGTGCATATTTCAGGCTAAAATGTGCAATTATTGGTGCTAATTTATTAGTTTTGCGCTCATGAAAGGCTGCTAGTTCTCGCCTCAGCCTAGTTATTTCAACTCATGGATGGCTGTTTCAGCTTCCACCCCCAAAATATTTAATCCTCTAGTTTATGTCCATCCAATCGTTCGAAGCCCTTACCGCCCACCTCAAGCGCACCGCCCGCCCCTTCCGCCTCGCCGTGGTGTGTGGGTCAGACAATAGCACAGTCGGAGCTGTGATGCGAGCCGTGGCTGAGGGCTTTGCTCTGGCCACTTTTGTGGGCGATGTGGCGGCCGTGCAGTCGCAGCCCTGCGTGAGCCAATATGTGGGTAAGGCACTCACTTTCGTTGAGGCTTCCACCCACGAGGAAGCGGCGAAGAAGGCCGTGCAACTTGTGTGCAAGGGCGAGGCCGATGTGCTGATAAAAGGCTTGCTCCACACGAGCACCTTGCTGCGTGCCGTGCTTAATAAGGAGTGGGGCTTGCTTCCTGCTGGCCACGTGCTCACCCACATTGCTGCAGCGCAATTGCCCGAGATGGATCGTTTGCTCTTCTTCACCGATGCCGCCGTCATCCCCTACCCCACCCACGAGCAGCGACTCTGCCAGGTGGGCTACTTGGCGCAGTTGCTCCACCGCATGAGCATTGAGGAACCACGCATCGCCCTGCTGCATTGTGCCGAAACGGTGAGCGAGAAATTTGAACACACCCTTGGCTATGCCGACATTAAGAACCGAGCCGCAGCTGGAGAGTGGGGTAAACTTTTAGTGGATGGCCCGCTCGACCTACGCACTGCGCTCGATATAGCCACCCTGCGCACCAAGGGCATCAGCTCTTGCCTAGAAGGACGAGCCGACGCACTCGTCTTGCCCGACATCGAGGCGGGCAACGTGCTCTACAAGGTGCTCCCTCTATTTGCCTCAGCCCGAGTGGCCGGCACGCTGCTAGGCACCACCGCCCCCGTAGTGCTTCCCTCTAGAGGCGACGATGCCGAGGCAAAATATAATAGCCTGACGCTCGCTCTCATTAGCTGCGGAAAGGCATAAGTTGATTATCTGAGAGAGACCATCCTTCATCTAAACAATAAAATAGAAAGAACTAAACACATAAAGCCGCTTTCGCTCAAAGCACTTACGTCATGAACACGCCTCACTACCGCATACTTGCCATCAACCCTGGTTCTACCTCCACCAAAGTGGCCGTCTACGACGACGAAACGCCCCTCTGCGTGAGCAACATTCGCCACAGCGTGGAGGAACTGTCACAGTTTGCCGATGTCAACGACCAACATAGCTTTCGCAAGCAGCTCATTGAGCAGTGGCTGCACACCAACGGCTTGCCCCTCAGCTTTGATGCCATCATTGGGCGCGGCGGACTGATTAAGCCGATTGCTGGTGGCGTGTATGGGGTGAACGAGGCCTTATTATCCGACACACGCAACGCCCACCGCAAGCACGCTTGCAACCTGGGCTGCTTGTTGGCCTACGAACTGGCACAAGAGCAGGAGCAAGTTTGCCTCGCCTTCATCGCCGACCCCGTAATGGTCGACGAGATGCTGCCCGAAGCCCACGTGAGCGGTTCGCCTCTCATGCCGCGCCACGCCATTTGGCACGCACTCAACCAGCGAGCCATTGCCCGCCGCTACGCCAAGAGCGTGGGGAAACGCTATGAGGATCTCAACCTCATCATTTGCCACCTAGGGGGCGGCATCTCCGTGGCGGCTCACCAAGGCGGCCGAGCTATTGACGTGAACAATGCGCTCGACGGCGACGGCCCATTCACTCCCGAGCGTTCGGGCTCGCTGCCCGCTACCGACTTGATAAGGCTCTGCTTTTCTGGCCAACACACCGAGGCCGAACTCATAGCCCGCATCACGGGGCGTTCGGGCTTGATGGCGCATCTCGGCACTACCGACATTCCCCATATCCTGCAACTCATTGAGCAGGGCGACGAGCATGCCCGCCTCCTAATTGAGGCCATGACCTACCACACGGCCAAGCAAATTGCTGCCGAGAGCGCCGTGCTTTGCGGCCACATTGATGCCATTTTGCTCACAGGCGGCATTGCTCACAGCGACTACATCACCGAGCGCATTGCTCGCCGTGTGAAGCACTTAGCTCCCGTCCACACCTTCCCTGGCGAGGACGAGATGGAGGCTCTTGCCCTCAATGCCCTCGGCGTGTTGCGTGGCGAGATGCAGGCCAAAGTTTATGTCTAAAATTGGGACAAATTTGGGAAGCAACTCAGCAACAGATTGGGGGGCGACGTGTCCCCGCGTCGGCACAAGTAGAAAAGCAAGTAGAAATTAAGAGTAAGCACAAATTAAAGAAACGCTAGAAGCAATAGTAAATACTATAGCTTCTAGCGTTTCTTCTTGCACCGACGCAGGGACGCGTCGCCCCCAACTTTATGCTAGGTCGCCCCCAATTTTGGGGCCGTTTTGTACTGTTTATTTAAACACTACGCCGAAGGGCTGCACGCCCGTGTTGTATTGCTTCACAAACGCACCATCGGCATTGTAAACCATTACGTAGCCAGGGTCGGTGTAGCTTGAAGCCGAGGCTTGCGTGCTCACGTAGATAAGGCCGTTGCTAGGGTTGATGTCGATGGCTGTGGGCGAGGCTGGGGTGTGGTCGGCGGGGATGAAGCTCTCGCTCACTTTCTCGCCCGTGAGGGTGTTGTAGATGGCACTGGTGACAACGGTGGTCACCTCGGGCCAGTTGGAGTAGTCGCTCTGTGAATTGAGCACGAAGAGGCGGTCTGCGCCTGCTTGAGTAACACGCGAGGTGCGCTCTTGGCTGGCAGTGGCAATGAGCGAACCAGGAGCGAACTCGCTCACTACGCCCGAACTTAAATCAATTTTCCACACGGCGGCGGCCACGTCGGCATAGTTGCCCATGCACACCACGAAGAGATTGCCTTGAGCATCGGAGGTGATAGCCCCAGGGTTCATGCCCACCTTGTATTCATCGACCTTGGTGAATGAGGTGGCATCAATCTTCACCACCTTGAAACCGTTGACGTAGCCGTTGGCATAGTTGTAGCCATCGCTAATGCTCACATACACTTGGCCGTCGACGGCGGTAAGGCCAGCGGGATTAGGCCCTACGGCAAGGGGAGTGGAGGCGGCATAGGCGGTGGTGTCGATGCGAGTGACGTAGCCATCGTTGTTCGAAACGAATACGTAGCCATTGGCGCCACACACGGCCTCAGGCTCGTTGGTCGTGACTTTCTTAATAATCTTTAGTGTAGCAGCATCGAGCACCCAAAGGGTGTTAGCACCATAAACGGGCACGTACATCTTCGAACCATAGATAATGGCCTTCTGAGGCGAGTCGCCTAGGCTCTGATTGTTGGCTGCAAAGAAGGCATCGGCCGTAGTGTTGACTGCGTCATCGGCAAGCGACACATACGAGATAGTACCGTCGATAGTTCCTTGATTGCCTTGGTT
>CAVFOF010000056.1:0-3867 GCA_963623895.1 bacterium
TGCGCTGAAGGGACGTGAAGCGTGGGTGGGGTCGTCGTTGCGGGTGGAGAGGGCATGCATGGCGTTGAAACCACCTACACCGCAAGGCCAGATGGCAGCTTCGGCACCACCAGTGACGATAGCGTCAGCCTTGCCCAAACGGATGAGGTTGAAGGCATCGGCCAAGGCGTTGGTCGAGGAGGCGCAAGCCGAGGTAGTGGTGTAGTTGGGGCCGTGGAAGCCGTATTGGATAGAAATCTGGCCAGCAGCGATGTCGGCAATCATCTTGGGGATGAAGAAGGGATTGAACTTAGGTCCGTTCTCTTCGTTCTTAGCGTAGTAGCCAGCTTCTTCTTCGAAGGTGTGGATACCGCCGATGCCCACACCGAGCACTACGCCCACGCGGTCTTTGTTGATGGTGTCGAGATCCCAACCGCAGTCCTTGATAGCTTCCATAGCAGCTACGAGGGCATACTGCTCGTAGAGATCCATCTTGCGAGCTTCCTTGCGGTCGATGAAGTCGGTGGCCTTAAAGCCTTTCACCTCGCAGGCGAACTGCGTCTTAAACTTGGAGGCATCGAAGTGGGTGATGGGGGCAGCACCGCTAACGCCATTCTTTATGTTTTCCCAGGTTTCGGGCATTGTGTTTCCAACGGGAGTGAGGGCACCAAGGCCAGTAACTACTACTCTTTTGAGTTCCATAGGGATTGTTGCTTTTTAAAATAAAGTTTGTTTTACGAAAAAAAAGGATGTTGTGGGGTTGCCCTTTCCTTATGGGTTGCCACCGTAGTGCTTTGGTGTGGCTTAGCTTAATGGCGCAAAGGCTTGTAGTCGTTTCTAGCAAGCTTTTTAGCAGATTAGTACGCTTGGCGAGAGGATAAGTGTTGGCCAACACTTACTAATCTGCTAAATCTTTGATGAATTTTTATCTATGTGCTTGCTCTTTTCTTAGGGGCACGCTAGGCTTTTTGCGCTGTTAACCAATACGAGCACGCAACGGGAGGGTCACTTTTCGCAAAGTGGATTACTTTTTTCTTTGGGGAAAGGGCGGGGCTTGAAGATAGGATAACGCAATTAACGTTTAACGTGCAGTGTCCGTGTCGCAAATCCCCGAGAGGAGGAATTGTGACGCTGACGCAGGACGTTAAACGTTAATGCTAAAAGTGAGTTGTCGTCGTGACAATTTCTTACTTGACGTTTTCTTCGATGTAAGCGATAGCGTCACCAACGGTAGAAATCTTCTCCGACTTGTCATCGGGGATAGTTACGTTGAACTGCTTCTCAAACTCCATGATGAGTTCTACAGTGTCGAGAGAGTCAGCACCGAGGTCGTTAGCGAAGCTTGCTTCGTTCTTTACTTCAGATTCGTCAACGCTGAGCTTGTCAACGATGATAGCTTTTACTTTTGCTTCAATATCAGACATAATTTCTTATTTTAAATAGTTTCTAAGTGTGTCGATTTTTAAATCTGCGTGCAAAAGTAATGCTTATTCCTAATACGAACAAACTTTTGCCCTAAAAAGATATGTTTTAATGCACGTTTTTTGCAAAAGTGTGCCACTCTTGCGTATTTTTGCTGCAAATCAACGAGTTTTAAGTGCTGCGCTGAATGGGCTATATATTTATGATTTAGGGGGAACTAGAAGAAATTATCACAAAATTGGGGGCGACGCGTCCCCAATTTTGTGGTAATTTCGGGACATAGGCTGAATTTTGTGTCCCCAATCAGATTATTTCTTGTACTTTATTTCTATTTCATTATCATACCAATAATCAAATAAATCGAATGTTTCAAAGTTCGTCGCTAGGTTGTAGAACAAACGTCGTCTGAAGCCTTTAAGGTTGTACGTGATGTTCTTGTTGTTTGTGCTAAAGTCTTCGTAAGGTGGTTTTTCCCCTTCATTGTAGTACACGATTCGGAGTACTGGGAGATTGCCAGAGTTTTCTACTTTTTCAATTTCGAATTTTTTGGATTTGGCGTCGTATTCGTTTGCGTTCTTGTATATCGTTAGCTTCCAACATTGGCCGTTGAGGTTAGCCGTGAGTGAATAGCCATCATCACTTACGGCAATTTTGCCCTCGAGGTAGTCGTTGTACAAAAGTCTAAATACCTTGTTAAGGTTATCTTGGGACTCTTTATCCCAGGCACCCGAATACATAGTTGGTACATATTCCTCTTTTTTCACAGCGTAACGATAGGCGAGGTAGAGGGGGTAGAGTATCTGCTCTACTAGGCTTTTATATTCAATTTCAGAGGGTATTCCGCTCGTGAATGCGTCCTCACTGTTATCCTTGCAAAGGAAATAGCTGGATTTAGTGCTTGGCCAGTTATAGTTGTTGAGAATGCAGATTTGTTCTTTGTTGTAGTATTTCGATCCGTTTACCACGTCGCCAATGGTGAAGAGAGGAGTGGTGCGAGCTTTGTTCTGGGTGAAGATCTCTTCTATCTGGATATCGCCACTTACCTTTTGCCCTACGAAACTTTTATCGGGATTGGGGTCAACCCCCGACTTGCCCAAAAGTTCGGCTCCCGTCTGCGTTTTTACAACGAAGTTCTTTCCAGAAAGGCATTTCCCGTAGGAGTCGATGTAAACGTCCTTGTTTGAAGGCTGGGTCTGTAATGATGAGAAGAGGGTCTTATGGTCGTCAGAGTTGGTGCGCTTATTTACCCAAGGGGTTGAGGCGGTGGCTACGTCGAACATGTTGAAGCCGTCCTTGCTAGAACTGAGGTCGAGTTGGTAGACACGGTAGTCGCCCTTGCCTGGCCACCACACGCTGCTATAGCCGTAGTAGAAGGCAGTAAGGGTGTTCAAGTCTTTAAGCATGGGGCGAAGCTCCGACTCGAAACCAGGAGTGTATTGCACCTTCCCCCACGTATCGTCTAGTTCCCAAAGGTTGTGGAGAGCTTGGGCTTGGTAGATGTTAAACTCTGTTTGTGGGATTTTATCAATTAGTATTCCAGTTCCCGCTTGAGGATTGTAGATGCTTGGATCTTCGGCTATGCGTAGCACGTTGAAGAAATTTTGCGCCATGCGCACGCCCTCATCCTGCTTCGAGCAGAGCTTGGTGGGCAATTTGAGGTTATCACTGAGCTCTTTGAAATTTTTACCGCAAGTTTGTAGCGTGGCCCAGTGTGTCTTGCGTAGCTCGGAGGCCATGCTGCAAGGGCGCACACATACGTAGTAGGTTTCGATCCCTTCTTTCGTTTGTTTTATCACGTCGCCAAAGCGGTAGTAGACACCAGCGGGCTTGATGCCGTTGTCGCCAATGGCAGAGGAGGGAACGAAGCGCAGTTCTTCGAGCGTGGGCAGCTGCTGCACGTTGACTTTGAGTGTGGCGTAGAGGTCAGCCTGATTGTTCACCTCAAATCGAAGCGAACCGATGCTGTCTACCTTCCATTCATCGTTTTTGGCCTCCCCAGTTGTGCTAGCCCCGATGTAGCTGCAGTAGGTGCGATAAGCCTCGGCGGCATTAGGCACAATGAGGTAGCGCACATGCGGCTCAGCGGCATCCTTCACTATGCCCACGGTGGGTTCGACGGTGTATGTGCTCCAGACTTCGGGTAGTGAGTCTACGTCGGCTAAGGCTCCGAGCAGGCGCGTCAAGGCATCGTGCTTGTCGATTTGATCGACTAGCGTCGTGTCGTTGCCGTTATTATTATTGTTTCCACCACCAGCGATGTCGTTGTCGCTGCAAGAGCCGAAACTGAGGCATGCTCCGAGGCCGAGGGTAAGAAATAGTTGCGGAATGAGGTGTGTTTTTCCTTTCTTCATAACTAGGTGTTTTTAGAGGGCTTGTTAAAATCTATGTTGTTAGCGGCAAAAGTACAACATTATTTTAATTAAGGCGCAGAATGTGAGGAGGAAACTTCAACGGGTGGAGGAAAAT
>CAVFOF010000056.1:3877-12535 GCA_963623895.1 bacterium
GGAAAATGATTCGTGTGCTCCCTGCTTTTTATGGATTTCTTCTCTCTAATTTCTCGTTGTGTGCTGAAAATCTGCAATTTTTAGTTCGTAAAGTTCCCGCTTCTAAAATAATGTTGTACATTTGCGAAAATATTAATTATGAACAACTTTAAAAGCACAATTGTTATGATGATTAGAAAAACACGACTTATTCCGCAACTACTTCTTACCCTCGGCCTTGGAGCTAGCCTAAGCCTTGGCTCTTGCAGCGATAACGAAATTGCTGGTGGCGGGGGAAATAATGGAAATAACGACAGTGACAGCACGCTTGTAAATCAAATAGATAAGCGTGATGCTTTAACCCGACTGCTCGGTGCCTTGGCCGACGTGGACTCGCTGCCCGATGCTTGGAGCACGTACACCGTTGAACCCACTGTTGGCGTTGTGAAAGATGCCGCTGAGCCGCATGTGCGCTACCTCGTTGTGCCTAATGCCGCTGAAGCCTACCGCACCTATTGCAGTTACGTTGGAGCTGGTTTCTCGGACGAGGCCAGGAACGATGAGTGGAAGGTAGACAGCATCGGTTCGCTTCGATTTGAGGTGAACAATCAGGCCAACCTCTATGCCACGCTCAAGGTCAACGTGCAGCAACTGCCCACGCTCGAAGAGCTGCGCTTCGTTCCCTCCACCGCCATTGGCGACAACGGCATCAAGCCCGCTGGTATGTACTACCGCTTTGGCGACGTGATAAAGCAGACGAAGGACGACAAAATTAGCTATTACGTGTGTGTGCGCCCTTGCAGCAGGGAGCAAGATTTGCGCAAGACGCACTGGGCCACGCTACAAGTGTACGACGATAACTTTAAGGAACTTGGCGACCGACTCACTTTGCCTACTAAGCTCTGCGCAAAGCAAGATGAGGGCGCACGCATGGTGCAAAACTATTTCAACGTGTTGCGTATAGCTCATGAAGCCAGCAATTACAACCTAGATAAGGGCCTCGACAAAATTACTAAAAATGAGTTTCCTGAAAAGGAGGCTATAGCCATGCACAACTTATGGGAAATGGAGAATACTTGGGATGAACTCCCGTATGGTTTCGAAATTGAGGATAATAATCGAGGGACAATTCTACGCAATCTGATTAAAGAAGCACAGCCGTTGAATGCTTTCTATCATGGTTACAGTAGCGTGTGGTGGCCAGGAAAGGGCGACTATCGCGTTTATCAGCTCAGGCTCACTAGTTCAGTTGGAAGCAATCTTTATGACAAAGCAGAAGCTTCCACTCCTTGGCTGAAGAAGAGAACATCGGATAATTTCAGTACAGACTTTAAAGCATTCAGAGACATTCCTAACGCGAACAATGTCTATATTGACTTCTATGATGAAAACAATTACAAGAACCACTTTGTAGTGAAAACGCAAACTGGAGCTGAACTGTTAGGCCAGTCGGGTGTTGACCCCGCTCCCGAGAAGAGCTTTGTTGGACAAAAGCCAAAGGGAAACATCACGATTGAAGACATCATTACTCAGCACGACGACGTGGCCTACCCTTTCTACACGTTGGGCGATAAGGTAACTAATTCTACTGAATTTAGCGGAGAGCAAATGTGCTTCCTTAGCAGTTACACTACGGGTGACTATGGTGCTGATGTTGTGAACTACTTTATCTGTAATGACCAAGGAGACGTGGCTTTAAACCCAGTCACCGATATAAACCTAGCTAAACGCATTCTTTGCCAGTTTTATATAGCTCATTGCTATGCAAACTACAACCAAACGTTTCCTCTATCCTACACGATGGGTAGTAGAGAAATACCTCTTACCGATGCTGAGCAGAAGGCTTACTACAATATGCTGACCGAACTCTATAGCAAGTATCTCAAGGGGAAAATTAAGGAGGAGCAAAGATTGGATGGTATTCGTCTTATTGCCAACCTCGGTGGTGAGTACTGGGCATATACCCAAACAAATGAATCGTTTAGCGTTGGGCGGGTGGATAAGCCCTCAAGTCTTAAGCCTCTCCGAATCGTACGCTATCAAGACAACTCATCGGGTCAGGAGAACTTTTCCGACGCAACGAAAGGCAGTGTCACCTTCAACCTACGTGGCGTAAAGGCTCGCATTCACCTTAAAAAAGCCTGGGGCGAATTCCTCACGAGCAAGTGTGGTGAGTGGTAACAATCGCAGAACACAGAGGAGGACGACACAAAGAAGGATGACTCGGTTTCATATGAATAAGTCTTAACGTAACAAACGTTGAGGGGGATGTGGACAGATTATTCTGAACATCCCCCTCTTCATGATTGCCTATGTAATGCGAAATTGCTCTAAAAGCGTTAAGAGCAGTATTTGGGTAGGTTGAAAAAAGTAGCTGCCAATTAATAGGGTTAGGAAGATTATCGCTATAATTGTGATGCCCCAACGCAGAAATGCGTAGGCAAGCTGGGCCGCAATCCATTACCTCGTTTTGGCTATAGAAAGGGAACTTTCTGCCCATAGTTATTGTTGCTTCTTGGGAGATTTATGGAAATTGTAGCTCAGGCTTAGCATGAAATAGCGTGGAACGATGTTGTGCCATGACTCTGTACGTCCTTGTGCGTTGAGCACTCGTTGCGTGCTGCTGCGTTGAGCTAGAATGTCGTGTGCTGAAATCTTTACGCCAAGGCTCTTGTTCTTAAGCATACGTTTGCTCAGAGCCATGTTCCATATCCATTCGTCGCTGTTCATTGAGTGGTCGGCATAGCCCGAGCGCACGAAGTAGGTAAGGTCAGTGTCAATCAACATATCCCAAGGGAGCGTCCATTGGTTGGTCAGCGTGTAGAGATGATTTAAGCTATTAATGGTGACAAAATCCTGGCGTTGACTTGTGGCATGTTGCCAGTCGAGCAAGGTTTTGAGGCTGGCGTTGAAGAGTTTGCAATGGTAGCCGATTTTCAGTGCGCCCTGAGTGAAGAGGTTCTTCACAATGCTATTTGCGCTTTGCTGCATAAGGGTGGTTTGCTGAAAGTCTACACTATTGAGGTAGTTCGCACTGCAATCTACGTCGAGCGTCCATTGTTGTTTTTTATCTAAACTGCGAGCATAGTTTGCTGAGGCGTTCATCTGCCAGTTGCCATTGATATTTTGTGGCGTAGAGGTGGTGACACCCGTTTGTACATCATAGAATCGTTGTTGGCCGATGGCATGATTTAATGCTTCGTAGCCCATTTGTAATTGCAAGGTTTGAGCATGTTTGGTTTGACTCAATGAATAGCTTATGTTGGCTGTGTATTTGTCTTCAGATTTGAGTTTGTCATTTCCTTTTATCACAAACAAAGGGTTGCTGTTGTCGCTCATCTCTAGCAGATTGGTCATAAGAGGAGAAGTGCGTTTGATAGCCCCTTGCAGCCTGATGCCCTTATAGGAAAGTTCAAACGAGGGGTAGAACAAGGCGTAATGTTTGGTGAACTGGTTACGTAGGGTTTGTGAGCGGAGGTCGTCGATGTTTTTACGCTCAAAATCTACGGGTAATACCACATTCAGCTGGAGGTTGTTCTTCCCCATCAAGAAATACTTTATGCGGGCGGTGTGTGTGGTTTGCTTGTTTATTGTGTAGTAAGTATTCTGCCAATCGGTGCATAGAGTGAGCGAGTCGTGCGTTGAGGGCAGCCAACCCAATGTGCGATTTTGAGGAATAGCCCATTCTCCGCCTAGGTAGTCGAGTCGGAAGAAATCGCGTCCGCCTCGTTCTTTATCATACTTGATTTTGTAATCCACCGAAAACCGATGGAATAGTCCTTTATGCTCTTTCTCGATGAGGGCGTATTCAGCAGTAGCAAATACGTGGTAGATCTTTTGACATAGCTCCGCATAGCGGTTGCGATAGTCGGCGGTGGTGCTCAGTTGAGGGAAGCAAAGGTTGTAGAGCGACTGATTGTGTTGGCTTTGATTCGTATAGTCTCCTCCCACGTATGTCTCGAGTGCTTTCTCATGAGGCATTTTGATGCTCAGGTTGAGCAGGGCGTTATAGTTCCATTGCTTAGTGCGGTTTCGGTATAGGTCGGTGTAGCTGTCGATGAGGCTCAAATAATTGCTCGTTTCTTCGTCAGCAAATTCAGTGAGGGGCGAGCTAGAAGTCTGGCTCTTGTTGTAACCATTAATTTTGTTCGAATTATAAGTCAGGCTCTGCTCAAAAATGATATATGCAAACTTGGCTCGGTAGGCTAGCTGGCTATTCCAGTTTAGGTTAAAATTCTTGTCATCATCGTGAGCATAGGCTTTGGTGTAGTTGTTGCCCGAATTATAGAAGTTGGTAGCGGAGCTTCTCGCATCGGAGAATTGCTTGGTGTGGGAAGCCTCTAGTGTGGTGTAGAGTTCGTAAATATTGTCGTTGCCGTATAAGGAGGCGAACAGTCCTCCTTTGATGAGTTTGTTCTCACCCGACATGGCCTCTTCGTTTTCCCAATTGCCCTCTCTGCCTGGTCGCTGATTGTTGTTGACATTATTAGTGCCCCCATAGAGGCTGATGCGTGAGCGGTCGGAGAAGCGCACACCGAAGAAGCGGCCAAGGTAGGTGTCGTTCGTGCCTCCTCCAGTTTCAGCACTGGCAATCCAACCTTTGTGGTACTCTTTTTTTAGGTTCACATCGATTACCCATGGGTCGTCGGTGCGAGGCGTTTTGTCTTTACGTGTGAGATAGGCATTATCGGGGATTTTCTGATAAGACTTTATTTTGCTCACCATAAAAGCGGGCAGATTTTCTAAAGCCACATTGGCATCTCCTTTAAAGAAATCCTTGCCATCAATCAGCAGACTGCTCACAGGATTTCCGTTAATTGTGATGGCTCCGCCGCGGCTGAGTTTCACACCAGGCAATCGTTCTATCAGTTGGTCGAGCATGGAACCTTCTGCTAATTCGAAGGCATCGGCATTGTAGACTATAGTGTCGCCTTTCATTACCATCATCACCTTTGTGGCCGTAACGGTCACTTCGCTTAGTGTGCGAGGAGCACGCTTTAGCATGATGTCGTCAGGCCCGATGTTCTTTGCAGAATCTACCTTGATGGTCTGAGGTAGATAGCCTTTCTTCTGGCAACTAATGTAGAAGAATGGGCTGTTGCTTTCGATGCTAGAGGCATAAACATAGTTCTTTTTGGTTCCCATGTCAATGGTAATCATTTCGCATGTATCAACGAAGGCGGAGTCCTTATCCAGAATTTCAATGTGTACTCCCTTAATTGTTTGCTTGCTAGTTGCATCCTTTACGGTGATGAAGAATGACTGACTATAGGAAAGCTGAAAGCATATTATCGAGAGAAATAAGAGAATGTATCTCATAATGAGAGAATTAAATGGTATTAGACTGGTAGATGCAAAGGTATTGATATTCTGTGGTGTTCGCAACTAGAATGTGTTACAAATCTATGAAGAATTGCACGTTCTATTAATAATCTGTGTGCAACTTCTATTTTTATGGACAGTTCCCCTCAAAATTAGTGGAAATAATCAAGAACTCAGCGCAATTTTGAACCTCAAATTGTTGACAAACAGTTTGTCTCGCTGCACGTATTGTGCTAGAGCAAACCTTAACTTAAAAATAGTAAGAAGCATTGAATGTTCCGCCATTCAATGCTTCTTACTATAATATTGTATCAAGTTTCTGATTAAGAAACTTTAGTTAAACGAGAAGTTACTTCACCGTGATGAGGAAGTAGTTCTTCTTGCCACGTTGCACAAGGAGGTACTTGCCGTCGATGAGGTCGTCGGCCGTGATTTCTTGGTCGAAAGCGGCTAGTTTTTCCTTGTTGAGGCTTACGCCACCGCCTTGTGCGAGTTTGCGCATCTCGCCTTTTGAGGCGAAGCACTGCGTGGTTTCGGCAAAAAGGTCGACGGCTTTGACGCCAAGGGCTTGGTCTTTGCTCACTTCAAACTGGGGCACACCGTCGAACACGCTGAGTAGCGTGGCTTCGTCGAGCTTGAGCAAACTCTCCTTGGTGGCTTTGCCGAAGAGGATGTTTGAGGCTTCGAGTGCCATCTCGTAGTCCTCGCGGCTATGTACCATGCAAGTGACCTCCTCGCCAAGGCGCTTTTGCAGCAAGCGGCGTCCGGGGTCGGCACGGTGCTCGGCAATGAGAGCGTCAATTTCTTCGTGCTCGAGCGAAGTGAATATCTTGATGTAGCGTTCGGCCTCTTCGTCGCCTACGTTGAGCCAGAATTGATAGAACTTGTAGGGGGTGGTGTAGCGGCGGTCGAGCCACACGTTGCCTTGCTCCGTCTTACCAAACTTCTTGCCATCGGCTTTGGTGATGAGGGGGCAGGTTAGGGCGTAGGCATCGGCTTCATTGCCCAAGGTGCGGCGAATAAGCTCGGTACCCGTGGTGATGTTGCCCCACTGGTCGGAACCGCCCATTTGCAGCTTGCAGTTCTTGGCTTCGTAGAGGTGGAGGAAGTCGTAGCCCTGCAAGAGCTGGTAGGTGAACTCGGTGAACGAGAGGCCGTCGCGAGCTTCGCCGTTGAGGCGTTTCTTCACGCTGTCTTTCGCCATCATGTAGTTCACGGTGATGTGCTTA
Organism: bacterium; assembly: GCA_963623895.1. GTDB lineage: Bacteria > Bacteroidota > Bacteroidia > Bacteroidales > Bacteroidaceae > Alloprevotella. The sequence goes on from CAVFOF010000056.1 coordinate 10,408, forward strand.
CCAATTTCGCGAGCAAAGTCGAGGAAGGTGAAGTCCTTCATCCAGTCGTAGTTGTTCACGAGTTCGGCTGCATTGGGAGCATCAGAGTCGAAGTCGAGGAAGTGGGAGAGTTGCTTTTTGATGCAAGCTACGTTGTGACGCAGTGTTTCCTCGGTGAGCAGGTTGCGCTCGGCACTCTTGCCCGAAGGGTCACCAATCATGCCTGTGGCTCCGCCCACGAGTGCCAGTGGCTTGTGGCCCGCACGCTGGAAGTGGCGGAGCATCATTACTGAGCAGAGGTGACCAATGTGTAGGGAGTCGGCAGTGGGGTCGATGCCTACGTAGGCGGTGACCATGCCTTTTTCGAGTAGTTCGTCAGTGCCCGGCATCATTTGGTGGAGCATGCCGCGCCATTTGAGTTCTTCTACAAAATTCATCGAATGATATTTGTTGTGAAAATGTTATGTGCTTGCAAAGATACGACTTTTGCGCTTGATTTCTACTAGCCTACTGCTTTTTTTCTCTTTTGCTACTTCTTAACTCCATGCTTTGTGCGATAACCATTCTGCAAAAGGGTAACTACTTAGGTGGGTGTAAGCGTAACTCAAGTATTGAATTCAGCTCGTCCCCGCCTAATTTCAAAACTTACACCTATCTGAGTGGTCACTTTCTGTAATAAATTCTCCTTTGCTCGGACTGAGTGTTAATTATTAGGCGGGTAGTTAATTACTAATCGGCTGGTAGTTAATTACTAATCGGCGGGTAGTTAAAACTATTAGGGGGCTAGTTTTTGCTAATAGGCGGCTAGGTGTAAGCTTCTGCACGAGTGCTTTGATTTTTCGATAAAGGGAGCGATGTTGTCCCCCATTTTATTGCTCCATTTTATGCTTTTTTTTGCTGAGTTTGAATTTTAGGAAAAAGGAAAAATTGACCAATTGAAAACGGCATTTTCAACGATGTAAAAGTGGTACACTTGCGTAAGTGTAGAATTAGAAGAAAAATATAAATAGTCGTATAAACTTTTTGGGGTATTTCTCCTCTCCCATAAACTTTGCAATCGTTTTTTCTGTTACTTGCACTAATTGCTTGCACTCGCACTGAAAATCAATGGTTTATGCTGTGTAAGCAGCACTGCTATTTACCTTACACTTCTGTCATTTTGCTTACACAATGCAAGCAGGATGTTAGAAAAAAAATATAAACTTTTTCGGGTGTTTTATTGAATAAACGCTGTTTGATCAGGCAGTGTGTTCATTCGCTCCGTGCGTGTAAGCAAGTGCAAGCAAAGTGTAAGCAAGTGTAAGCGTTGCTTGCACTCCTGAAACCTTTGATAATCAGTTGGAGTGTAAGCAGTTAGTGCAAGCAACAGCAAATAGTGCAGGTAAACTTATAGGGGGGGATATATACTGTGTCCTTTCTATAAAATTCTGCTTTTTTGTGCAAAAATTGGGCTTTTTCAAAATAAGGGTGCTGCCAACGTACTCAATCCGTGTTTTTGACCAATCTAGACAAGTGGATTTTATCCTCCTAACTCCTACTTTTGGCTGATTTTCTTCAGGGGCTAGATAAACGAAAATAAGCAGTTGGCCGGAGAGCATGAACTCTTCGGCTGACTGCTTTCTTGGATATTGCCAATTTCGGTGTGTGCTTAGGCGATAAAATCTTGGGGAACTGGCCCGTAGTCGTTGCTAACGGGGTGAGTGGGGGATAGGGTCTTGATGAGAATTAGTATCGTTCCCACGATGGGGATGAGCCCCACGAGCAAGTACCATCCCGAGGTGCCCACATCGTGCAGGCGACGCACGCTGACTGCTAGCCAGGGGCAAACCACAATGAGTGCGAACACGCCATAAAGGATTTCGCTCACGATGAGGCCGTTGGTCAATCCGTTCATGAGGCTTCCTCCTTCGCTCGTGCCCACTTCTGCCACTGTACACACGGCGAATCCTATGATGTAGAGTGCCCAGCTGATGAGGAGGTAGAACAAATAGAACCACCAAAATTCGGAGCGGGTGGCACGTCCCTTAAAGTTAGCATAGTTGCTAAATGCGTTTCTTATGGATTCGTTAAACGTCATAGCTTTTAAGTTTTTTAGGAATGAAGCATGCACAGGTTGTTTTTAGTGTTCGGCACACGACATCTTGTTGTT
>CAVFOF010000057.1:0-12282 GCA_963623895.1 bacterium
CTCTTATATATTAATCAAATAGAGTTACGATGGGATTTACTCGTCTGAGGAATTTCCCCAAATGGCATTGCCACCATTGTTCCACTCCTTACCACTAGAAAGGGCTGCGTCTGCGCCTAAGTTGTCGTCATCGTTGTACGTATTAATACTCACGGCAAACATTCCTTCAGCGGTGAAAGTCAGACTGAGAGCTTGGGGACGAATATAGGTCTTTTTCATTTTTATTCGTTGTGTTTGTGACGTTAATGTAATTGATTACTTAATGAATACCTTTTGGCCGTTAGCCTTTACGAATACGCCGTGGGCGGGGTAGAGCACGCGGCGACCGTTGAGGTCGTAAAGTTCGTTGCTCTGAGCTGCGCTAGTAGTGGCAGCGTTGATGCCCGTAACGTTGTCGAAGTTGAATACGAACTGAGCAGCCCCTGAGGTCTCTGCGGTGAGCGAGCCAGCATAGGTCTTGTTGGCGGCGATGGTGCGGCTAGTGGTGCTTGTCACCTTGTACATGCCTATGCCCTGGCTGCCATTAGCGAGCACATAAGCGGTGGCATTGTCGGCAATGGTTGAGGGCACGAGCGTACCGCTCAAAACGTTCGTTTCGGGCTTAGCCGTTGCGTCGTCGTAGGCAATGGGGAAGGTGTAATCGCCTTGGCTAGCCACTAGGATGACGGGAGTTTCGGCGGGGATAACACCGCTGAGGGCGGTGAGCTTAATTGTGTTCGTGCCTTCGCTTGCACCATAGTAAGCCTCAACGCCCGTGGGGATAGTAACGGCCATGGGCAAGTGGAGCGTAGCATAGCCCGTCTGGCCGATGCGGACGGGGATTTCATCTACTTCCTCAATAATCCAGTTGTTGCGGCCCTCATTGGCGCCATTCCAACTTGACAAGGTGGTAGCACCATCTACAACAGTAGCTGTGCCTCTGTCGCTGCGAGCATCATCTTTCCAGAAGGTGAGCGTGGTGGCTGCATCGTCAACGATGTAATCTCTATTAAAGAGGTCGTACAAGCCCACGTTGGCATTGGTCTTTTCCACTACGTTCATGGTGTAGAAAGCAGTAGAGAAGTAACCAGTTTTACTCATATAATTCTTCGAGTTGGCTGCTTGAATGTAGTAGAGGTCTGTCTTGCCCGAAGTGGTGCAAGGCTCAAACTTCCAGAGCGAGGGAACGATGTTGGTGCCCTTGGTCAAGCCCAACTGATTGCTATTAGCATAGTCCTCGGTGAGGTAGTAGGTGTTGGTCTTAACGTTCTTGAAAGTGTAGTATTTGCTAGCATCGGGAGTGTTGGCAACGGTTGGGATAGCCTCTTCGAGTAGTCGGTAGTTGGTGATAGTCTGACTAGAGGCAAAATTTGTCTTGATCGTAGAGAAAGTGTTGTCGGTAGTGTTGTAAGTACCAATAGTTGTGCCCAATGCCATACCATTTACTTTAGTAGTCAGAGCCGTGAAGAGCGAATTCTTCAGCGATTCGCAGGATACGAACTTAAACATGGAAGCGTCAGCAGTAGTTGTCCAACGGATAACGCCGTAACCGCCATTCGCATTGTTAGCACTTACGTGCCAAGCACCACACGTTATGCCGTCAATTTTATCAGTAATCGTTTCGTCGAGGAAGGTGGCGTAGCCGCTAGTAGATGCCTCAGCGATAGTGAAGGTGCGCGCATTGGCCTCATCAGTCAGCGAGAACTCACTGTTGCGATTGCCGCTTGCTAAAACGTAACCTACATACTTATCGAAGTATTCGTTGTAAATCTTATACTTGCCATCGGATTGCTTCTTAAAAGTGAAAACATTGGCAAAGCTAGTGGCCGATGTGGAGCAACCTAGATACGAATTGCCATTTTTTGTAGTGGCGCAAACATAGCGATTGTGCAGTTTGTTGAGCAATAGGAAACTTCCTTCACCTAATTCAGCCATTGGACTAGCATAGTAGGTGCTTAAGGCCGACTTGAGTCCATCCACCGTGGTGGCACTGCTTATCGCAGTGGTCATCGTTGTGTAAGCTGCTTGGGTATGAGAAGAGAAGGGAACGTCCAATTTATCCGACAATGAAGAGGGGAGCGTTTTGTCTAAAGCCAACACATCATCCTCAGTCAGCTCTACCACTTCGCTGATTGAGCCTGCATCGTTTGCCGTATAGGAGCCGATATAGGTGCCCCAACCACCATAGTCGTTCCAAGCGTTGCTAAAATTAGCATCGCTCGCAATGCTGATACCCGTATTACCTCCACTGGAATTGGCTTTGATATACCAGTCGATACCCGTGGAGTTCCAACTAGAGAATCCAGCCAACGCCTGACCCGATAGGTTGTGAATTTTTGCCACAGTCACGCCGTCGGTGCTGCTTGTGGCAGAACCAGCCGTAAAGTAGAACACACCGCAAATCGTGTTGGTCGAACTTTCGCTCAGATTGTTTGTGTCACCATTCCAAAGGATGAACTTACTCTTGCGCACATTCTTGATGGCATAATAGTGGTAACTGCCCTCGGTGCTGAGCTCTGGAATGGTTTGGCTTCCTGCCCACGCCGTACTTACCCCTAGAAACAGGAGGAGCAAGCAAAGAATTGATGTTAATTTTTTCATTCTTTTAAAAAGTTATTTTGTTAAATTTATCTCTTCTTTTATCCTATCGTGTTGAGTCTTAAAGGCCTTCCGTGGTGGGTGCTAGGAGTAACAACCGTCGTGTTTTCGTTAAAGTATTACAACTATTCTCGCTGCAAATATAGGCTAGTTTTGTTAATTTCGCAAACGGGGGGGGTAATTTTTGTTAATATGCAGGAATTTCTTCACTTCTCGTTTCTTCTGCCTACTTTTAGTGGACACTTTTACAACTCAAATCTCGAGTTATCAACAAAAAAGGCTATGCCTACAAGCAAGCGGGGAAAGTTTGCTTGTAGGCATAGCCTCACATCGGGGCGGAAGGTGCAGCCCTAAAAAGTGAAAGTGTTTTTATCGGTTGCTTTTGGGCTTAAGCGCAACGAGGGGGACGAGCATCTCCTCCATCGACACGCCGCCGTGCTGGAAGGTGTCGCGATAGTATTGCACGTAGTAGTTGTAGTTGTTGGGGTAGGCAAAGAAGCGGTCGCCTGTAGCGAAAATGTAGCTCGTGCTGAGGTTGGGTTGCGGCAGGAGCAAGCGTTTGGGGTTGCGCACCTCGTAGACTTCCTTGGCGTTGTAGCTGAGGTTTTTACCGAGTTTGTAGCGCAGGTTGGTGTTGACGTTGCGGTCGCCCACCACCTTCGAGGGCTGATGCGTGCGAATGCTGCCGTGGTCGGTGGTGATGATGATGTCGTAGTCGAGTTCGGCTAGGCGATGGAAGAGGTCGCGGATGGCCGTGTGGCGAAACCACGACAACGTGATGCTGCGATAGGCTCCCTCCGTGCCGGCTAGCTCGCGCACCATGCGGCTCTCGGTACGGGCATGGCTGAGAATGTCGATGAAATTCACGACCAGCACGTTGAGTGGAGTGGAAAGGAACTGCTGCATCTGCCCCAAGAGCTGCGCTGCGGCGGTGGAGTCGTTGATTTTGTGGTAGGTAAACTGTTCGCGGCGGCGGAAGCGTTCCATTTGGGTGCGGATGAGGGCTTCTTCGTTGAGATTTTTCCCTTCGTCCTCCTCTTCGTCGACCCAAAGGTCGGGATAGAGTTGCTTAATTTGCAGAGGCATCAAGCCAGCAAAGATAGCGTTGCGAGCATACTGCGTAGCCGTGGGGAGGATGGCGTAGTAGAGGTCTTCGTCGATGTCGAAATCGTCGGCCAGTTCTTGCGAAAGCATGCGCCACTGGTCGAAGCGGAGATTGTCGAGCACGAGGAGAAACACTTTGCGCCCTTGGTTCAACCTAGGGAACACGCTGCGCTTGAACACGTCGGGGCTGATCAGGGGGCGCGAGTCGGGATTGTTGACCCATTCCTCGTAGTTTTTCTTAATAAACTTGGCGAAGCACTGGTTAGCCTCTTCCTTCTGCATGCTGAGCATATCGTTCATGGCGCTGTCGGCCTCGCTGAGTTCGAGTTCCCAATGCACGAGCCGCTTGTAGAGTTCCTTCCACTGCTCAGCGTCGAGGTTGTCGCTCATCTGCATGCCAAGGCGGGCAAACTCTTGGCGATAGTTGCTCTGCGTCACCTCTTGCACGATTTCGCGCTGATGGATGTTCTTCTTCAGGGCGAGCAACACTTGGCTCGGGTTGACGGGCTTAATGAGGTAGTCAGCAATTTTTGACCCGATGGCTTGATCCATGAGATCTTCGGCCTCGTTTTTCGTCACCATCACCACGGGCACGTTGGGCACGATGTCCTTCAGCTGGCTGAGCGTTTCGAGCCCCGTAAGGCCGGGCATATTTTCGTCGAGAAAGATGAGGTCGAAGCTTTGCTCGCGACACATTTCGATGGCATCGGGGCCGTTGCTAGCGGTTTCCACTTGATAGCCTTTTTTATTAAGGAAGAGGATGTGGGCTTTGAGCATATCTATCTCATCGTCCACCCAGAGTAGGCGTGCTGACATAATGAGGAATCGGGAGAGTTGAATGATGGGTATTATCGCATTGTGTGCTGCAAATTTAAGGCAAAAAGCGGCAGGTTTCACCTTTTTACCTCTTAAATAAAGTGGTAAATTGTGAAACCTGCCGCTGCAACAAGTTATTTCTAAAGGAATTTCCTTTTAAAGTTTATACCCCCATTGCTCGAGGATGTAGCCCCAATTTTCCTCCACTAGTTGGCGAGTACGCTCGGCATACTGGTACTTGTTTTTCTTGTAGCCGCGTTTTGAGCCTACGTATTGGGCAATGGCCGTTTTGGCCTCGTCCCATCCGGGCAAAGAGAGGGTGCGGTAGATTTTCTCGGTCATGCCTAGGGCATCGGCCTCAAAGTCCTCAAACTTCACCTCAATGAGGTTGCCCTCAGGAATGAGGTGCTTGTCGGCCTCATACTGGTCGTGGAGCTTGCGATAGGTGGTGAGGATGTTGCTCTCGATGTCGGCATCGCTAAACTCTTCGAGTTTCAAGGGCTGAATGGTGTTGGTGAAGAACGAGCGGGTGCTCTCAAACACGGTGTAGGGGTTGCGCATGAGGTAGATAAACTTGGCGTTGGGGAACATCTTTACCAACTCCTTCACGCGACCCGTGTGGGGAGGATTCTTCGAGAGGAACTGCTCGCCCCCCGTGTTCCACAGGGAGATTTTGATGAGCTTGCGGAAGGCTTCCTCCCATGCAGTGAGTTCGGTGGGAGTGATGTCCTTAAAGATAAGGTACTTGTCGCAATACTCCTGCATATACTTGGGGTAGAACCAGAAGTTGTAGAACGTGTAGGGGCACATGTTGGAGATGGCGAACTCTTCCTCCTGAGGCAGGTCGACGGCTAGCTCCATGTTGTCGGTGGGTCGCTTATCGGGCATGAGCCACGACATGTTCTTCTTGAAAAAGGGCTGACCAAACATCATGAGGTGGGGGAAGACGGTTTGGTAGGTGGTGCAGTAGCCGAAACGCTTGTCGCACGAGAGCACATTGTGTACGAAGGTCGTGCCCGAACGCCAATGGCCGAGAATGAACACGGGGTCGTTCTTCAGCGGCTTGTTGGCCAAGAGCTTATTGTAACGGCGATTTTGCAAGGGGGCAAGCACCGATAGCAAGCGACACACGGCCTTGGTGAGGCGGAATTTGCCCTTCCAAGGGCCGTCTACCTCGCGGCCAGCGGTGAGTTCCTTAAATGTTTTCCAGTCAGCTCCTACGAGCGTGTTTATAGGGAGTTTGCTAAATTCTATCAGACCCATGTTTTATTTAAATAATCTTTAGTTAATGCGACAAAGATACAAAGTTTTTTCCTTTTCCATACGACAAACCGCCGATTTTGGCCACCACGAAGGCTGACATTGGGTTAATTATAAGGTCAGAACCCGACAAAACCCCACGATATGGACGCTCCACCGAGGGCTTTTTCTTAACTTTGCAAGGCATTTTTACCCCACGCTTTTTTTTCAGTAATCGATGAAAGTTCTAAAGAAAGCCAAACAACTGCTTGCGGGCTTGCGGCACATCTACATTAAGCCCAGTGGCGCAGCCCGAGCCGAGGAGCTACGCTTACTCCAACGATATTATAGCCTCTCGGAGCCGCTGAAGACTCCGCTCAAAACGGGCGTGGTGATGAAGGTGGACGGACGCACCATGCATGGCGGCCTCTCCGACCGGCTGCGAGGCATCTGCTCCGTGTATCACTGGTGTAAGCTCCACCACGTGCCCTTTTACATCCACTTCACCTACCCCTTCCGCTTGCAGGACTACTTAGCACCCGCCCAAACGGACTGGCTCCTTGCCGACGACGAGCTGAGCCACAACCCCACGCAGGCCGAACCCGTGATGCTCATGCTCCACCTCGTGCCGAGCAAGCTCCATAAGTTGTTCCTCAACCACATCGAGCAGAAGGCTCGAAAGAAGCAGCTCCACGTGTACAGCAACACGGTGATGTTCGACTCGCATTATAGCCAAACCTCCCACGAGCTATTTCGCCCCGTGCCAGCTCTCGAAGCGGCCGTTCGGCAGCAAAAGGAGCTCATCGGGAAGCCCTTCACGGCCATGGTGTTGCGCTTTCAGCAACTCCTAGGCGATTTTAAGGAGGGCGACTATGCCGTGTTGCCCGCTGAAGAGCGAGAAGCCCTAATTGAGCAGTGCCTAGCAAAGATTGACGAGTTACACCGCACGCACCATGCCGACCGCCCTGTGCTCATCACCTCCGACAGCACCACCTTCCTCGAAGCGGCCACAAAGCGGCTGCCCTACGTGCGCATCATCAGCGGCAAGGTGGTACACATGGACTACACGCTCGACGCTTCGTTCGAGGTCTACCTCAAATCGTTTGTCGACATGTACACCCTAGCCGAAGCCGAAAAGATTTACCTGCTGCGCACGGGCCAAATGTACCGCAGCGGCTTCGCCCCACGAGCCGCAGCTATCAACAACACTCCCTACGAATACGTCAACTTCTAACCCCACTTTCCCCCCATGCGACTAATCAAAATGACGGGCGGGCTAGGCAACCAAATGTTCATCTACGCCCTCTACCTCAGCATGAAGGAACAAGGCCTCAACGCCCGCATCGACCTCTCCGACATGCAGCACTACCACGTACATAATGGCTACGAGATGCACCGCGTGTTTGCCCTGCCCCACACGGAGTTTTGTACGAACCAAGCCCTGAAGAAGGTCTTGGAGTTTCTCTTCTTCAAAACAATCCTCGAGCGCAAGCAGCACGGACGGCTCGAGCCTTACTTTGGCAAGCAGCGTTGGCCGCTAGTCTACTACAAAGGCTTCTACCAAAACGAGCGTTACTTCAAGGCTCATGCCGACGTGGTGCGCCAGGCCTTCCAGTTCGACCTCAGCCAAGCCAATGCCGCCTCGCTCGCCTTGCTCAAGGCCATCGATGCCGACGAGCAGGCCGTGTCGCTCCACGTGCGCCGCGGCGACTACTTGAATCCCAAGCATTTTAAGAACACGGGCAGCGTGTGTACCACGGCCTACTACGAGCGAGCCATCAGCGAGATGCTACGCCGCCACCCCGAGGCTCACTTCTACGTGTTCTCCGACGGATTGGACTGGGTGAAAGAAAACCTGTCCCTACCCTCCACGGCCGTCTTCGTAGGCTGCAACCATGCAGCCGACTCTTGGCAAGACATGATGCTCATGAGCCACTGCCGCCACCACATCATCTGCAACAGCACCTTCTCGTGGTGGGGAGCCTGGCTCAACCCACGCCCCGACAAACTCGTGCTCTGCCCCACCCGATGGTTCGCCAACGAGCCTTCGAGCCGCTACGTGCCCGATAGTTGGGAAAAGATTGAATGTAAATAGACCTACTTACTTATTATATAACTCACACGATGAAACTTAAAAAACTACTTTCCTCCGTGCTGTTGCTCAGCGCGCTCTTCACACTGGCAGCTTGCTCCGACAACAACAGCGACCCTAGCTCCGCCCCCACCGACGAGCAATACGTAGAGACGGCCTTGAGCCAAATGTCGCTGCGCGACAAAGTGGGTCAAATGTTCTGGATTCGCCCCGAATATTTGCTTGAAGACGTGGCCAACGGCACGCTCAATCCCACCACCGCTGAATGGCCCACGTTCAACGTAACGAGCCTCACCCCCGAAATGGCGCAACTCGACAGCCTCTACCCCGCAGGCGGCATCATCCTCTTTGCCCACAACTGCGTAGACCCGCAGCAGCTCAAAGCCTTTGTGCCGCAAATCAAGGCTTTGAAGAATGCCCCGCTACTAGCCATCGACGAGGAGGGCGGGCGCGTAGCCCGACTAGCCAACAATGCGGCCTTCGGCCTCAACAAGTATGAAAGCATGACTTGGCTCTGCCAGCACGGCGGTGCGAGCAGCGTATACAACGCAGCCAACTACATTGGCTCTTACCTCAAAAGCTATGGCTTCGACGTGGACTTTGCTCCCGTGGCCGACGTGAATAGCAACCCCGACAACCCCATCATCGGCACGCGAGCCTTCAGTAGCGACCCCGACTCGGTGGCTACCATGGTGTGCAGCTACCTCGACGGCCTTAGTGCAAACGGCCTGATTGGCTGCATCAAGCACTTCCCTGGCCACGGCGACACGAAGACCGACACCCACCTAGGCTATGCCGAAACGCAGAAGACGTGGCAAGAGATGCTTTCTTGCGAAATGATACCTTTCAAAGCGGGCATCAACCACGGAGTGGAGACCATCATGACGGCTCACATCACAGCCCCCAACGTTGACGGTAGCAACGTGCCCTCCACCCTGTCAAGCCTTATCTTGCAAGACAAGCTACGCAAGGAGTTAGGCTACAAGAATCTCATCGTGACCGACGCCATGGAGATGGGAGCCATCTCTCAGCAATACACTCCCGAGGAGGCTGCCGTAAAGAGCATCCAAGCTGGTGTCGACGTGCTGCTCTGCGTGCCTAAATACAAAAAGGCCTTCGACGCCGTAGTCAGCGCCGTCAAGGCAGGCACTATCAGCGAAAGCCGCATCAACGAAAGCGTGCGCCGCATTCTCCTGATTAAGAGGAAGCACTCGCAAAAGTGATTCCAAGAGTGCACAAATTTGCATTTGTAACTGAGAGCTACCCGTCAGAAGCCCCAAAAGTATTACCTTTGCAACGTAGTACACTCCTATATATAATATATATACACGCACACAAACATGAAACTTTGGGAAAAGACGGTCCAGGTGACCGACGAAATTGATAAATTCACCGTGGGACACGACCGCGAGCTCGACCTCTACCTCGCACCCTACGACGTGCTCGGCTCAATGGCTCACGTGACGATGCTGCATAGCATCGGCCTGATCGCCGACGACGAACTGCCCCTACTGCTCGCAGAGCTGAAGAAAATCTATCAGCAGGCTAAGGAGGGCAACTTCGTAATAGAGCCCGACATTGAGGACGTACACTCACAAGTGGAGCTGCAACTGACGCGCGCCCTTGGCAACATCGGAAAGAAGATTCACTCGGGCCGCTCACGCAACGACCAAGTGCTGCTCGACCTCAAGCTCTTCACTCGCCAAAAGCTACGCGAAGTGGCCGAGGCCGTGCGCCAACTCTTCACCGAACTGCAAAAGCAGAGCGAACGCTACAGCCACGTGCTGATGCCTGGCTACACCCACCTGCAAGTGGCCATGCCCTCGAGCTTCGGCCTATGGTTTGGAGCTTACGCCGAAAGCCTGACCGACGACATGCTCTTCCTTGAAGCCGCCTACCGCCTCACCAACCGCAACCCCTTGGGCTCGGCTGCGGGCTACGGTTCGTCGTTCCCCCTGAACCGACAAATGACCACCGATCTCTTGGGCTTCGACTCAATGAACTACAACGTGGTGTATGCCCAAATGGGACGCGGCAAAATGGAGCGCAACGTGGCCTATGCGCTAGCTAGCGTGGCTGGCACGGTGGCTAAGTTGGCCTTCGACGCTTGCATGTTCAATTCGCAAAACTTTGGTTTCATCAAGCTGCCCGACGAATGCACCACGGGCTCGAGCATCATGCCGCACAAGAAGAACCCCGACGTGTTCGAGCTTATCCGTGCCCGCATGAACCGCTTGCAGACGTTGCCGCAAGAGATGGTGATGATTATGAACAACCTGCCCTGTGGCTACTTCCGCGACCTTCAAGAGCTGAAGGAGGCCTTTCTGCCCGCCTTCGACCGCTTAATCGACTGCTTGCACATGACCACCTACATCATTGAACGCATCCGTGTGAACGAGCACATCGTAGACGATAAACGCTACGACCCGATGTTCTCCGTGGAGGAGGTGAATCGCTTGGCTGCCGAGGGCATGCCCTTCCGCGATGCCTACAAGAAGGTGGGGCTCGACATCGAGGCTGGCACCTTCACTCCCCATAAGGAGCTGCACCACACCCACGAGGGCAGCATGGGCAACCTCTGCAACGACCGCATCCATCAGCTCATGGAGGCCACATGGCAACGTTTCCACTTCGAAAAGGTGGACGAAGCCATCGAGAAGTTGCTCGGCGAGTAGTGAGACTTAGCGGCAATCCTAAAAGAGCGAAACGGCTAACGCTACACTATCTCCCCCTCCCCTCTTTCAAAGAAACGCATTATGAAGTATCCCATAGGCATACAAAGCTTTGAGCAAATCGTCAGCGACGGCTACATCTATGTAGACAAGACCCAGCTGATTTACGACCTCGTGAAGAAGGGTAAGATCTACTTTCTGAGCCGTCCGCGACGGTTCGGAAAGTCGCTACTCGTGTCCACGCTCGAGTGCTACTTCAAAGGTCGTAAGGAACTGTTCAAGGGGCTGGCTATGGAGGAGTTGGAAACGGAGTGGAAGGAATACCCCGTGTTTCACATCGACTTCAACGGAAAAAACTTCACAAAAGAGGGTGAACTGGAAAACACCTTAATCGGCTTTGTGGAGTCGCAAGAAGCCATTTATGGGAAAGCCCCCTTTCACAACACCCTTGGCGACAGATTTATTCACGTGCTGAAAGCCGCCCACGAGCGCACAAAACAGCGTGCTGTGGTCTTAATCGATGAATACGACAAGCCCTTGTTGGACGTGTTGGACACGAACCTTGAAACCACCATTGACGGACAAAAGCGCAAACTCGATGATTGGAACAGAGAGGTGCTGAAAGGCTTCTATTCGGTGTTTAAGGCCGCCGACGAGCACCTCCAGTTTGTGTTGCTTACGGGGGTAACGAAATTCTCGCAGGTCAGCGTGTTCAGCGGTTTCAATCAGCCCGACGACATCAGCCTTTCTGCCCGCTACGACACGCTTCTGGGCATTACGGAAGAGGAACTGCACACCGTGTTCAAGGAGCAAATACGAGAGATGGCCGCTGAATATGAGTTGAGCGAGGAGGAGATGAAGGACAAACTCAGACGGCAGTATGATGGCTACCACTTCAGCCGCCGCTTGATGGGGGTATACAATCCCTTCAGCGTGTTGAGAGCCTTCAACGAGATGAACCTCGACGACTATTGGTTTAAGACGGGCTCGCCGAGCTACCTCGTGCGCCTATTGGTGCATTTCGGCGAGAACCTCAACGAGCTTGTGGGCAAATATTACCCCACCAGTCAGTTTGTGGATTATAAAGCCGACGTAGAATCCCCGCTCCCCATGATATATCAAAGCGGCTACCTTACGATTAAAAAGGTGAACCGCCTCACCAATTCGTATCTCCTAGATTTTCCCAACGACGAAGTTCGCAACGGCTTCGTCACCTTGGTGGCCTCAAGCTATCTTCACCCCAAGCAGAGCCCCTCGTCTTGGGTGATACAAGTGGTAAACGCACTGGAAGAGGCCAACTTGGATTTGCTACAAAAACTCTTCACCTCTTTCCTCGCCAGCATCCCTTACAATCAACGTCGCAAGGACGATGAGCGGGAGAGGGAGCGCTACTTTCAGTACACCTTCTACCTCATTCTGCGCATGATTAGCTCCTACACGCTCTTTGTGGAAAAAGAGCAGAGCGAGGGACGGGTAGACTGCGTGGTGGAAACCTCGGCCGACATCTACATCTTCGAGTTCAAACTCGACGGCACGGCACAAGCTGCCCTCGAGCAAATTCAGCAGAAAGGCTATGCACGAGAATACGAAGCCAGCCCCAAACGCATCCACCTGATTGGCTGCAATTTTTCGTCTGCAACGGGCACGATTGATGGATGGGAGGTAAGATAACTGAACCTTCTGGCAACAACGGGCTATAAAGTGAGCGAAAGCTATTAGGCGGCTAAGAAAAACTATTAGGCCACTAGTAAAGCACTATTAGGGGGCTAGTTTTTACTAATT
>CAVFOF010000058.1:0-12218 GCA_963623895.1 bacterium
GAATTACAAAGCCTCACGTCTGCTAATATAAGGAATTAAGAACTTTGAAGAAGAAGGGTTCTTTTTCTTATGTCACACCCCTTTTATCTTAAATTAATACACTATCTTTGCAGAAAATATGACTAATTCAAACCGTTTGATAACCGAATTCTTTGCACTCTAACCGTAGATTTTCACATAGAAATAGAGACTATGCCAGTAGGTACGTTTGTACGATTTTTAACATACATGCGCACTTTTTCTATGCAGATGCAATATTTTAGGGTTTCTTACGTTATAAAAGAAACGTTATAAAAATATGATTCAGTCTTGGAATTTATATATATGTGTCGTCTTCATCATTAGTTGCTTGGTCACGTTTTGTGCCATGCAATGGCTGCTGAAGCTATGCAAGAAAAAACATATCTACGACATCCCCAACGAGCGCAAGGTGCATCACAACAACATTCCCCGTCTTGGCGGCGTGCTCTTCATGCCCACAGTTATTGCGGTAGGCGGCATTTGTTTGCTCTTTATGCGATGGAACGACATACTGATGTTCGACCAACTAGGTAAAGCCGTTGTTTGGCTCTTCTTGGGCATCGGGCTGCTCTATGCCGTGGGGCTCTACGACGACCTACGAGGTTTGAGGGCGGACTACAAGTTCATTGTGCAGATAATGGCCTCCACGCTCATCACCTTTAGTGGGCTTTACTTTCGTTCGCTCTATGGCTTCTGCGGCATAACGGACCTTCCCATCTTCGTGGGTATTCCGCTTACAGTGTTTGTATTCTTGTTGATAGTCAACGCTTTTAACTTGATTGATGGAATCGATGGTTTAGCCTCGGGGCTATCTCTGATAATCTTCCTCGTCATGCTCGTGTTGTTCCATCAGCTACAGGCTTATCGTAATGCGGCTTTTTGCTCGGCCTTGCTAGGTTCGGTGCTTGTGTTTTGGATGTTTAATATGTTCGGCTCAGCCGAAAAAGGAACAAAAATCTTTATGGGCGACACGGGAAGCCTAACTCTCGGCTTTTCCATCGCCTATTTGTCGGTGTGCTACCTTAATTCGTTTGGCGAAATTCCTTTTGGTACGAATAGAAATATCCTACTGCTCATCCCCTACACGCTAATCATTGTGCCTTGTTTCGACCTAGTTAGGGTGTCGCTCAATCGCCTAGCAAATCACAAGCCCATGTTCCGTCCCGACAAGACACACCTACATCATAAATGCTTGGCAGCTGGATTCAACATGACGCAATCGCTAGCCTTGATAATAGGCCTGCAACTCCTATTTTGTTGTGCCAATCTGCTCATGATGTTTAATAATGTGTCCATTAACATCGTGGTTTTAGCCGACATAGCCCTATTCGCCCTGTTTAACCTTTGGCTCAACGCATTAAAAGCCCGTAACGAAACGATAGAAAAATGATGATAACATTCTCGGTAGTGGTGTATAAAGAAGCCATAGGCGATTTGGTAAAGGTGGTCAACTCCCTCTTGTTGTGCACCTTCGAGAAGGTTATATACATAGTCGACAATTCCCCAACCAACGAGGCACAGTCGCTATATTCTCTCGATAGCTCCGTGGTCTACCAACATTTCCCCGAAAACCTAGGCTTCGGCAAGGCACACAATTGGGCTATCAGCCAAGCAAAGCAACGGGGAAGTTGCTACCATTTCGTAGTAAACCCCGACGTCTACTACAGTCACGACGTAGTAGCCCCCATGATTAGCTATTTTGAGGAACACCCCGATGTGGGCGAAATGATGCCCAAAATTCTCTATCCCAACGGTCGACATCAATACCTACCCAAACTCATGCCCAACCCGCTTATGTTGGCACAGCGCAGAACGAGCAAGTTCATGCCCTTCCTGCGTAAAAAGTGGATGAAAAAGTTTGAAATGCGCGACATGCGCGACGATATAGTCTACGAAATCGGACACGTCACAGGCAGCTTTTCAGCCTTTCGCATGAAGGCTCTAGAGGATTGTGGCACTTATGACGAACGCTTCTTTATGTACTTCGAAGACACCGACCTATCACGACGCATACATCAAAAGTATAAAACGCTTTACTTCCCCATGGTTAGCATCGTCCATAACTACAGAAACGGAGCCACAAAAAGCCCCAAACTGTTCCTTATCTTTATCTGCTCACTCGCCAAATTCTTCAACAAGTGGGGATGGTTCTTTGATGAAGAACGCAAACGATGCAACCGAATGTTTCTAAGTCAGCTAGAGAAAAAATGAACAAGCACAATTATCATTCTCCCCTACGAAAGGGCATCGTGACCAGCCTCGGTCTGCTCGCTTGCCTGCTCATCGCCGCTTGCAAAAGTGCTCCATCAAAGTCAAAAGAAACGGAGGGCTATAGCAACAACCGAAGGCTGATGGAGGAGAAGGCGCAACGCTGTCTAAATAGTGCTAGAGAGCAGGTAAAAAATGACAACCTCGACAAGGCTAAAACCATCATAAAGCAAATGCGCAAGGATTGCTACTTAGCACTGAGTGCCCGGAGAGAAGGTATTCTACTCATGGATTCCATTGACTTGCAACAATCGAAACATGAACTGGTAAGTGCTGATAGCCTCATGCATGTGCCCCCTACCGATGGCAATCGACAAAATTTCAACGAGGCCTGCCAAAAGGTGCAATTCTACGAGCGCAAACTACAGTACGACAAGCAACAAAACCACTAAGCCATTCCCTCTATGAACACCAACGATACTTTTCGCACACAACTCAATGATGAACAATACGAGGCTGTGACCTACTGCGACGGCCCTTCCCTTGTGATAGCAGGTGCTGGCTCAGGAAAAACCCGAGTGCTCACTTATAAAATAGCCTATCTGCTACAGCACGGATTCATGCCCTGGAACATCCTAGCTCTCACATTCACCAATAAAGCAGCAAGGGAAATGAACCAACGCATCTCCGTCTTGTGCGCTAATCAAAACGTTCGAGGCATATGGAGTGGCACCTTTCATAGCATCTTTGCCAAGGTTCTCCGCTTAGAGCATGAGGTGATTGGCTATCCACAGTCGTTCACCATCTACGACACCACCGACTCACGTTCCCTTATTAAGGCCATCGTGAAGGAGATGATGCTCGATGATAAAGTCTATAAGCCCAATATTGTTGCCTCACACATTTCTGAGGCCAAAAACCACCTTATTCTGCCAGCCGCCTATGCGGCAGAGCCAAGCATCAGACAACGAGACAGCGCAGAAGGGCTAGGAGCAATAGCCAAAATCTACGCTACCTATCAGCAACGATTAAGGGCTGCGGGGGCAATGGATTTCGAAGACCTTCTGCTCAACATGTTCCTCTTATTGCGCGACCATGCGGACGTACGCGAACGCTATGTCTCACGCTTCCAGTATGTATTGGTTGATGAGTATCAAGACACCAACTTAGCACAGCATCGCATTCTCTCCCTACTGACCAACGAAAACTCGCGCATCTGCGTAGTGGGAGACGATGCTCAAAGCATTTATGGCTTTCGAGGAGCGGACATCACCAACATCCTCAACTTCCAAAAGCAATACCCCTCGGCGAAGGTCATAAAACTAGAATGCAACTATCGATCGACACATAATATCGTAGAGGCTGCCAACTGCATCATCAAAAACAATAGCCGACAAATTCCGAAGAAAGTATTCTCCGCTGGTGAGGAAGGTGCCCCCATCTTGCTGATGGCCTCCGAAACCGATAAAGAGGAAGCGCAAAAGGTGTTGTCGCAAATCATAAAGCTGCATCGTAAGCACAACTTACCCTACGACAGCATCGCTATTCTCTATCGCACCAACGCACAGAGCCGCTCCTTGGAAGAGGCTCTAAAAGGAGTTGCAATTCCCTATAAAATCTATGGCGGACAGTCGTTCTATCAACGCAAGGAAATCAAGGATGTACTCGCCTATTGCCGTATGGTGGCAAACACCGACGACGATGAAGCCTTCCGCCGTATCATCAATTATCCCACTCGAGGAATAGGGGCTACAACCATGCTAAAAGTACAAAATGCGGCCATGCTGAATAGCGTTAGTATGTGGGCTGTAATAAGCAATGCAGAGAATTATAACCTCGAGATAAGCAAAGGAGCATTGGGCAAACTTATAGGCTTTCAACAACTGATTATGTCAGCTCAGGAACTAGCCACAGAAGCCACTGCATCCCACGTGGTAAAACACCTGATCCGCACAAGTGGCATTGCCATCGACTTGGCTAAAGATCGCTCTGCCGAGGGAACCTCACGTCAGGAAAACATCGATGAATTGCTAGGCTCCATCGAAGCACTTGAAAAAGAGGCACGCGACGAGGAAGGACGCACAATGGTTCAGCTCAACGAATATTTGTCCACCATTTCACTCCTCTCTGATGCCGACACGGAGAAAGAGGAACAGCCCAGCGTTACGCTAATGACAGTGCATTCCTCAAAGGGCTTGGAATTTGATGCCGTATTCGTCACAGGTATGGAGGAAAACCTCTTTCCCAACGCCAATGCAAAATATTCCACCCTCGAATTGGAGGAGGAACGTCGCCTATTTTATGTAGCCGTAACTCGAGCTAAACGCTATTGCTTCCTTACTTATGCAAAAACACGCTATAAGTACGGATCGCTACAGTTTTGCGACCCAAGCGAATTTCTCAACGAAATCGACGATAAATACATTCAAGAGGAACAATTGATAAGTCGACACGACTCATCAAAAAACAGTTCGTTCGGCATCTACACACGTTCCTATCCCGAAGATAACTATCGCAGCATGGCCGATGACGATGCGCTACCAAGTTTTTTACAACCCACGAAAACTGAGCTAACAAGACCGAAACCCTCTTACACCTATAATAATGATAAACGCCCATCACAGCCTTACAACACTTATCCCTCAAGCAGCAAACCAAAAAGCTACGGCAGATACACCTTTACGATAGGCTCAAGGGTGCAACACGAACGATTAGGCAAAGGAGTGGTGGTGAGCTTCGACGGCTCGGGAGATAGTGCTAAAGTAAAGGTTAATTTCGAAGAGGGAGGCGTAAAAAACCTACTGATAAAGTTCGCCAATCTCAAAACAATATAAACCAGTACCAAGCACCCCGCCTAAAAAAGATAGCCTATAACCCTACGCTTTCTCAAAGAAAAATAGTAATTTTGCTGCGCAAATAAAGTATTTTACAAAAAAGAATATGAACATATCTTATAAATGGCTGAAAGAATACGTCGATTTCGACCTTACCGCACATGAAGTGGCAGATGCCCTCACTAGCGAAGGACTAGAAGTGGACGGTATCGAGGAAGTTCAAGCCATCAAAGGAGGACTAAAAGGACTAGTTGTAGGTCACGTGCTCTCATGTGAAGTACACCCCAATAGCGATCATATGCACATCTGTCAAGTAGACCTTGGCAGCGAAGCTCCACAACAAATCGTGTGCGGCGCACCCAATGTGGCCGCAGGCCAAAAAGTTATCGTGGCGACGCTTGGCACAAAACTTTATGACGGCGACCAATGCTTCACCATCAAGAAGTCGAAACTGCGCGGTGTTGAAAGCCAAGGCATGATTTGCGCAGAGGACGAAATTGGTGTAGGCACGAGTCACGACGGCATCATCGTCCTTCCAGAAGATACCCCCGTAGGGATGTCCGCAGCCGAATACTATGGCGTAGAAAGCGACTATGTAATTGAGGTGGACATCACCCCCAATCGAGCCGACGCTTGCTCACACTACGGCGTAGCACGCGACCTTTATGCATGGCTCGTACGCAATGGTAAGCAGACGGCCTTACACAAAATGGATATATCAGCCTTTGCAGTCGACAACCACGACTTTGACATCGCTATCGATGTGCAAAACCAAGAAGCATGTCCCCGCTATTGCGCCGTTACAATCAAAAACTGCAAGGTAAAAGAAAGCCCCAAATGGCTGAAAGACAAGCTCACCACCATTGGCCTTCGACCCATTAATAACATCGTAGACATCACCAACTACGTGATGATGGCCTACGGTCAACCCCTTCACTGCTTCGACGCAGACATGATTGAAGGACAGAAAATCGTAGTGAAGTCCATGCCCGATGGCACAAAGTTCCAAACGCTTGACGGAGTGGAACACACGCTCACTGATCGTGACCTTGCCATTTGTAATGCAAAAGAGGCGATGTGCATCGCTGGTGTAATGGGTGGCCGTGGTTCGGGCACATACGACACAACCAAGGACGTGCTACTTGAAAGTGCTTACTTCCACCCCACGTGGATTAGAAAGAGTGCACGCCGCCATGGACTGAGCACCGACGCCTCCTTTCGGTTTGAGCGCGGCATCGATCCAGACAGCCAAATATATGCGTTGAAGGTGGCTGCCATCCTCGTTAAGGAGTTGGCTGGAGGCACAATCAGCATGGACATCAAGGACATTGAAGCCCCCTTACTCACGAAGAAATTCGAAGTGGAGTTGACCTATCAATATGTTCATGACCTGATAGGCAAATTCATCCCCGTTGACGTAATCAAGGAAATTCTCACCTCATTGGAGATGAAGATAATCGAGGAAACAGAAGAGAAATTAAAGATAGAAGTGCCTGCTTACCGTGTAGACGTACAACGCCCCTGCGACGTGGTAGAGGATATCCTTCGCATCTATGGATACAACAACGTGGAAATCCCCACTTCCGTTAAGTCAAGCCTTACCATCAAGGGCGATGACGACCGCTCTAATAAACTAGAAAATATCATCGCCGAGCAGTTAGTAGGCCAAGGTTTCCGTGAAATACTGAACAACTCACTCACAAAAGAAGCCTATTATAAGAATCTTAAGACCTACAACACAGAGCAACTAGTAAGAGTGCTTAATCCACTTAGCAGCGACCTTAACGTGCTACGTGGTTCGCTCCTCTTTGGTGGACTTGAAAGCATCGCGCATAACATCAATAGAAAGAGCGCAAACCTTCGCTTCTTCGAAACGGGCAACTGCTATTGCTATAACTCCACAAAGGACAACGAAGAACGTCCCCTCAACGCCTACACGCAAGCTCATTACATGGGCTTATGGCTGACAGGTAATAGGGTAGAAGACTCTTGGGCTCACGCAAACGAGGCCTCCTCTATCTACGAGCTGAAGGCTTATGTGATGAATATCTTGATGCGTCTGGGAGTAGAAGAAAAAGGATTGAAAACAGTTCATGGTGAAAACGACCTTTTCGCCAAAAGCCTTGCCATCACCGACTACCAAGGCCACACGCTCACAGAGTTAGGCATCGTGTCGAAAGCCATCACCGCTCAGTTCGATATAGAGCAAGAGGTCACTTACGCAGAAATCAACTGGACATTGTTGATGAAGAAGCTAAAGAAGGGTACTATTTCATTCAAGGAAATCAGCAAGTTCCCTAGTGTTAGCCGTGACCTTGCTTTGTTGCTCGACAAAAACGTAGAATTCTCGCAAATCGAGCAAATTGCCTATGTTTCAGAAAAGAAACTGCTGAAGAAGGTCGAACTCTTCGATGTCTACGAAGGCAAAAACCTCCCCGCAGGCAAAAAGAGCTATGCTGTCAACTTCGTGCTGCAAGACGATACGAAAACAATGAACGTGAAGCAGACCGAGGCTATAATGAGCAAAATTGTAGCCAACCTGCAAAAGCAACTCGGAGCAACCTTGCGATAAGGAAACTTCAATTTATAATCAATCAGAAACTACAAACAAAAACACCAACTCCCTCAATGGGTAGTTGGCTTAAATAAAACATATCATTCCAATGGGAAGAGCATTCGAATATAGAAAGGCTGCCAAAATGAAGCGTTGGGGACACATGGCCCGTACCTTCACCAAACTAGGTAAACAAATCGCTGTAGCTGTGAAGGCTGGAGGTCCTGAACCCGAAAACAACCCCACACTGCGTGCCATCATTGCCACTTGTAAGCGTGAAAACATGCCCAAGGACAATATCGAACGTGCTATCAAAAACGCTTGCGGTAAAGACCAAAGCGAATACAAAACCATGACCTACGAAGGCTATGGCCCTCATGGTGTGGCCATCTTCGTTGACACACTTACAGACAATGCTACACGTACCGTTGGTGACGTGCGCTCCGTATTCAACAAATTCAATGGTAACCTCGGCACAATGGGCTCTCTAGCCTACCTTTTCGACCATAAAGCCGTCTTCACCATCCGCAAAAAGGAAGGTCTAGAAATGGATGAATTAATCCTCGACCTTATCGACTATGGAGTAGAAGAAGACTTCGATGAGGATGAAGAAGAAGGAAGCGTTACGATTTATGGCGACCCCAAGAGCTTCTCCTTGATACAAAAGCACCTCGAGGAGAATGGATTTGAG
Organism: bacterium; assembly: GCA_963623895.1. Classification (GTDB taxonomy): domain Bacteria; phylum Bacteroidota; class Bacteroidia; order Bacteroidales; family Bacteroidaceae; genus Alloprevotella. The sequence continues at coordinate 8,309 of CAVFOF010000058.1, forward strand.
GTGCTCGCAGCCGAATTTACGTATATCCCCAACGACTTGAAAGAAGTTACACCCGAGGAACGAGAAAGCATCGACAAAATGGTTGAACGACTAGAGGACTTCGATGACGTTCAAACAGTGTATACCAACATGAAGCCTGCTGAAGAATAAAATAGCAGCCCTTTCACGTAATTGCTAAAAGTATCGGGAGATTACTCAACGAACACCAACTTATTGTAGCCTCTCCCCCTACTTTTAGCATTTATTTTATGGGCAAAACAATCAGCTCGAAACAGATATGAAACAACTCGATTTCATCACATCAGGGGTTTGCTCAACCACCATCCACATCGTTCTTAGCGACGATGATATAGTGCAGGAAGTGAACTTCATTGGAGGATGCCCAGGCAATCTACAAGGTATTAGCGCACTCGTTAAGGGAAGAAAAAGAGAGGAAATCATTCATTGCCTGAAAGGCATTCAATGTCGCAACAAAATAACCTCTTGTCCCGACCAGCTAGCAAAAGCCTTGGGGAATGTGGATGGAGGCTCACAAATTTAATAAACTAGTACGATAAAGGGAAGCAAGTGCAATTACATGCCAATCTTAAATGGCCTAACCATTATTTCGTGCCCTGATACTCCTCCTTCCTTATTTGAGTGGTATAAAACATCTTGTGCGTACGTTCAGAACGGTAAATATACTCAAAGGTAACCCCATTATCTTTTACTTCCTTATAGTCCGTGTTGTTCATTAGCAACTGCAATAAATTATAATGGAGTAGGGGAGTATTCGCCTTCATAACGGCCTCATTCTCGCAGTTTACACTGTAATACAAAGTATAGACACGAGACACTTGATTGTACGAAATGCTATCAAGCAGAGTTCCCTCTTCTACACTCATCGGACAGTTATTCTTCGTATACTCTTTCGCCTCTCGATAAAATCTTTTATCAAAGTTTGATTGACAAGCCGAACCGCACAACATGAGAATGCTTGTAAAGCCGATGAAACACAACAACTTATTCCATCGTAACGATTTATTAGCCTTGAATATGAACATGTTACATAAATAATTTTTACACTGCAAAGATAAGAATAATGATACAAACTACACGACCGAACGTAAGCATAACAACCATAGAAGCCACCGAACGTGTAGCCCAAGCAGTCGATTTCTTCAAGCAAGGCTATAACTGCTCTCAAAGCGTAGTAGCAGCATTTGCAGACCTCTACGGATACAGCAAGGAACAGGCCTTACTTATGGCTTCGTCATTCGGAGGTGGCATCGGACGAATGCGACAAACTTGTGGAGCTTCATGTGGAATGTTTCTCTTAGCAGGTCTAGATTGTGGCACAACAGAAGCGGACGACCGAATGGGTAAAAGCTACAATTATAACAAATGAACGGCAGTCTAATCTGCGCTGAACTTCTAGGGTTGACAAAACCCGAAGGATCATCACTAGCAGAACCAAGAACCGAAACATACTACCAAAAGCGTCCATGCACTGAAATGGTGAGAACCGCTGCCCAGCTATTTGCCGATTATCTCATGAACAAAACGGACAGTCTAACCTAAACCAAATGCCCATGATAGTTTAGACAAGAAGGTAAAGCGATATATAAATAAGCGACTAAGACAATTCAGCTAGAGCGACCAACTGTTTAATTCATAGAAGCCCACCTGTGCCTTGAATTAATGTTATGTTTAATAATTTCTGTCTGATTGTGCACCCTGCTTTTGGGCTGTAGTGTAAGCAACGTCTTAATTGGCATTGAACTTCGTTCTAGATTGACACTATAACACCTACTCTAAACGGATATTCTCATTATGATTGACAAGGCTACTATAGAACGCGTGATGGACGCCACCGACATTGTGGATGTCGTGAAAGAGTTTGTAACACTGAGGAAGGCTGGGGCAAACTATAAAGGTTTGTGCCCTTTTCATAATGAGCGTACACCCTCGTTCAGCGTCTCGCCTTCAAGGCAGCTATGCAAGTGTTTCTCGTGTGGCAAGGGCGGTAATGCTGTACACTTCTTGATGGAGCTTGAGCACATGACCTACCCAGAGGCCATAAAATGGTTGGGTAAGAAATATAGCATCGAAATACAGGAGAAGCAACTGACCGACGAAGAGCGTCAGGAGCAAAGTGAACGGGAAAGCATGTTTGTTCTGAACGACTGGGCCAGCCAATACTTTCAGGACATTCTTCATAATGATGTCGACGGTGTAGCCATAGGTATGGCGTACTTCCGCTCCCGTGGATTTCGTGATGATATCATTCGCAAGTTCTCGCTTGGCTACTCGCCAGCATCCAAGGATGCGTTGGCTACGGCGGCCTTGGCTCATGGTTTTAATCGGGCTTTCTTGCTTAAAACAGGCCTCTGTTTTGAGACCGAAGACGGGCGGTTGTTAGATCGCTACCATGGCCGTGTCATATTCCCTGTTCATACAGTATCTGGGTGTGTTGTGGCCTTTGGTGGACGCATTCTCAGCACGGAGAAGGTAAAAGGCGTTGGTAAGTATGTGAATTCTCCAGAGAGTGAGATTTACAACAAGAGTCGCGAACTATATGGTCTTTACCAGGCGAAGACGGCTATCGTTAAGAACAATTGCTGCTTCATGGTGGAAGGCTATACTGACGTTATTTCAATGCACCAGAGTGGCATTGAGAATGTCGTTGCTTCATCTGGCACCTCGCTCACCGAAGGGCAGATTAGATTGTTACACCGCTTTACTGAGAATATCGTTGTATTGTATGATGGTGATGCAGCTGGTATTAAGGCCAGTTTGCGAGGCATTGACATGTTTCTTGCCGAGGGTTTGAATATCAAAGTGTTGTTGCTTCCTGATGGTGATGACCCTGACAGTTTCTCTAGGAAACACAATGCTGAATCATTCCAAAAGTACATTGAGGCGCATCAAGTAGACTTTATCAAGTTTAAGACCAATCTGCTTCTAAACGATGCTGTAGACGACCCCTTGAAACGTGCTGCTCTCATTTCTGATATAGTTAAGAGCCTCGCTGTTATTCCCAACAATATAGTGCGACAGATGTATGTGCATGAGTGTGCATCTAGTTTAGGAGTGAACGAGGAGTTGCTTATCAATGAGATAAACAAGCAGCATCGGGATGGTCGTGATTCAAATCAAAGGAAAAAGGATGAGCCAGTAGCTCAAGAGGCTAACCAACCCGCTGAGATTAGTCAATCATTGCTAGCGAATGTCTACAAAGAAATACCTGAAGAGCGGTTCTTGATTTCTATTATAATTCGCTATGGTAACCTAATGATGATGAATGCAGATTGCACTTCGGAAATTACTGTGATAGAGTATATTAGCGAGGATTTAAAGAACGACGGAATACAACTTAGAAATTCGCTCTATCAGCAAGTTTTGGATGAAGCTTTGGCTCATGTAGTCGAGGATGGTTGGTCTCCCCTATCCTATTTCACTTCTCATATTAATCCAGAGGTGAGTAGGCTTGCATTCGATGTGGGACAGGACAACTATGAGTTGAGTAGTTCTCAACGTCAGCAGTATGTGGAGGACGAAGAGCGACTGAATGACTTGGTTCCCCATATTCTTTTCGACCTCAAGCATGCAATAATAAAGGAGCAGATACAAAACACCCTCTTGCAGCTTCGTAACCCTCAACTGATGAACAATCCTAAGGAGGTAGAACCCCTTATGCGTCAATACATGGAACTCTGTGGAATTGAGCGACAGTTGGCCAAGCTTTTGGGGGATCGTGTGGTATTAAAAGGTAGAAAGAAATGAGGTTTCCAATCTCTTTTATAGCCTAATGTTTTTATGAAGTCATCTAAACTATTGAAAATTTAACATTTCCATAGAAACAAGTAACTATTCAGCGGTAGGTGCATGACGAGGCCTTAAACCTCAAATAAGATATCCTACTGCAATC
>CAVFOF010000059.1:0-9595 GCA_963623895.1 bacterium
CGTTATCTGTTTGCCATCACATAGCATATCTATCAATTTGACTGCTGTCGCACCCTGAAAGATGAAAAAAGAAGGCTTATAATTCGGGCAGAATGTGTAGCTTTGCAGTATGAAACTCCCCAAGAATATACAAACACCTAGAAAACGGCCAAAAGCCAAGTTGTATCTGGACGCCAATGAGTCACCATTCAATGCGCCCTTGAATAAGTACCCCAGCGAAGCAGCCCTAAGTATACTGAAGCAAGAATGGGGAAAGCACGAGCGCATTCCCGAACGATGCATCTATTTCTGCAACGGTACGGAAGAGGCTGTCGACCTGCTGTTGCGCACTTACGCATTGCCTACTCGCGATAGCATCGTCATCCCTTGCCCCACTCGCACAGTGTATAAGCGGCGGGCGATGGTAAATCGGGTGGAGTGCAGAGAAGCACAACTAAAGACTGACGATTTCGAATTGGATGCAGACAACGTGGTTAATTGCATTAGCAGTACCACAAAACTCCTCTTTCTCTGCAATCCCAACTCACCTACGGGCAACAGCTTCAAGCTGGAGGATGTCGAGGTAATCATACAGTTGTTTGAGGGCATGGTGGTTATCGACGAGTCGTACATAGAATTCTCGCAAAAGCAGTCGGCCATCTCCTTGCTCAACAAGTATAAGAACGTGGTTCTCATTCGTTCGTTCTCCCATGCGTGGTCGTGTGCAGGTTTACAATTGGCGTGCATCGTGGCTCATCCCGAGGCGATTGCCGAGGTTAGCAAGGTAGGATTTGCCCATCCCCTAAATTCTGTCGTGATGGAGCAAGCCTTGCAGAAAGTACGCAATCGACTGGAAGTGGACAAGTGTGTGCGCCAAATTCTTGACGAGCGTACTAAGGTGATAATTGCGCTTAGCGAACTACCAGAATGCGTGCATATTTACCCCTCAGATGCCAACTTTATCCTGGTGAGATTTAAGGACAGCGCACAAATATATAAGTATCTAATAAAGGAGGGGATTGCCGTGTTTCCCGTGCAGGGCTGCTTGCGCATCACCATCGGGATACCGTCCGACAATTCGGCTTTGCTCGGAGCACTGCGTCGACGCATAAAACAACCCACCATGAAGAGCTAAATTGCCATTTTAAGGCGATGTGAGCCATCTTACACCTCCTTTTCGATCCAATAAATTGAAGTCGAAAACAAGCATAAAACGCCGTAGAGGGCAAATAAAGCCCCTTTACGGCGATTTTTGTGGATGAAAAGTGCTTTTTTGAAGAAAAAAAGAATTACATAACGAAGAAAAGGCGTAACTTTGCTCATAAGAAACATAAATTACAATCAATGATAACAGACGACGACAGAATTCTAAAAGTCAATATAGAAGAGGAAATGAAGTCCTCATATATCGACTATTCTATGTCGGTGATCGTATCTCGTGCGCTCCCCGACGTTCGCGATGGATTTAAGCCCGTACACCGCAGAATCCTCTTCGATATGATGGAACTTGGCATTACACACGATAAGCCCACCCGCAAATCAGCCCGTGTGGTAGGTGACGTGCTTGGTAAGTATCACCCCCATGGCGACAGTTCAGTGTATGGTGCCCTTGTTCGTCTTGCACAACCTTGGAACATGCGTTACACCTTGGTAGAAGGCCAAGGTAACTTCGGCTCAATGGATGGCGACTCCGCTGCAGCTATGCGTTACACCGAGGCGCGACTTTCACCTGTGGGTGAAGCCATGATGCAGGACATTGAAAAAGAAACGGTGGACATGGATCGCAACTTTGATAACACCCGCGACGAGCCCACCGTAATGCCTACGCGCATCCCGAACTTCCTTGTCAATGGTGCTAGCGGTATCGCTGTAGGTATGGCCACGAACGTGCCCACTCACAATCTTGGCGAGGTAATTGATGGATGCATGGCATACATTGATAATCCAGACATTACGATAGACGGATTAATGCGATACATTAAGGCTCCAGACTTCCCTACGGGTGGTTACATTATGGGAATGCAAGGTGTGCGCAACGCCTACGAAACAGGCCGTGGACGCATTATCATGCGTGCCAAAACCGACATTGAAAGCGGACCACAACATGACACTATCGTAGTGTCTGAACTGCCCTACGGACTGAATAAGGAAGAGCTTGTAAAATTCATTGGTCAGCTAGCTGCTGAGAAGCGCATTGAGGGCATATCGAACGTTAACGACGAGAGCGACAAGGACGGTATGCGCATTGTTATCGACGTGAAGCGTGACTACAATGTCAACGTAGTGTTGAACAAACTCTTTAAGATGACAGCCCTACAAACCTCATTTGCAGTGAATTGCATTGCGCTTGTTCACGACCACGTACACAAGGCAAGCCGCCCCAGACTGCTCAACCTAAAGGACTGCATCAAGCACTTTGTCGACCATCGTCATGAGGTAGTAATTCGCCGCACGCAGTACGACCTACGCAAAGCGCAAGAGCGTGCTCACATTCTTGAGGGACTCATTATTGCCTCCGACAATATCGACGAGGTAGTTCGCCTTATTCGTGCCTCGAAAAACCCCGCCGAAGCTATCGAATCCTTGAAAAATCGCTTTGGTCTCGACGATGTGCAAGCGAAAGCCATCGTGGATATGCGCTTGGCTCAACTCACCAATATCCAACAGGAGAAACTACACGATGAATATGAGGAAATAGAGAAGCGCATTGCCTACTATAACCAAATAATAAACGACGACGAACTTTGCCGTAAGGTGATGAAGGATGAGTTGATTGAGGTGAAGGAGAATTTCGGCGATGAGCGTCGTACAGAAATCTGCCTCTCAGCCTCCGAATTTAATCCTGAGGATTTCTATGCTGACGATGAAGTGGTTATCACCATTTCCCACCTAGGCTATATTAAGCGTACACCGCTGAATGAATTCCGTGCCCAAGGCCGCGGTGGCGTAGGCTCGAAGGGCGGCAGCACACGTGACGCTGACTTTATAGAGTACATCTACCATGCCACAATGCACAACACCATGTTGTTCTTCACCGCCAAAGGTCGTTGCTATTGGCTCAAAGTGTACGAGCTACCTGAGGGTGCCAAGAATACCAAGGGACGTGCCATTCAAAATATGCTCAACATCGCCCCCGACGACAGCATCAACGCATGCTTGCACATTCGCAAACTAGCCGATGCTGACTTCTGCCAGAGCCACTACGTGATGTTCTGCACCAAGCAAGGCATTATTAAGAAAACCTGCTTGACCGAGTATTCACGTCCTAGAACGAACGGCGTAAATGCTATCAATATTCTCGAAGACGACAAGGTGGTGAGCGTCGTGCTGACCAATGGATCGGATGAGATTATCATTGCCAACCGCAACGGTCGCGCTATTCGATTCAATGAGAACACCGTGCGCGCTATGGGACGTACGGCTACTGGCGTCAGAGGAATGCGCCTCGATGAGGACGACAGCGATGAGGTAATCGGTATGATATGCATCAACGACCCCGAAAAGGAAAGCGTGCTCGTTGTAAGCGAAAAGGGTAAGGGTAAGCGTTCTATCGTGGAAGACTACCGTGTAACCAACCGAGGCGGTAAGGGCGTGAAGACTCTTAACGTTGTGGAAGATACAGGTAAACTCGTTGCCATCAAGGCCGTGACTGAGGAAGAAGACCTGATGATTATCAACAAGAGCGGCATCACCATCCGACTCCACATCAACGAGGTTAGCCTGCAAGGACGTGCCACTCAGGGCAACAAACTAATAGAACTGAAAAAGCGCAACGATATTATCTCAAGCGTATGCCTTGTGCCCGCCGCCGATGAGGAAGAAGGCGAAGAAGTCGTGAGCAACGATGAGCCCGAAAGTCCCTCTCTGGGCGAGTTGTTTGACAACTTAATCGATGCTTCAACTAAAGAAGAAAACGAAACTGAAAATCAATAAGTCCGTTGGTTGTTGCGGACTTTTCGTCCGCAACAAATGATAAGATAAAATACAACCATTTAACTCTATCAATAACATGAGAAAGATGATTCTTTGCATGGCTCTATTCCTCTCAGGAATAGGCGTTGGTGCCTATGCTCAATCCGACCAACACATTGGCTCATACAAAGCCAACGACATGGTAAGGCGTGCAGACAAAATGATGGGCGATTTCCAGAGAAGCCATGAAATGACCCAGTATGAGCAAGCGGTTCAGCTCTATAAGGACGCAGAAGCGCAACTCACCTCAGACATCGAAAAAGCAAAGGCCGACTCAAAGAACGAGAAACTAGCCTTGCTCTACCTGCAAAGTGCAGATTTGCAAAACAAGTTCCTAGGTCCCGAAATGACAAAAGCCTCACAGGGCATGCCTTTCGACACCTTGCTATTCTGTCAAAAAGTGGACAAAATTGTAGACGCCTTCAACCAGTCTGCCACCTACAACGTGACCCCTAATGCTAAGGGTAAAGTGAAGGAAGATCCCTTTATCACCGTGCGTACAAAGCTTGGCATCAGTTCCATGCTGACCTACTACTACAACTGTGGCGCATTCATGGATGCTATGGGAAAGAAGCAAGAAAGCGTGAACTACTTCCAAAAGTATGTAGACCTACCCGGACAGACCTCCGTCTTCACTAAGCAAGAGGCTGACTCGATTTACAAAGCCAATGCCAACATCTATGGAACGGCTCGATTCAACCTCGCCCTACAGAACTTCTACCTGAAGAACTGGGACAAGGCAGTAGCATGTTGCAACGAGGCCTTAAAGGACACCATCAGCATTCACGACCTATATCTTATCAAGATTAACTCGCTTGGTGAGAAGAAGGACTCTACTGCTTGGCAACAAGCCATTATCGAGGCTTACAACCGCACTGGAAAGGAAAGCTTCATGCAAAACCTTATCTATTATTACGTGCAGAACAACAAAATTGTCGAAGCCACGGCTATGGCAAACAAGTTGGTGGTCGAAGACCCCAACAGCAAGTTGGCCTGGTTTATGAAAGGTGCTATCGAACTGAACGTAAAGAAAGACTACAAGGCTGCCGTTGAAAGCTGTGACAAGGCTCTAGCAATCGACCCGAACTACAAGGATGCACTCTTTAATAAGGGAACGGCTTACATCAACGACATCTATGATCAAACTCATGGAGGCAAGAAATTCCAGTACATCGGAACGAATCGCACGATTACTGGAAAGCAGTCGGATGGCTCCTACCAAAAGAATAAAGCTATCTACGACAAAGAGCGTGCTTACGTGCTCGACTACTACCAAAAAGCACTCGAATGTATGACTCGCTACCGCGCAATAGCTCCCAATGAAGTAAAGCGTTGGGCTCCCTCATTGCAAATGGTTTATAGCGCAATGGGAGAGAAAGAGAAAGCTCAGGAAATGGACAATCTCTTGGATGCCGCAAACAATGCAGACTAGCATTTAAGCAACACTTAGTTGGTGTCTCACACAGGGAGGCACCAACTAAGTGCTATTTAATAAACACACCAAAATAACTATACCACGCTATTCCTAATGAAATCGCTTCTTCTTTCAGTCCTAATGCTTATGGCCTTACCATGCGCATCGCAAAAGGTGTACAAGCCTATCAAGGTTGCATTAAAGGCAAAGAATTACAAGGAGGCCATTCAAAACATCAATAAGCTACGAGCCGACTCTGCTTACAAAGACGACCCGAAGCTATGCTTGTTCAGCATCGAAGCGAACAAAGCCCTAAATGACGCAGAGAACACAAAGATTTACCTTAAGACGAAATACGACACGTTGAGCTTCTTCTCAACCACCCATCAGCTTGTGAAAGAAGCCTTGCTTTTGGACTCCATTGAAACCCAACGACAGGATATCGAGAGCAAAAAGCCCAAACAAAAACACATGACTGCGGAACTCATCCAGAAATATTATCCCAACTTACAAGCGGCAGCCCGCTATTACTATCATAAAAAAAACTACAAAGAATGCCTGGTTTACCTACGTAATTGTCTCGACATACCGCAAAGCCCATTGGCTCAACAAGCACAACTGAAACTCACTGACGAGAACAAACAGACTTGTGCAACACTCTACTTGCTTAGTGCATATTATGCTAAAAACTTCGCTGAAACTCATCGATATGAAACATTGCTCGTGCCTGATAGCACGGCGAGCGAATTGGTGTTGAAATACTACACGCTCACCGCTTCAGAGGAAAAAGACAAGGAGGCCTTCGAAAAATATGCTCTAAGAGGATGGATTAGCTACCCCAAGCAGCCTTTCTTCTTCACACATTTGGTAGACTATTACAATAAAGGGAAACAATACGCTCAGACGCTCACCATTGCTAAGAAGCAACAACAGTTGGGCGAACTTAAGGAGTTGGCCTACATGGCACAGTGTATTGCCTATTTTGAAACTAGCCAGTACGACAGTTGCATTACAAAATGCACGCAACTGCTGCAATGCGACACCACGCAGGCCGAGGCTCACTACTACCTTGGTGTCTCTTATGTGACATTGGCTGATAAGATGCAAATGCCTGAGCGGCTGTCAAGCAAAGCCTATCGCCAAGCATTGGAGCAACGACAATCCTTCTATAAGAAAGCCGAACCCGAACTTGAAACTTACCGAGCTAGGAAACCCGAGGCAAAAGAGCAGTGGGCTCCCCTACTCTACAAAGTATATTTAGCATTAAACAGAGGCAGCAAATTTGCTGAAATCGAAAGAATGCTCTAACACCACAACACATACAAATTATTCTTATGTTAAACCATTTCCTTGACGCAATGATCCTCTCCAACGAGGATTGGAAAACATATACAACCAACTATCAGTTGACCGATAAGGCAGATGACAGCTGCTGCCCATTTGTTGATTCGCTACGCAAACTAATCAACGAGGGCATCAATGAGGAGTGTGACGAAATCGAAAAGATTACTCACAATGAGGAAGAACCCACTTTCAGTAACACCATTGTTCCCTTCTCTAACTCTGGAACAAAACTGGGGCAGGCTACGAACGTGCTATATAACTTGCTAAGCGCAGAGACCAGCGACGAACTGGATGATTTAGCAAACGAACTCTCGCCCAAACTCACAGAACATAGCAATAACATCATGCTCAACGAGCAGCTATATAAACGTGTTAAACACGTTTACGAGCATGAAAAGATGCATTTGAAAGGCGAGAAACTCATGCTGCTCAACAAGTCTTATGAAGGCTTTGAACGCTCAGGAGCCACCCTTTGCGATAAGGATAAAGAAACCTTGCGTGTGCTCACTAAGCAATTGTCGAAACAGACGCTTTTGTTCTCGCAAAATTTGCTGAAAGAAACCAATTCCTTCCAACTCCATCTTACCAAGGAAAGCGACTTGGAGGGACTGCCAGAAATTCATCGTAATGCAGCTAAACAAGAGGCCGAAACACATCAACTAGAGGGATGGTTGTTTACACTCCATGCCCCTAGCTACGTCCCCTTTATGACGTACTCCACTCAGCGCAATCTTCGCGAAAAGATGTATAAAGCCTACAACAGCCGCTGCACACATGATAATAAACAGAACAACTACAAGATCGTAGAAAACATTGTCAACCTCCGTCGAGAAATTGCTCAATTATTAGGCTACACCAATTACGCTGACTATGCTTTGCGTAGAAGAATGGCCAGCAAGGCTGAGAATGTGTACCAACTCCTCAATGACCTGATTGAGAAATACTTGCCTTCAGCCAAGAAGGAGGTTGAGGAGGTTGCCCAGTTGGCGAAACGGCTTGAGGATGACGACTTCGTAATGCGACCTTGGGACTTTTCCTACTATTCTCAAAAACTGAAAAAGGAACTCTACGACTATGATCCAGACATGCTGCGCCCCTACTTCGAACTATCGAAAGTACAGCAAGGCGTGCTAGGACTGGCAACACGTCTTTACGGAATAACGTTCGAGAAAAACGAGCAATTCCCCGTCTATCAAGAGGATGTTATAGCCTACAATGTCTACGATAAAGACCATTCATTCTTAGCTCATTTGCTCGTTGATTTCTTTCCTCGAACAACCAAAAAGGGCGGAGCTTGGATGACCAATTATCGTGATGAAAGTTCCACCGTGCCCGAAACCACCGAAATTTCGTCCTCGAATTCTTGGCGGCCTGTTGTAAGCGTTACCACCAATTTTGCTAAACCCACGAAGGACATGCCCTCTCTGCTCACGCTGAGCGAGGTGGAAACCTTCTTGCATGAGCTCGGCCACGCATTGCATGGCCTATTCGCTATGACACGCTATGCTTCGCTTAGTGGAACTTCCGTTTTTTGGGATTTTGTGGAACTTCCCTCACAATTCATGGAAAACTATGCAGTAGAACCAGAATTTTTAAGTACATTTGCCTATCACTATCAAACAGGCGAAGCATTGCCACAGAAATACATCGACAGCATACGCAAAAGCCGCAATTTTCTAGTGGCATATTCGTGCATCCGACAAGTTTCGTTTGGCCTTCTAGACATGGCCTATTACACCCAAGAGAAGCCGCTTAATGAGCAGATAAAATCCTTCGAAGACGAGGCTTGGAATCGAGTGCAACTACTGCCAATCGAGCCTACTGCATGCATGAGTGTACAGTTTAGCCACATCATGTCGGGCGGTTATGCTGCTGGATATTATAGCTACAAGTGGGCCGAGGTGCTTGATGCTGATGCGTTCTCCTTGTTCAAAGAGAAAGGCATCTTTAATAAAGAGGTAGCGGAGTGCTTTAGAATACATATTCTATCAAAAGGAGGCACAGAAAGCCCCATGGAACTCTACACACGTTTCCGAGGAAAGAAACCAAGCATTGAAGCCCTGCTCAAACGCGATGGCCTTGCAAGCTAACTTACAACCCAAAACACCACATTATGAAGTTTACCAAAGCGGAATTACTTGATAGAAGATACTTGCGCATGGCGCGTATCTGGGCAGAAAACTCCTACTGCACACGTCGGCAAGTGGGTGCACTTATCGTGAAAGATAAGATGATTATCAGTGATGGGTACAACGGCACGCCATCGGGATTTCCGAATTTGTGCGAAGGACAAGATGGATTGACCCTCCCCTACGTTCTCCATGCCGAAGCTAATGCTATCACTAAAATCGCTCGTTCAGGCAACAACTCTGACGAAGCCACGCTCTACGTGACTGACGCTCCATGCATTGAGTGTTCCAAACTGATTATACAAGCTGGAATTAAACGTGTAGTGTATGCCAGAAGCTACCGACTGACCGACGGAATCGAATTGCTAATGGAGGCTGGCATTAAAGTGGAGCATATTCCTAATGTAGAATAATAGGATATGTCTACGTATACGCAGGCCATCCATACCTTTATATATCGCATATTTCTGATTAAAGAATGATTCAACACAATAAGAACCGTTTCCTTCCACTATTCGTCTCGCTAGGAGTAATTGTAGGAATTATCTTGGGAAGTTTCTTCGCAAACCACTTCTCAGGAAATAGACTGAGCATCATCAATAACTCCAGTAATAAATTGTTGGACCTCTTCCACCTCATTGACGATCAGTATGTTGACATGGTAAACATACCCAATCTCGTAGAAAAATCGCTGCCGCAAATACTGAAGGAACTTGACCCCCACTCCACTTATATCTCTGCTGCAAAGGTAGAGGAA
>CAVFOF010000059.1:9605-12020 GCA_963623895.1 bacterium
GTTCACACTCTATAAGGACACCATCCGAGTAGTGAAAGTTGTGAAGGGAGGCCCTTCAGAGGGCGTTGGCCTACAGGCTGGCGATAGAATCGTAAAGATTAATGGTGAGACTTATGTGGGCGACTCCATCAGCAACGACGGAACTATGACTAGACTGAAAGGCCCTAAGGGCTCCGTGACTCGTCTAGAAGTGAAAAGAGCTGGACAGCCCAAACTCATCACCTTTAACGTGACGCGTGGAGACGTACCTGTAAAGACTGTGGACGCAGCTTATTGCCCTGCACCAGGGGTGGGATACATACGCATAACTAGCTTTGGTGATACCACCTATGCGGAGTTTATTGCAGCCTTAACCAAACTACAGAACAAAAATTTCAATCACCTTATTATAGACCTAAGAGGCAACCCTGGTGGGTACATGGAAACAGCGGTACAACTAGCCAACGAATTTCTTCCTAAAAACGATCTTATAGTCTACACGAAAGGTAGAAAGTCGGCAAGAAAGGAATATCGAACGGACGGAAGAGGAGCTCATCAAACGTTACCTTTGGTGGTGTTGGTTGACGAAACATCAGCTTCTGCAAGCGAAATTTTTGCAGGGGCCATTCAAGATAATGATCGAGGGACAATCGTAGGCCGTCGTTCTTTTGGAAAAGGATTGGTGCAAGTGCCCATCGAATTTCCTGATGGCTCTATGTTGCGATTGACAACAGCTCGCTACTACACTCCATCAGGACGTTGTGTGCAGAAGCCTTATAAGTCAGGTGACGAAGAGGACTATGAAGCGGATCTCTTGCTGCGTGCTGAGAACGGCGAGTATTTCTCGGCTGATAGCATACACACAAGTGGTGAGCAATACAAAACAAGACTAGGTCGTATCGTCTATGGCGGTGGCGGTATTGTGCCTGACGTGTTCATTCCGCGCGACACATTAGGTATTACTTCCTATTTTAAAGATGCTTACCTAGGAGGCTTTTTGTTTCAATATGCCTACGATTTCGTAGACAAGTATAGGAAGGACCTTGCTATCTGTAATGATTTAGAAAGCGTAATGAAGTTTGTTGCCCAAAAGCAAATAGTAAAGGACTTCACTCGATATGCCGAAAAACGTGGGCTTAAGCAACGAAACTTGATGATTCGACGCTCGCACAAACTCATTACGACCTACATTACATCAGCCATTATTAGTGATCTGCTCGATGATGGAGAAGCTGCAGAATACGCCAATCAAAACGATCAGGCTGTGATAAAGGCGACCTCTATTCTACTCGAAAACAAGGCCTTTCCAAAGGCCAATGACAATAAGAGTGGTAAACCACAAGCCTTGGCTTTCCTTAGCCTTGCGCCAACTCCTAGTATGCTGGCTCACGATGCGTCCGCATTGCCCAAGATATTCAGCCCCCCCCTCAGTCATAGCACTTCACATCAAAGTAACTTGCAGATTGAAATCAGAAATACATTGGCATTATGCACGAGAAGGCATCACTTCGTAAACGCATAAGGGAGCGATATGCGAACTGCACTCGAGAAGAGTTGGAAATGGAAGCCAGGATGTTGGTTGAAAGACTAGAAGCACACCCTCAATTTGAGGAGGCAAAAGTCGTTCTCACCTTTAGTCCCCTACCCGACGAAATTAACATCACACCTCTTATAGATAGCCATTATAAAAGCAAAACATGGCTTCTCCCCGTGGTAAATGAAAATAGTCTATTGCTTAAGCAGTATGATGGCACAAAGAACCTAACACTGGGCGCATATAATATCCTTGAGCCTCTAGGAGTCTGTTATGAAGACTTTGAGAGAATTGATTTAATAATTGTTCCTGGAGTGGCTTTCAGTTGGGATGCACAACGCTTAGGACGAGGTAAGGGATATTATGATCGTCTACTTTCAGGCAGTCGGTTAATGAACGCTTACAAACTTGGCGTTGGCTTTGATTTCCAAATAATAAAGGCCATCCCTATAAATTCTCACGATATAGCCATGAACGAAGTGATCTCCCCGTCTTACAATTATTATCGGTAATTCATAATAACACTAGCACACATGACGATTGATATATTGATATGCTCTCTTAATAAGGGGGTAGTGCGAGTGCAAGATGTGCTCTTGCCCCCGCAGCAGAACGTTCATTACATAGTGTCATACCAATACACTGACGAGCGGTATCTAGACCTCATCCCCAAGGTATTAGCTTCAAGAGAGGATGTGTCAATCTACACATACAAGGGACAAGGACTCTCTGCCAATAGAAACCTAGCCCTTGATAAAGCAACGTCTGATATCGTCATGTATGCCGATGATGATGCGCATCTATTGCCAGATACAACCACGACTATCCTCAAGCATTTTGAGAAGAACAAGGATTTAGACATTGCTTTCTTCTGCGCTTCAACCTACACTGGAAAACCATTG
>CAVFOF010000060.1:0-11914 GCA_963623895.1 bacterium
TTCTTCAAGTTCAAAAAATCACATTCATTATTCTACGCCCTTTGTGCTCAGAGAAATAGACTCTTCTGTCCATTCTTCTCCAAACCCGAAAGTTCCGTAGAAAGCCCATTATACGAGAATAGTGTGAATTTTTATTATTAATGTAAGAAAAAGCCAAGCGAGCTGCGTGAGAATTAACTGAAAACCCGTATCTTTGCGAAGTAAATAAAGCAAAACAGGCGGAGGACTGCCGCCTTTTCTCTACAAATCTATGCAAAAGTTACCTCTACTACTCACCTCAGCACTCTTGCTAGGTGGTGCCATGCAGCTGAAAGCCGACGTGGTAGAACTCACCACTTCCCTCGCGCAGGGCGAGACGCTAGAGCTGGCTCTCAATGCCGACCTGGCCGCCCAAATCACTTGGGGAAATGGCGACACTCAAGAATTAACCTGCAACGGCAAGCTGCAAAGCCTCACCGTGAAGGACGCAAAACTCACCATCACCTCCACCACGGGCAAAATCACGAGCCTCTACGTGCAAGGCAATAAACTCACGGCAATGAGCTTGAGCAACGCTCCCTACTTGGAACGCGTGATGGCTGCCAACAACAACCTCACCTCGCTCAACGTGTCGAAACTCACGGCACTGAAAACGCTCGACGTGCAAGGCAATGAGTTCACCAGCCTCGACCTTTCGACCAACACCGCTCTAGAGGAACTCAACGCTGCCGACAACCAAATCAGCGCAAGCAACTTGAAGCTTTCTAGCTCAGCACGCCCCACGCAGGTGGTCGTTTCAAACAATGCACTGACTGCGCTCCCCTCAGCCGCCATCTTGACCAAAGCTCAGACGGTGTGGGCCAAAAACAATGCGCTGACCCGTGCGGCCGTAAACTATAGTGCCGACTTGCGCTCCATCGATGTGGCTCAAAACAAGGTGACCGACATCACCTTCTCACCTCGCGCCTACTCTCTGCGCGAACTCGTGGCCGACAATAACGCAATCAGCAAAATCGACCTCAGCGCATCGGAGAAGCTAGCCTACGTTTCGGCCGAGAACAATAAGCTCAACACCATCACTTGGAACGAAAAGGCTAGCGGCTCGTGCGACTACGCCTACTTGGCCAGCAACGCCCTCTTCCTCAACTCTATGCCCACGGTGAACTACCTAGAGGACTGCACCCTAGCTCCGCAAAGCGACTATGAGCTGAGCTTCACTCAGGTTGACCTCAACAAGGCCATCGACCTCTCCGACCTTATCCGCGTCAATGGCTGGAGCGATGACATCGGTTCGGTGAAGTTCGTCGACAAAGAGGGAACAACCCTCGCCGTGCGCCGCGACTACAAGAACTCCTCACAGGTGATTACCTTCCTTAAGGATCACGCTAGCGTACACATCGAAGGCACTGTGCCCAACACGGATCTCACACTCCGCACTACCGTATTCAACGTGGGCACCACAATCGATGCCGTAAACCAAATCACGAGCAACGAGGCATTGAGCGTGAAAGCCGCTAAAGGCACACTCGTGGCCGAAGCTAGTAAAGCAGCTCACCTCGTAGTGACCAACGCCGCTGGTCAGGTGATTGTAAACGAAAGCATTTCGGCTGGTAGCCACAGCTTCGCCCTCCCCACAGGCGTTTACGTGGTGAACGGCAAGAAGGTGCTCGTGCCCTAAGCCTACGCCTCGCACGCGTGCGTACATATATAATATAGGTGCAGAGGAAGAGTTTATTTCACATCTCTACTTGTTGAAGCATCATTTAAAGAAACTCTCTGCTACCGCCCCAACTACTTACATCGATTTCATCTATCAATGAAAACAAAATACACACTCACGCTATTAGCCCTGACAATGGGGGCACAAATAGCTGGCGCACAAAGCCTGAAGCTCGACGATGGCAGTCAGCGCCATAGTTACCTCACCACTAGCAAGGACACCGTGGAGGTGGACTATGCCGCTGGCTTCAACTCCGTGGCCGTGATGGGTAACGCCGACTACACCGTAACGAAGCAGGCCGACGCCGACTGGCTCTCCTACCGCAAGGAGGCCAACGGCAACCTCACCGTCTTTGCCGACTACAACAGCGACGTGGTCAACGCTCGCTTCGCCACAATGCAACTCACAGCCGCTGATGGCAGCTTCACCCGCAACCTCGTGGTACGCCAATCACCCAACAACTCCGTGAAAGACACTGGCGACCGCCAACTCACAGTGGCTAGTGCCACGGCCTCAAGCGCACAGAGCGGCTACCCCGCCTCGAACGCCATCGACGGCAACACCTCTACCTTCTGGCACAGCGTATGGAGCGGCGGCAATTTCCCCTTCACCTTCACCCTCACGCTGAAGGAGGCTGGACACGTGGACTACGTGAAATACACAAGCCGTGCCGACAATAGCGTCAACGGCAACTGGGGCGAAGTGGTAGTGAGCTACGCCACAGCCGATGCACCCAACACGTGGGTAGAAGCTGGCACCCACGACTTTGGCCAAAACTCGGGTAGCTACGAGCTAGGCGAGGATGGCATTGACAATGTGCTGAAAATCAAGTTCGAAATAAAGAGTGCCGCTAGCGACAATGCTGGCAAGTTTGCTTCGGCTGCCGAGGTACAGGTGTTCCAGAAGAATCAAGAGGTGGCTCAAGCCGTGAAAAAATTCTTCACCTCTAACCTTTGCAACGAACTGAAGCCTGGCATCACCGCCGACCAAGTGTCCACCATAACCAACCCCTACTTGCGTACGTTGGCTAGCAATCTGCTCTCGGGCAACTATTCCACTCAGTATCGCATCGGCACGTTCGGTTGCTACAACACGCGCGGTGCCGTGCAGAGCCTACTCAAAACCGCCAACCAATACGACCCCTACGAAAACCCCACTGGCATCTACTTTGCCCAGGGCGACAAGGTGGCCGTGTTTGCCGAAGGCATCGACTCGAAGCACCCCGTGCAGCTCGTTATCAAGAACTTTAGTAATGCCGACTTGATTGAGACTGAGGGTCAGCCCGAAAGCTACTACTCACTGAGCAACGGCCTCAACCTCATCACCGCCTCCCACCGCGGTAATGTCTACGTGAACTACTACTCCACCGACTTTGAGAATGCGCCCGAAGTGAAGCTACACTTTGCCTTGGCTCGCGAAGTGGGTTACTTCAAGCAAGGCATGACTAACGAGCAATGGAAGCAAATCTTGGCCAATGCCGAAGCACAGGGCGCAGACATCATCGACGTGTTGAGCAACCGCCTCCACGTGGCCGCTCCCTTGGCTAGCCTCAAGCGCCGCTGCCCCGAAAACGGCGAGAAACTCGTGAGCATCTACGACCAAATTATCTATCGCGAACGCGAAATCATGGGCTTGCCTCAGTTCAACGAAGAGCCTAAGAACCACCAGTTCGCCCGTCCCGTTAAGTCGGGCATGTTTGCCGACGGCATCGGTGCTGCTGCCGCATTTGGCAGCTTCGACGAGTGGGCTAACCCCGAAGGCTTAGGCTTCTGGGGCATTGGTCACGAGTTGGGGCACATCAACCAAATCACCCCAGGCTTTAAGTGGGGCGGCTTGGGCGAAACCACCAACAACATCTACTCGGCTTGGGTGGAACACACGCTCGGTGCTACCGACAAGTATGGCAACGGCTACCACCGCCTAGAGGATGAGAACTCAGGCATCGACGACTACAGCTGGACCCGCGGCGGACGCTTCGAGGCCTACCTCGAAGAGGGTGTGCGCAAGGGCGTGAGCTGGCAGCTACAAGATGGTCCCGACTATCACGGCAACGAGAAGAGCACGAACCTCATCAACGATGTGGATGAGAACGGTAAGAGCACGGGCAAGCAAGTGGAATCGGGCAGCCGCAACTACGACCACTTCCTCAAGGTAGTGCCTTTCTGGCAACTCGAACTCTACACCCTCGAGGCTGGAGCTAACGCCATGGCCTACCCCAACTTCATCAAGAGCTACCGCGATGGGTTCAACAGCTCCACGTTCAACACGAGCGGTAAGCAGCAGATGGAGATGATACGCCGCTTCTGCGACGCAGCGCAAATCAACTTCTGCTCCTTCTTCGAAAAGGCTGGCTTGCTCAAGCCTATCCATGCCTACATCGAGGACTACTCGCCCGCATGGCTCGTCATCACGCAAGACATGTGCGACCAAGTGAAGAGCGAAGTAGCCGCTAAGGGCTACCCCGAAGCTCCCGCTGCGCTCAACTACATCAATGCCTACAACTGGACTCGCTTCCGCGACAAGGTGCAGCTCACCGAAGGCACTCTCGGCACGGGTTGCTCACTAAACGGCACGAAGCTGAAGGTGGACAACACGCAGTGGGCTGGTGCTGTGGGCTACGAAACCTACGATGCTAACGACAACTTGCTCCACATCAGCATGTTCGGCCTTGGCGATGAGCAAATGAGCAGCCACTACACCTACGTGCTCTTCCCCGCAAAGGCCAAGTACGTAATGGCCGTAGGCTACGATGGAACAAAGGTGAAGATTTACCAAAAATAATCTACTCTCAATCTAATTCTTAAAAGGTGGTTCGAAACACACTCGCGTTTCGATCCACCTTTTTTTATTTGCCGATTCCTTTACTAGCCAAAGCCGTTACAACGGCAATGTGAGCCGACGATTTCCGAAACAAGGCTCTATACAAATCGCTAAATTCTTCTTTCAGTTCTGCATTTTCGGCAAAGAAGAGCTGATCCACATTTTGTGACAAACTCAGGGAGCGATCCATCATCGACATATAATAAGGTATGCCGCCCATCACCATGTAGCACTCAGCTATCTGCTTACGACTGTAAACAAAATGATAGGCTTGGAAATATTCCTCACATTCGTTAAGGGTGAAGGGGTTGACCACAAGGTGGTGGGTGAGTCGGTTGTGAAGCCCGCCTCGATTACGCATCAGACGAGACTGCTGAAAAAATAGCCCATTTTGAATCATAGCCCAATTCTGGATCTTTTTAAGAAACTATTTTGCTAATTAGTTTATAGCAAATGGCTATCTTAAAGTATGCAGAATTAATTGCCTTTTGAAGCCTTCGAATTTATTTTTTCAGCAGCCTAGGGGACGCGTCGCTCCATTTTTTTGATCATTTCTTATTGTCGTAAAAAAGCCGCACAACGTCACGCTGTGCGGCTTCAAAAAAAATTGAGAAAAATTACGTCGACATCCGCTAGAAGGGATGTAGACTACTGCAAGGCTACCTACTTCCTTGCAATTCCTTTTTCACGAGAGAGCGAAAGGAGGGAGGAAGGGCTAGTCCTCGTCGTCGGTTACGGTCCAGTTATCGCAGCTCCAACCTTTGCCGTTGGAGAGGGCTTCCGAGCCACCGTTGTCGCCATCGTCGTAAGTCTTAATGGGCGAGCCAGCGAGGAGTGCTTCCTCAGCAAAAAGCTTCACGCCCTGAGCTATGGGTTTGATATATTGTTTCTTCATTGTTGTAAGAATCTTAATTAGTGAGTATGAGTAAATAAGGAGTTTTCGCTTACTTGATATACACCTTCTGGCCGTTACCCTTTACGAACACGCCGTGAACAGGATAAAGCACACGACGGCCGTTGAGGTCGAAGTAAGCGTTGGCCTTAGCGTCGACAGCAGCAGCGTTGTTGATGCCCGTAACGTTGCCAAAGTTGAAGGCGAGCACGTTGGCTGTAGCGTCTGAACCAACAGCTACATAAGCCTTGTTGGCACCGATGGTGCGGTCGGTCTCGCTCGTAATCTTGTACATACCCACGCCGTGGTCGCCGTTCTTGAGCACGTAAGCAGTAGCCTCAGCCGCAATGGCAACGGGAGTGAGCGTACCGCTCAAACCGCTTTCGTCAGCAGCAATGTTAGCAGAGGCGATGGGGAAGTTGTAAGTGCCGCCTTCGCCCACGAGGATTACGGGTTGCTGAGCGGGGATAACGCTAGTGAGTTCAGTGAGTGTGATTTCAGCATCACCCCTCGTGCCCTTATAAGCCTTCACGCCTTCGGGGATAGTTACGGCAAAGGGGAGGTTGAGCGTAGCGTAGCCTACTGAGCTGATTACAACGGGGAGCTCGGTTACGGCCTTAACGAAGAAATTGTTACCCGAACCATCATTGCCACTCCAAGCGACTACGTCATTATCTTCTACACGAGTAGAAATCAAATTGTTTCCAGCAACGTCGTACAATGATACGGCATGAGCAACGCTTACTGAAGTCTTGCCAATAGTGTAAGTTCCCTTATCTTCGCTATCCGAAGCTAGCGTGCGGAGGTGATACTCTACGCCCCCAGTTTTGCTAAGATACAAGCCCGAGTTAGCGGCCTTGAGGTTGTATTGACCCTCTTCGGCTGCATTCTCAAACTGCCACAAAGCGGGCACGAGGTTAGAGGGAGTAGTTACGTGCTGAAGGGCATAGTTGTCGCCCGTATTGCTATTAGTGTCGTATGATTCAACCAACTTATGACCGAGGTGGGCATCACGACGAGCCACTTCGATAGTGTAGTAAGTGCCTTCTTCGGGAGTGATGGTAGAGGCTGAAGCGAGAGCAGTTTCCAACTTCTTATAAGCATCTACGTAAGAGTTAACGTTGGAAACGGCAGCAGTAAGGGCGTCAGCAGCAGCACTGATTTCGGAAGTGCTCTTCACATCGCCAACGTCTTCGCCAATCAGAGCTTGGAGGTTGTTGGCCCAAGAGGTGAGTGTTTCGGTAATGTCTGAATTTATAACAAAGTAAGAAGCTTTCGAATCACTAGCATTTTTCCAACGTACGATACCATCCCAATCTACCATATGGAGAGCAGCACGTGAAACATCACTAAATGTCAGGTCTACAAAATTAACGTAGTCGCCACTCTTAATAGCAGTGTAGCCTTTGGCGTCTGCTTCGTCTACCAACGAAATTTTAGTATCGTTTGCAGTAGGAATGCTTCCCATCCACAAGTTGGTGTATTCATTGTAAAGTTTCACCGTGCCATCGCTCTGCTTCTTGATGGTCCATAGATAGCGAGGAGTGTCGAGGCTCTTGCCTGAACCAGCTTTAGCACTGCTTTGCGCATACATATAGCGATCGGTGTGCAGCTTATTACCGATAATCACCTTCTGATTGTCGGTGAGGAAGCTGCTACGACCTGCCAAGAATGTGTTGTAAGCTGCTTTTAAATTGGCTGATGTCCAGTTGACGATATCATTTTCAGCACTAGCCTTTTCAGTTTCAAAAATTGGTTTGAAAGTGGTGTAGCATTCTTCTTCGCTGCTTGCATTAGAATAGGCAGTGAATGCTCTTTGACTAACAGATCCAATATCAGCTAGCTCTGCATCAGAATAAAGCGATAGCATATTCGAAATTGCATTCTGCGCATCCTCATCAAGGTCGGCAGCCTCGGTGAAGCTGAAGCGGTTACCAGCGTCTAGAGTTTTCCAACCATCGATATAAATATCTCTGTAGTTATCAATATTGAGCCAGTTGCTATTGCTTGCTTGGAGATAGAAAGGATAGCTTTCATTATTTGTAGCATTGATGGTGAAAGTGCCATTTGCAGAAAATACACTAGCCCAAGAGTTGTCTACGCCTAAGAAGCGATTTTTGCTAATAGAGAAGATGTAATAACTCGTAGCATCATCGCTCGGCTTAACAAAAGCGAACTGCTGCGACTCGAGCGATTGGTCGGCTGTTGCAACCGCAGTGATGCCGCTGTCACCAGCCTGCAATGTACCACGCGCTGCGGTGAGCACATAAGCCTTCGACGAACTCAATTGGCTCAGGTCGGTAACCACGTCACCCTCCTTAGCCATTGCCGTAGTGCTGAACAGAGCCGAGCACAATAGGGCAAGGAGATAAGTAATTTTTTTCATTCGTAGATTTTTTTTATTAATGTAATTAATTGAGTGAATTGTCTGCTCCTTGAGGGCGAAGGGGAAATGGCTAGTTTTGTGAAGCTAATAGACTTAAATAATCTCCCCCACACCGAAAAGACAAGGTAAATGCCTTTCTTAATCCGCCACAAAATTATACACAAATAGTTAATTATGCAAACGGGGGGGGGTAATTTATGTTAAATATTTAATTAAGAAAAACTTTTCAACTAAAAGTTGTCACAACTGAGCACAAATTGAGCACAAAGTTGGGGGCGACGCGTCCCCGCGTCGGCGCAAGAAGAAACACAAGAAGTCCGTTCAGCAATTTATCAAAACCTACATCACTCATCGCGCCAGAAAGCGGGAGTGAGCGGCAGCAGCAAAGAGAACACCTCAAGGCGGCCAGCTAGCATAAGGAAAGAATTAATCCATAAGACCGTGTCGTTGAGCATGCCCCATGAGCCTAGCGGACCGATAAGGTGGCCAATGCTTGGCCCTATATTGCTGAAAGCAGAAATGGCTAGGCCGAAGGCATCAAGTAAGGACAAGCCCATAGCCACCATAGCAAAGGTGGCGAGCATGATAAGCAGAAAGTAGACCACGAAGAACACGAAAACCGTGCGAGCCATCTGTCCCGTGATGAGCATGTTGTTGATGCGCACGGGCAACACGGCATGAGGATGGAGCATCTTCTTAAACTCGGCCTTAGTGAGCCGCCACACCATCAGCACACGAATACACTTGAGGCCGCCACTAGTGGAACCAGCACATGCCCCAATGATGCTGATGAGGGAGAGAATGAGCCAGATGGTGGGATGCCAATTCATGAAATCCTCATCAGTGAAGCCCGTGGTGCTTTGCAGCGAGGCGGTGTTGAAGAAGGCACTGCGCAAGGCGGTGAGGAAGTCGAGGTGATCGGCATACATCAAGATGCCCATGATGCTGAGGGCTGCCACGAAGAAAATGACGATGAAGCAGCGCAACTCGTCGTCGTGGAACACATTGCGCATGCGTCGTTTAATAAAGAAGAGGTAGAGCAAGGTGCAGTTGATGCTGGCCAAAAACATAAACACCGTGGAAATCCACTGCAAGCGATCGCTCTTGAACCAGGCGATGCTGTCGGTGTGGGTGGAGAAGCCCCCCGTGCCGATGGTGGAGAGGCCGTGGCAAATGGCATCAAACCACCCCATGCCGCCCCAAAAGTAAGCTCCCGTACAAGCCAAGGTGAGCAGCAAGTAGAGACTCCACATCCAGCGCGCCGTGGTGCTGATGCGTGGATGGAGTTTAGCCATTTTCAACCCCGTGGTCTCGGCCGAGAAGAGCTTAAGGTCGCCGCCGCCCATGTTGGGCAAAATGGCAATGGTGAAGAACACGATACCCATACCGCCTATCCAGTGGGTCATACATCGCCAAAGCAAGATGGAGCGAGGCAGGGCATCAACATCGAAGAAGGCCGTAGCCCCTGTGGTGGTGAAGCCCGACATGGTTTCGAAAAAGGCCGCTGCCACACGAGGTTGATAACCACCTACTAGAAAAGGAAGCATGCCTACGAGGGAGAAAGCCACCCAGGTGACCGACACGATAAGAAAGCCGTCGCGACGCCCCATGCGGTTTTCTGCATTGCGACCAAAGAAGCGCAGCAGTGTGCCACAAACTAGAGCCACCACCACGGGCAAGCCAAAGGTAAGATGTTGCGTTTCGTTGAACCAAAAGCCCATGCCGAAACAAGCGGCAAGCATCAGAGCCTCAAGCTGAAGCAACGTGCCAAGGGCCTTATATATAAGAGGTAGATTAAGCATGACTACAAAAGGGGATTTTTTGCTTAGCAAATACAAAGGTAGTGCTTAGTGAGCGATTTCCCGATTGATTGGCCTTATTATTTTTACCCACACCCTCCCACTCCGCCCCATTTGGCAGCTATGACAATTAGTCAAAATGACTATGACAATCCGACAAAGTGCATTTTTTAGGCGGGTAGACCTAGTTTTGGCACGCTTTTAGCATTTAGCAGAGTGGAAGCAGTTCAGAATAAGGGCTGCCGAACATAGAAATAAAAACATTAAAACATAAGCAAACTATGAACATCAAACCGTTAGCTGACCGCGTGCTTATTAAAGCCGCTCCCGCAGAAGAGAAAACTGCTGGTGGTATTATCATCCCCGACACCGCTAAAGAGAAACCCCTACAAGGCCAAGTACTTGCAGTGGGCAACGGCACGAAGGACGAAGAAATGGTGCTGAAAGCTGGCGACACCGTATTGTATGGAAAATATGCTGGCACGGAGGTGGAACTCGATGGCGAGAAGTACCTCATCATGCGCCAGAGCGATGTATTGGCCGTATTGGCATAAAGCACCATAGGCTGTCGTTCCATTACAATTCAACAAAAACATTATTCTCCCCCATTTAATTAAACAAAGATTAGAATCATGGCTAAAGAAATAGTATATGATGTAGACGCTCGCGAACGTCTGCGCGAAGGTGCTGACGCACTTGCTAATGCAGTGAAAGTAACCCTTGGTCCTAAAGGCCGCAACGTGGTTATCGACAAGAAATTTGGTGCTCCTCGCATCACGAAGGACGGTGTGAGCGTAGCCAAAGAAATCGAACTGGAAGATGCTTTCCAAAACGCTGGTGCGCAACTCGTGAAGAGCGTTGCCTCGAAAACTGGCGACGATGCTGGTGACGGTACTACCACAGCTACCGTGCTCACTCAGGCCATCCTGACTGAAGGCATGAAGAACGTGGCCGCTGGTGCTAACCCCCTCGACGTGAAACGCGGCATCGACAAGGCCGTAGCTAAGGTGGTAGAAAGCATCAAGGAGCAAAGCGAGCTGGTAGGCGAAAGCTACGAAAAGATTGAGCAAGTGGCTACCATCTCGGCCAACAACGACGCTGAAATCGGTAAACTCATTGCCGACGGTATGCGTGCCGTAAGCGTGAACGGCGTTATCACCATTGAAGACGCTAAGGGTCGCGACACCGTGCTGAAGACCGTTGAAGGTATGCAGTTCGACCGCGGTTATCTCTCAGCCTACTTCGTTACCGATGCTGAGAAGATGCAATGCGTGATGGAGAACCCCTACATCTTAATCTACGACAAGAAGATTTCGAACATCAAGGATTTCCTCCCCATCCTCGAACCCGCCGTTCAGAGCGGCCGTCCTCTCTTGGTTATTGCCGAGGACGTTGATAGCGAGGCTCTCACCACTTTGGTTGTAAACCGCTTGCGCACGCAGCTCAAGATTTGCGCTGTGAAGGCTCCTGGCTTCGGCGACCGCCGCAAGGCTATGCTCGAAGACATTGCCGTGCTCACTGGCGGTGTGGTAATCAGCGAAGAGAAAGGCTTGAAACTCGAGCAAGCTACTATCGAGATGTTGGGTTCTGCTGAGAAGGTTACTATCAGCAAGGAGAACACTACTATCGTGAATGGCAAGGGTGCCAAGGAGAACATCGACGAGCGCATCAACCAAATCAAGAACGAAATCAGCAACTCTACCTCTTCTTACGACAAGGAAAAACTGCAAGAGCGTTTGGCTAAGCTTTCTGGCGGTGTATGCGTGCTCGAAGTGGGTGCTGCTAGCGAAACTGAGCAGAAGGAGAAGAAGGATCGCTGCGACGACGCACTCTGCGCCACTCGTGCCGCTATCGAAGAAGGCATCGTAACAGGTGGTGGCGTGGCCTACATCCGTGCTCAAAAGGCTCTCGAAGGCCTCGAGGGCGACAATGCCGACGAGACTACGGGTATCAGCATCATCCGTCGCGCCATCGAAGAGCCCTTGCGCCAAATTTGCCGTAACGCTGGCATCGAGGGAGCTGTAATCGTGAACAAGGTGCGCGAAGGCGAAGGCAACTTCGGCTACAACGCCAAGACTGAAGAGTTTGGCGACTTGCGCGCAGCTGGCGTGGTAGATCCCGCCAAGGTCACTCGTGTAGCATTGGAGAACGCAGCCTCTGTGGCAGGCATGTTCCTCACCACCGAGTGCGTTATCTGCGACAAGAAGGAAGACAAGCCCGAAATGCCTATGGCAAACCCTGGCATGGGCGGCATGATGTAATCAGCTGACTCTTTAAATAAGATTCATCCATAACTCTACAACGAAGGCTATGCTTAT
>CAVFOF010000061.1:0-11855 GCA_963623895.1 bacterium
CCCTTCATTTTTATAGGGGGGGGGCATTCTAGCTTTGTTTCTTTCTAGCTTTGCTTCTTGCGCCGACGCGGGGACGCGTCGCCCCCAATTTTTTGCTCTCAATTTTGTGATAATTTTGGGGACAACTTGTAATGTCAATAGAACTAGAAATCCCCTGCTCACACGAGACGGTGCGCAGGGGATTTCTAGTTGCTTTATGTAAGGGTAGGACTACTTCATGTAGTCGGACATGTTCATGGTGTAGACGGAGCCGTACTGGGCTTCGTTGAATAGCGAGACGTGAGAGCCCGTGGTGGTCTTGGCTAGCTGCAAGTAGAGGTCGCGGAGGGAGATTGAGGGGTTCTCGTTGATAGCGTTGCGGAAGGAGCGGGCAAAGGCGTTAGAGAGGAACACGCCGAGCGTGCGATCCTGAACGTCGGCCTTCGAAGGCTCGTAGGCATTGGCAGCGGTGATGGCCACTACGTCGGGGATGCCTGTGATGGCGTTGCCCCAAATGCCACTGTAGCAGGTTTCGATGGCGAGCATCATGCGGCGGTATTTGCCTTGGTCGTGCATGGCCTGCACGATATTCTTCATCTTCTCACTGCCAAAGTAGGTGCCGCCCGACTCGTCGCCCCATAGCGGTCCGTCGTCGTCGCCTCCGTGGCCGCTCCAAAAGAAGAGCACGTCGCTCGAGTTGGTGGTGTGGAGCACCTCGGGCAAGTGGTCAGACTGCTTGCCGAGCATGATGTCGGCCAAGTCGTCGGGGGTGAGGTCTTTGAAATGGTAGTCGACCTTCACGTTGTTGTGTACGTTCTCGCCGCCCACCTCTACGAAGATTTGGCCAGCAAACTTGCTATTCTCGGAGCAATCGGCCAGATTGTCCTGCACGATGACGATGATGTGGTCGTCGTCGTAGCCGTGCTGCTTGAGCAGCTGATACATGGCGAACACGTCGGCTTGGTGACGATAGTTGGCCCAGGTGGTGGAGGGGGAGAGCAACACGGCCCAGTGGTCGGTGCAAGCGGGGAGGTTGCGGTCTACCTTGAGGTTGGGGTCGAAGTCGTCGGCAATGGTCTGCTCCCAGTCCCAAATGGAAGTGGTGGAGGCGGTGCTGTTGCTACCAGCTGTTGAGAAGTAGCCGATAGAGGTCTTTTCGCCATTCTGCAAGAGCCATAGCTGATAGTTGGTCTGAAGCACCTTGGTGTGGGTGCTTTCGTCGAAGAGCAGGGAGCTAGAGGCGCCACTCACGTTACATTGCTTCTGCTGCGAATAGCTGCGCAAGGCGGTGGCAAGACCGTTGGGTGTCCACGAGGTGCTTGATCCTTCTTTGTAGCTGACTACCTCGCGCATCCAGTCGGTGAGCTTTTGCGAATTGGGGTTGTCGGCATTGAGTTGCTTGGCTGCGCCCAAGGCCACGAGGCTGAGGGCGTCGTACATCTGAGCTTCGCCAGGGGTTACCTCTTTGCCAAACTTTGAGCTATAACTTGTGGCGTAGCCGCTGGCGGGTGAGGGCATGGCCGAGAGCCCCATGCAGAGGATGCCCATCTTGGAGATTTGATTGAAGTCGGCCGAACTGGTGCAAACGGGGATGACGTAGGTATTGCCCACTTGGTCGCTCACATTGCCTATCTGCTTGAGCACATTGACGTAGTCTTCTTGCTTTGAGAGGGCTAGGATGATGTAAGTGGGAGAGTCGAGCTCATGCATTTTTGTTAGCTGCTCGCTCAGGTCGCGTCCGCCGTCGTAGTATTTAATGATACCATTAGGGGCTACGTTCATCTTGCGCTCCGTCACCATGAAACCGAACCAGTTGCGGAAGGTTTCGCCATACTCGTCGCCTGCATAGACCAAAGCTACGTTCTTCACTTCTCGCGAAGCTAGCACGGAGAGTAAGACTTCGCACTGGGTGATGTCGCTCTCGGTGAGGAACCATGCGTTGGTGGAACGGGCGTTGATGCGTTGCAACTCACCGCTGGAGCAAGTGGGCATCAACACGGGGAGACGCTTGCTCACGGCATAGTTGAGCACCTTGCGAGCGTTGCTGTCGTAGTAGGGGCCAATGATGGCACTACAGGTGTCGGTAGCTCCGTCTGCGGGGTGAGTGAGTTCGAAGGCGAGGTGTTCGATGTCCTCGGTGTCTTCGTCGTGGTAGCGCACGTTGAGTTTCACTTGTTTGCTAAGACCCTGTTGGGCTTTGCTCAAGTTGCTCTGCATCCACTCTACGTCAGGAGTCCAATTGGAATAGATGCTCTGAGGTAGAATAACGTCTACGTTTAGGGTGGTGACATCGGCATTTACTGAAGAGCCGGTGTCGGTGCTGTCGCTACAAGCCACTAGGGTGAGCAGAGCTAGCCAAGCGCAGCATATCCATTTTATCGCTTTCATTGTGGGTTATTCGTTTAAAGATGATAGTGATTAAAAGTAATCACTTGAGGCTATATTATTCAGGAAAGATTAATAGAGGGAGATGTCGTCGTCGGTGTATCCGTCCCAGGCTCCGTGCCATTCTTCTTTTGGGAGCGTACCTACAGCGGCGGTTTTCCAACGGTTTACCCATTGAACCAAGGCTTCGTCGAATTTACGAACGATGGTGAAGCGTTCGAGGCTCGTCTTGTCGGAGTCGAGGTAGAGGAAACGGGCTATGCCTTGGTCTACGTTGAACAGATAATAGTCGAAACCAAGGTTGGCTATGCCGGCATCAATGATTGAGAAGGAGAATTCCATCGCATCTGAGTCGTAGAAGATGCCTGCAAAGCGGTAGCCCACGGTGATGTAGGAGGAGCTGTCGAGCAACATCTCCTCGAAATATTGTGTGTCGAGGCTCTTGGTCTGGCCATAGTGCTTTTGGAAGGTTTCGGCGATGCTATCGGCATAGTTGGTCTTCTCACTCCAACGAAGCATGCCCACCGTGGGGTAGGTGTCAATTAGGTCGGTCTTCTCTAGTTGGTCGATGATGTTGAAATACTTTTCTGCGCCCTCGGCTGCTGAGATGTTGAGCACGTGGATGCGGTTGCCTAAGGCGGAGGAGGCAATGGCGTCCTTGTCGGTGTTGAGCATCAACACTTCGTCGTTCTCATCGAGGGTGATGCCGTTGAGCCACTCTAGCTGCTCCGCCTCGGTGAGCACGAGCAGGCGTCGCTGATAATTCTTGTCGGCCGTGAAGGGGTTGGTGCGGTTTTCGGCCCATCGGGCAAGGGCGGTTTTGCTCTTTTCGTCATCGCTGAGGTAGAGATACCTGGTGTCAATGGTGCCCTCGTTTTCGGACTCCACCTTTTGCAGACCACGCAACACGCGGTCGGCATAGCCTAAGTCGCCCAACTGACCAGGCTCAAACACCACTGTCACTTGCAGCGTTGAGGTGGGCGAGCCACTCTGACCGCTGCCTTCGTCTTTGCTACACGAGGCGAAGGAAAATAGCATCGCCATGAGCAATGTTAGGAAGGAAAGTTGATAGTTCTTCATTATCTGATTAACTGTTTTGTTTTATTTCTTTTGATAGGTTTATCTTATATTTCCCCCTACTGAGAGCGGAAGAGGTTATTAGCAGTTTTTTTAAGAATGCCTTTCTCTCGGCCTCAACCTAGACGAGGTTCACTACTTAACATAATCCATCTCTTGCGGATTGTAGATATAGGTGTAGCTACTGAGTCGCTCGGCCTGGCTTGTGGTGGCGTCCCACTGCCAGCCGATGAGCGTGTCGGGCTGCTTCTCCTGGGGAGCTAGGGGAAGGATGAAAGAGAGGTTCTTCTTCACTGGCACAAACTGGTTGCCCAGCTTGAACGAGCCGTCGGGCTGCACGCCCCCCGTGCTTTCGAGGTAGAGGATGGGGTGTGACTCGGCATAGGTAATCGCCTCATCGGGCTGAAGGGAGATTGAACCTTCGTTGACGTAGAAGGTGGAGGTTTGGGGAGCGGCGTAGCTTGACAGTGCGGACTTGGTATATGCATTGTTTCCATAGCTCCACGTCATGCGGTAGGCTTTGTCGCCACTGACGGCTATGCCCTCTAGGAAGTTGGCTTTGCCCTCGTAGATAGGGAAGGCCACCCAATAGAGTTCGCCGTCAATTTCTTCTTGACACACTACTGCTACGTAGCGGCCTCCCGACACGATGTTGACGCAAGGGTGAGCCCCTTCGGGCAGGAGAGTGGGGTCTTTCTCGATATCGCTCCAAGCGATGGTCTTGTAGCCCCCATCCTCGCAGCGGATGTTGACCTTCGGATTGTCGAACGAGGTGGGGAAACTCGTACTGAAGAAGTTGGACTGTCCCAGCAGATCCTGCCAATGGCTCACGTCTTGCGAAATGACGCTCTTCACGAGGTCGGCCACCTCGCCATATTCGTCGAGGGCTTCGACAAAGTCCCAAATGGGGCGCACGCCCATATCTACGAGTTCTACGTTCGAGTTTTTCTCATTCAAGAAGTCGAGATTGAGCGTACTTTGCCAATCTTCTAAGCATTCGGACGAGAAGGAACGCGTGCCGTCGTACTTGGTCATGCCCAAGAAGCCGGTCAGCACGCTTTGGTCGCCTCCATAGGCCGTGACGTTGATGCTGGACGACTCGATGAACTTATAGATGGCTTCTTTTCGATTTTCTTCGCGTGTGGAGTAGGCCCAGAGTATCTCTTCGGCCGAATAGGCCTCTTCCTGCACCTGATCGTTGTAGCGCCACATCTCGCGTGCCAAGTCGACACGCACCTTTCCGCCCAAGGTGGCACTCACCACGACGTGCGTGCCATAGACGTTGATAAAGGAGTCGACCATGGCGGTGAGGTAGGTGGCATCGTGGTGCTCGTCGTAGACGGCTTTGGCCATGTGTGCCACTGCGTTTCGGAAGCTGGCCGTAACCAGCGTGGTGTAGTCCCCCTCGGTGAGATGGGCTAGCAGTTCGGTATCAATTATCCACTGCTGCCCCATCGAGATGGTGCGCTCTACGGAGTAGTAGAAGTTTTCTTGCACGCCATCTTCGAGCACGTCTTGGCGGGTTCGTTTGGTTTTATTGTATAGCCCGAGGTCTACGGAGTAGTCGGTGTTTAGGTGAATGCCTGCCACGTAGTCTCGCTTGTTATAGGTGTACTGCTGCGTTTGTGACACCTCGTTGACCGTGATGCTTCCATAAAGCGTGGGGCCGCCTTGGTTGCGGAGGTTCTCCATCGCAGCGCGGTTGATTACTTGGCTGCGAATGTCGCTCCAATTGCAGTATTCGCCATCGACGGCATTGTAGCCATAGCCCACCGCATAGTTGCGGAGGAAGGAGTAGCGGGTGGATTGCTGTGTGCCTCGCGTCCAGTCGAAGGGTTGTGCGTTTTCTTCTGAAGAATTACCCTCAGCCTCTGACAGCTCATCGCTGCAAGAGGCCACGCAACCGAAAGCTACTCCGCAAAGTAGGAGGAGCAGGATGGAACGTAGTATGGAGTAAATTTCTTTCATCGTTGTCAGTGTGTTTTTTTAGTATTTAGCAAGTGAAGCGGAGGGGGCTGCATACTTAAAGAAAGCGAACGTTACGTTGTTTCTTGCATAAGCTATCTTTGTAACATTTTCTTAATTTGGCGAATGATTTGAAAGCTAGAATGGCCTGGTTCGCTCGCTATGCGCCCTAACAAGGGCAAAGATACATATTATCTCTAAATTAGAACGCAAAAAGGGGGGAGGGAAACTCAAGTCGCCTTGTTTTTCCTCCCCCCTTTATGCGTATGGGTGGTAATTTTGTTTACCACCTTTAATTCTTATTCGAATGCGGGGTCATGAACTAGTGTCATCGTGTTGAGAAGCATGGTGTTGCTGTCGAAGTGGAGCGCACTGAGGGTGTAGAGGTGATATTTGTTCCACACATTTTTCTCCCACCAGCTGCTATCGTAGTAGCACTCTACCGTTCGCACACTACCCGACCCTGCTTCGGTGGTGTTGAGCTGATAGAACTGAGTGGTTTCGTAATGACGAAACCAATACCACCTACCATACTGTCCGTGCATCACGATGGCGGCCGTTGTGTCATTCTTATAAAGGTAGCGTTTGCGCTCATCATCCTCGTTGAACACAAAGAAGCCTTTGGGACGTATGCTGGCAATGGAGGCACTGTCGGTTTCGAGGATGTAGTCGACGTTGTGCTGCATGGGCGTGGCATACTTATAGAGGAAGGCCAAGTAGGCTTCAACGTCTTCTTTTGTGGACGAGTAGTAGGGCATCCAGCCTCCTTGCTTGACATTGGTGAAGTCGTCGTACCAATGGGAGAACGTGCTGTTGAACTCTTCATCGAGGTGAACGAGCACGCCACTAACGGGTCCGTTCGACTCTCGTACACACATCCAAAGGCCCTTACCATGCCCTTCACTATCGCCCGTCCATTTCAGCAATTGGCCTAGGCCAAAGGGAGACGTGCCGTTTCCGTTGTCGCCCCAGGCGGACAAGGGGATGAAGTCGATGCGTTCGAGTTGGGGGATGGCGGAGATGTTGACATCCACATAAGCCATTCGGGTGGTGCTATCACCGCGATGCAGGGTGAGCGTGCCGAGGCTTTCCTTTCCCACGGAAGCGACCAAAGCTTGGGGCAATTTGAGGTCGGCCACATAGCCATCGGCCTCAGCGGACTGTAGGTCGTAGAGGCCCGTGATTTGCTGGAACTGACTTACTGCCTCGTCCCAACTGTCGACCTTTACGGCACGCACTAGCGGCATAGTTTCGTCGCGCACGCTGCCATAAGTGGGTTTGTAGGTAAGGCTAGCAAAGTCGTCGGTCAGCTCGTCGGTCTCGGTCAGGCTGCGAAGCACGCTGCTAATGAGGCGCATGCGATCCATCGTTTCCTGCTCGTCGGCTGTGACCACTTGCTCCGTTGGAGTCTTGTTGCTACTGTCGTCGGTCTCAGAGTCGCTACAAGCTACGAAGGCGAGGGAGGCCAACACGAGGCTTGCTGCGCAAGTGAGCGAGGATATGAAGTGTGAACGGAGGTTCATTTTTCTTTCGATTTTAGCGTTTCCAAATCGTGGAAGGAATAGTAGGCTCCGCGACAAAGGCGAATGGGGTAATAGTTCTTACGCCAATCGTTGCCGATGGTGCCATCATCGAGTGTCTTCAGACTGTAGTCCGTACGCAGCAGCAGCAAGTTGGGGGCTTGATTGTTGTCGGGGCTATGCGAGGCTAATGCGCAAATTTCTCCGTTGTAGCGTTGTATTTTGCGGTAATCGGAGAAGTTTTTCCCTGCTTGTATGTCGTAGTAACCAACGTAACCGCTAAACTGTGCGTCGAAGCCCGAACTTTGTCCTTTAAACAGTGCCTTGGGGTTGGAACCTAAGTAGGCATTGAGTTCGGACAACTGGGTTGGGGTGGGCAGATACCACTTCGTGTTGGGCTTGCCGTCGAGGCTCGTCAAGGGACTATAGCCATAGGTCCAGGAGTTGTAGGTTCTGAACCAGAAGCCTACTTCATACTGTATGCGACTAAAGAGCACATCGTTTTCGATGATTTCTTGGCTCGAAGCGGTGCGGTCGTTGACGTCGTCGGTGAAGTCCATCGTGTGGTCGATGTTGCTTCTTGTCCAAAACGTGTTACCAATCTTTACGATGGGGTGTCGATAAAGCTTGTGGGTATGGATGTCGCGGAGCGAGAGCACATCGTCGCGCACTTGGCGGCTTTTGGTGTCTTCGTTATAACAAGTGAATGCGGGAGAATTGGCATAGAGCGTGCCGTTGACGTAATAGAGTTTCTTCACCTTCTTTTCGCCATTGCTCAGAGTGAGCGGGGCTACATAGGCGGTAGACCCTCCGAAGGCCACGGTGGCTGCTGCGTGTTCGTCATCACCAAGGAAAATTCCCTGGGTTAAGCGTATGCGATTTTTGTAAATGGGATAAGCGATGGTGACGCGTTTGTCGGAACGAATTTTGGGGACGTATTCTTGACATACCTCCACCACTGGTTCCGTGGTGTTTCCAGTCTTCAGATAAAGCGTGCGGCAAAGGGAGGAGTTGGTGTTTTGGTCGAAATTGACCAAATCGCTACGGGTGGCATCTATCTCATAAAGCGTGGCGCTGAGCATGCCGTCGGGCAATTTGCAGTCGCTGCGACTTATCATGTCGAGCGTGGCGTTCATGAAGTCGACACGAAGGTCGTCTTCCACCAAGTCCCACACTGGGAGCAGTTCGAAATTGACGATGTCGAGCGTCGGGCTGTTCTGGATGTACCCTGTGTAAACTACCGAGGCGAGCCAATCGGTGATGTCATTGGGGGGCAACTGACCACTGGCGGATAGCTGCTGCACATCGGCTCGCAACTTGGCCTTGGCTTCGTCCGTGCCTCCATAAATGGCGATGGCTCCGTCAGCACTTTTCGATGAACTTACGGTTTGCTGATATTCGGTGTTTCGGTCGGACTGAGTGATAGTGCCTAGTGTGTAGTCGATTTCCTGCTTTAGCTCGGCTTCGTTGTCGGCTCGGTCAGACTTATTCATCGTAAACCTATAGACAATCTTGCCGCCCATGTCTGCTTGGGTTATGACATGAGTGCCATACTTTGCCAATAGGTCTTGAATAGCTTGCTTGCGAGCGTCGCCGCTCAAAGTTTTCACCTTATTGTAAGCACGTGAGAAGCCCGACGTGAAGCAATTTTGCAGACGCTTGTTGCGCTGCAAGTCTTCTATCGCTCCGCGATCCAACACACGCGAGTAGCAGGTCTTCACCATCTCGCCATAGCCATAGTTCTGAGCCGTTGTCTCGGTCTGTGGACTGAGTTGCAGGGTTTCTTTGCAATCATATAAACAGCCTAAGATGCCCGAGGAGCCCGTGCTAGCCGAGGTCAGTTCCGTGCTATACTGCGAGAGCGTGAGTGCGGCGCAGTAGTTTATCTCGGTGCGCGAAATCTGGCAATCGTGAATTGGCTCGTAGGTGTCGGAAGCCGTGAAATACTGCTTGATGTAGTCGTAGTCTAAAATAGGCTCCAACGTGTGTACTGACTTTTGGCTATTGGCGTTCTTATAGATGTCGTAGCCATAGCCAATGTAGAGCGTCTCCATAGGGTCGGAGTTCGACTCATTGTCGGCCGACGAGAGTTGGGTCAGCTCTAGGGTGTCGGTGTGCAGCGGATTGTCGGTACTACGAAAGGTGAGCGAAGCGTAACGGCGAGTATTGCCCTCGTTAGTCTGCGTGGCCACTGACACGATGCCGTCACTGGGCAAGGTGTCTGTTTCGAGTTGCAGCCAATCGTCGGTAGTGCTTATTAGTACCACCTCATCGGAGTTGGTTTGCCCCGTCACTTTCACCCGAAGGCTTTCGTAAGAAGACTGGCGGGGCAATACAGCCTGCTGGTCGTTGTCAGCAAGCTCTATGCCCCACCTTTGCTTTATTTCTGAAGAGGGAAGGTCATCATTGCAAGAGCTTAAAGCCCATAGGCATACTATTAGTAATAATGACCACCTATACATGAATTATTTTTTTGTTGTCGTGTCCGAGGTTTTTGAGCTAGAGTCATCGGTTGAGACAGGAGTTGTAGTCTTCAACTTGTTAAGGATGTCGTCTACCTCAATAGAGGTGGAGCTTTCCAAAACATTACTCCAGATATCAATGCCTTTGTCCTTGTAGGCCTTTTTGAAGTACGCTTGCACACTATCGCGAACATCAGCATCTCCCATAAGCGTCCAAATAGGAGTGAGGGTGAAGGAGATAGGAGATGCCTTTGTGGGAACAAGCGCACCGTCAGACATCTTGCTCACTGTGGAGAAGCTATTCACCCATTCAGTCAACACGCTCTGCAACTCAGCGACATTGGTCATAGGGCCATTAAAAAAGTCCTGCACACCAATCAGCACCTTTGGTGCATCGCCACCATAGGCACTCATTTTCACTCTACTATTCTTGTAAAGCTGAATACCTGTTGACTCATATTCTACGTCGCCAGAGAAATTGAAAGCTTCGCTGATCTGAGCCGTGATTGTGGCACTAAACTTAACATCCTCGGTCAGAACCTTCTTATCTACCTTAGCATAAAGATTGAATGCACCACCGAAATCGCCACCTGAGATGAAATAGGGACCAAAATCACTATCTAGCTTTCTAAGAAGCTTGTTATAGGCTTCTTCACGTTCCGTTTCATCAGGATAAAGTTCGTCGCCAGTGTAGTTAAGGAATTCATACAAGCTCCAATAATCTGAAGCGAAAGCCGATGAGAACAAGTTACCGAAGTCACATTTCTTTAGTCTCTTCAGCTTCTGCGTGTATTTCTTGATTAGCTGCTTGTCATTCTTCGCAACGGCATCAGCATATAGCTTCTGATATTGAGCATAGTCATCCCAATACTTGTCCAAATATTCACTCAACTCATCATCAGCTCTTTCTGCAATGGTTGTGGAATTGAGGTTTGAAGTCAAACAGGGAGCCTGTCGGCAGAATGAGTAATTGACGTAGGTGCTGGTATCCTGCACACCGCCTGAGTATTTACCTTCTGCTTCAAATTCCAAGAAACCGAACGAAGCGGCCATCTTCACCTTCACATCGATTGCTTGTACCTTTGCGATACTATTCACAAGGCTCATATCGTTAAGTGAAGAGAAATTCAACGCCGAGGTCTGATACAAGTTTTCGTTTGAACCTCCAGTTTTCTTCAAGCTCTCGATGGTAGCCATGTTGAAAATAGGAGCTCTCTTGAACATCTTTGTGGGACTAAACTTTTTGCTTCCACTAGCGTTGGCCGTGTCGGGCTGCATCATGTAGGTGTAGTCAACAGGGCAACCGATACCATTATTGTCAAAGAAGTCGGCGACATCACCATTTGAGGGAGGCTCGCCATAATAGGTAGTGCTCTGATAAACGGGGATTTTCACTTCGCCACCATTGAGCTGGGTGATGAATATGGTATCTCTACGAGAATTGGTACGATCATGATTGGGCTCAATCGAAACCGTCAACTTACCCGTTCCATTATGGAAAGTCTGACCAGGTTCTTCTATAAAGTTGATCCATGAGCTATCGGCCACAGCGAACCATTTGCCGTCACAAGTTACAGGAATTTCAACTACTGTTCCTTGAACCTCTGTCTCAATACCTTTCGTTACATACGAATTATCTACAGTGGGGGTGGTAGAAGCCACAGGCACGCTATCGCTACATGAGGCGAATACTCCCATCAATCCTGCCATAGCGGTAAGAGCAAGGACTTTAGTGTTTTTCACTTTCATAATTTTTCAATTGATTAAGTTTCAAATATTACTTGTCGGGGCAAAGTTAGCAAATACTCTTTATCCTACACAACATTTCAAGAAAAAAAAAGAAAATTCTCTACATTTCCCCATTTTTATAACCAATTCTTACTCTATTCCACCTCGAAACCATTACCCTATAGAGGGGTAAGAATCAAGAGTCTTGCCATTTTAGAACCTTCCGAACCACTAAATTGAGCATTACTACTTCCTGCGTAACTATATAGGCACTATAAACACTATTCTCCTTCATTTCCTCGCTGGGATTGAATTGCACTAAAACACGTTTATTATTTCGTTTATCTACGACCTCCACTACTTGACCCGTTATTACCGAGCCGAATTGTGCGTTTTCTATTCTGAATAATTCATAGAAACAAAGAGAAGAGGACGTATGTCAAAATCAGTTTCTCGCCGCATCATCGGCATCGGGAAGAACTGAAGATCGCACTTACGAGAATGGTGGCATAGCCGCTGCTACGCAATTATCAAAGTACACATACGGCATTGGGGACATCCTCGAGAAAAGGATGTGCCCAATCGTGTACATACGCTTGCTTTTTACCATATACGAGGCCGAAAAACTATAACTGACGGCCGAAAAACCAATATTTTCGCTTCTTTGTTCGTCGCAAACAAAGCTTCAGCGTGCTCGCCTTTCGGATGAAACCGTCAAAAGTGCGTACGGCGGAACCTC
>CAVFOF010000062.1:0-11736 GCA_963623895.1 bacterium
TCGAGCCGACCTTCTTCACGCTCCGTGTAAATATTAGAGCGCAAGATGACGATGTTGTCGAGATGTTTGTAGTATGCCGAGCGTTCCGACTTGTTCATTCGGTCGATAACTAGCTGCTCTTTTACCTCCTCCATACCTGGAGCCGTTGCGTCTTGAGGCACATCGCCCGTGTTGAGATAATACACCCACTCCTCGAGCGAGTTCTTGGCCACACGGTCAAAGTCGTTCACTTTCAGTATGTAATATTCGGGATAAAGGTCGCTCACAGCATCAACCTCGAACTTCTGCCGCTGGAACGGACTGAGTTCGAGCAAGTCGCCATTGTGTATGCCTCGAAATTCCGTCTTGCCATGATACACAATGTCCGTGCCCTTACCAAGGGAGAAGTACACAATGTTCACGCTATAGATTTTGCGGATGTTCTCGTAACCTTCACCT
The DNA here is from genome assembly GCA_963623895.1 of bacterium. Lineage (GTDB taxonomy): Bacteria > Bacteroidota > Bacteroidia > Bacteroidales > Bacteroidaceae > Alloprevotella. Next base: position 439 of record CAVFOF010000062.1, read on the forward strand.
TTTTTGATATATTCCGTGACGAGTTTGGAAGTGCCGAAAAGCATGCGTTGGAAATAGGCATACTCCGTGTTGTTCTGCACTTCTATAAGGAAGAGTTCGCCCTTCTCGTTTTCGGCAAGCATATCCACGCGGTTGTACTTGTCGTCCTCGTCTTCTTGATTGCTTTCGCTCTCGAGCAGATGCTTGATTTTTACCTGCATGCCGAGCAGCGTGGTGAGGAAACCTTCGAGAATGCCAAAGTTGGCCTTCTGACGGAGCAAGCGCTTCATAGCCCAATCAAAACGTATGTATTTGCTTTCGCTCATAGTTATTGCTTTTATGAGGCAAATATAAGCATTTCTATAATAAAGGGCAACTCAGCACAATATTGATTACAAAACTGACCACAAAATTGGGGGTGACGCGTCCCCAATTTTGTATTGAGTTTGTGCTTGATAGAGACCGAATAGTGATGCCTTTTATTCGGGGTAAACTTTGCAATCTTAAAACCTTATTTCTCCGCTGCCAGCACAAATTCGGCCATCGGCCGTGTAGAGCACACCAAACTGGCCTGGAGCTATGCCCTGCACAGGGGTGGGCGATGTGATAAGGAAGCGACCGTCGGGCTGACGCACTAGGTGGCCAGGGCGTGGACGTTCCGTGTGGCGTATCTTGAACAACACGTCTACCTCGGGAGCACCTTTCCATGGGTCAGCCGTTACGAAATGGAAATCGGTGAGGTGGAACTCTTGGCCATAAAGCCCATGACAAGCATCGGTGTGTGACACGTAGATGATGTTCTTCTCGATGTCTTTATCCGTTACGAACCAAGGACCGCCGCCAAGGCCAAGCCCCTTGCGCTGCCCCACGGTGTGAAACCAATAGCCCTTGTGCTTGCCTATGATTTTACCCGTCTCGCGCTCCATCACATTGCCCTCACGCTCACCAAGAAGGGTGTGAAGATATTGCGTGTAGTTTATTTTTCCCAAAAAACATATGCCTTGACTGTCGCGACGATGGGCTGGAGCCAGACGTTCGCGGTCGGCTATTTCGCGCACTTCGTGTTTAAGCAAATGGCCTATGGGGAAACAGAGTTTATGGGCTTGCACATCGGTGAGCTGCGAAAGAAAGTCGGACTGATCTTTCACGGGGTCGGGGGCGGGAGCTAGGTAGAGCTGTCCGTCGGTGTTGTGATAGGTCTGAGCGTAGTGTCCCGTCACAATGTAGTCGTAGGCATGTCCGGCTTTCTCCTCAAAGGCACCAAACTTGATGAGTCGGTTGCACATCACGTCGGGGTTGGGCGTCAAGCCTCGCTTAATGCGCTCTACCACGTAGGCCGTGACACGGTCGTGATATTCCTGCTGAAGGTCGATAATATCGAGGTGCAGGCCGTAGCGCTTGGCGGTAAGAGTGGAGAGTTCGATGTCCTCTTCGGCCGAGCACGACGTACCCTCGCCTTGCATGCCTATTTTAATATAGAACAGGTCGGGACGGATGCCCTGCTCGCAAAGCAAGTGGCAAGCTACGGCACTATCTACGCCGCCCGAAATTAAGAGTGAATAGGATTTGTCAGTTTGCATACCATGAATAGATTGCATCGCTCATAGGCTGGAGTATAGTCGGCCACGGCTTGAAAGCCAAGACGTTCGTAAAGGCGCACCGAGGCTTCGAGCAGCGTGTTAGCTTCGAGGAAAAGGGACTGGATGCCCAACGCTCGTGCCTGCTGCAATGCAGCTTTACCTAAGGCTGAGCCTACGCCACGACCTTGAGCCAAGGGAGTAACGGCCATTTTGGCCAACTCCCATTCCCCGCTATCGGCATGGGGAATGAGGGCGCAGCAGCCTACGGGGTCGTCATTGAGAAGGGCTACGAATAGGTAGCCACCCTTTTGGAGGATATTTTCCTCAGGATTGCTCAGATAGCGCAAGTCACTTGGTTCTAGACGGAAATAGTGCGTTATCCATTCCCGATTGAAGCGAGAAAAACTCTCAAGCAACTTCGTCTTTTGCGAAGCAGGGATATTGTCGGACTCACTTGAGAGCGTAACGATTTGGAGCGATGTGTTGTTTACCATAATTCCGTAGCGCAAAATTACAACTTTAGCATGAATGCACAAAATGATTGTCTCACACTAGACGAGAGGGAACATTCGATAAATCCCCCACACGATAAGAAAAAGCAGAACAACCCTTTAAAGTACAGGTTGTTCTGCTAATCTAATATAAACTAATACCTAAAATTCATTCAAACATTCTAAAGAGGTGGGAGCGAGGCTACTACACCTGCTCGAGAGCTTGGCTAAGGTCGGCGATAATGTCGTCGATGTGCTCAATGCCAATGCTCAAACGCACCGTTGAGGGGGTGATGTGCTGCTGCTCGAGTTCCTCGGGAGTCATCTGCGAGTGAGTGGTGGTGTAGGGATGGATTACCAAGCTCTTCACGTCGGCCACGTTGGCAAGGAGTGAGAAAATCTTGAGGCTGTCGATGAAGCGCCAAGCTTCTTCCTTACCACCCTTGATTTCGAAAGTGAAAATACTACCGCCACCGTTGGGGAAATATTTCGTGTAGAGTGCATGGTCGGGGTGAGAGGCTTGTGAGGGGTGGTTCACCTTAGCCACCTTGGGATGATTGGCCAAGAATTCTACCACCTTCAGAGCGTTCTCTACGTGACGCTCTACACGGAGTGACAAGGTTTCGAGGCCTTGCAACAAGATGAAAGCATTGAAAGGAGAAATCGTGGCACCCGTGTCGCGAAGTACAACTGCACGAATGCGTGTTACGAAGGCTGCAGGGCCAGCTACATCAGCAAAGATAGCACCGTGGTAGGAGGGGTCGGGCTTAGCCAAAGTGGGGAACTTGTCAGCGTTGGCTTTCCAATCGAATTTACCACCATCTACAATCACACCGCCAAGGCTTGAACCATGACCACCGATAAACTTCGTGGCGGAATGTACTACAATATCGGCACCATGTTCCAAGGGACGGATAAGATAGGGTGTGCCAAACGTATTGTCTACGATGAAGGGGATGTTATGACGATGAGCCACTTCGGCCACGGCCTCGAGGTTGGTCACATCAGAGTTAGGATTACCGAAGGTTTCGGCATAGATTACCTTCGTATTGGGCTGAATGGCTGCTTCCAAGGCGGCAGTGTCGTTTACGTTGACGATGGTGTGTGTAATGCCTTGGCTAGCCAAAGTGTGCGTAATCAAGTTGAACGAACCGCCGTAGAGATTGTCGGCTGCTACGATGTGGTCGCCAGCGAGCACGATGTTCTGCAAGGCATAAGTCACAGCAGCGGCACCACTAGCCACAGCCAAACCTGCAACACCGCCTTCCAAAGCAGCTACACGATCTTCAAACACGCCCTGAGTGGAGTTGGTCAAACGGCCATAAATGTTACCTGCATCGCGAAGGCCAAAACGGTCAGCAGCATGCTGCGAGTTGCGGAACACGTAAGACGTAGTCTGATAAATAGGTACGGCACGCGCATCCGTGGCGGGGTCGGGCTGTTCTTGACCTACATGTACTTGAAGTGTCTCGAAGTGATATTTCTGTTCGCTCATAATGTAAAAGATATGTTTTGTGTTGTGATTATTTTTCGTTGATTTCTGGTTGCAAAGTTACGGGCTTTAGAATAAACCACCAAATAATTTGCAAAACTAAGAAGATAAATCTAACTTTGCGACATATTAAAGAAAACATACAAACAATGACGAACATTTTAGAGGCAAAAGCAGAAAAATATTCTATCGACGCTACCGACATTAAAATCCTCCGTGCCTTGCAGCGCAACGCTCGGCTCACCACGAAGGAACTAGCGGCAAGTGTGAACCTCAGCACCACCCCCGTTTTTGAGCGGGTAAAGCGACTGGAACGGGAGGGAATTATCAATCGCTACATCGCCGTGCTCGATGCGGAGAAGCTCAATCAGGGTTTCCTCGTGTTCTGCCAAGTGAAGATGAATCGCCTAGGGCGCGACATTGCGGCCGACTTTGCCCAAACAATCATCGGCATTCCAGAGGTGACAGAGTGTTACAACATTTCTGGGCAGTACGACTATCTTCTGAAAATACACGCCCCCAATATGAAGTACTACCAAGAGTTCGTACTCAACGTGCTTGGCACCATCCCCCACCTCGGCTCATTGGAGAGCACCTTCGTGATGGATGAAATCAAGCATGAATACGGCATCACGCTTTAACCCCTTCTATCGTTTAGGCTTCTGAAAGCGCGAGGTGAGGTCTTGAAGCGTGCCATCGGGAAGGACGTGATAAAAACGCTGATTAGTAGTAGGGGAAGAAAGTGGTCCGAACTTCTCCACGTAAGACCCGAGCTTAAGATAGTTGAGCGCAGGGGCTAGAGATTGAGGCGTATAGGGAGCGGGCAGTTGGGCTCGACCCGAATACCAACCCGTGCGCAAGCGATTGTCATAGTGCTCATGCACGTAACGAGCTAAACGAAGCAGGGTCTCAGGGTCGTTATCGCCGCCTTGGAAACCCACACAAGTGATTGTGTCGCCATAAGAGTCGATAAGAGCAGTGAGCCGTTCATTGGTAAGTTCCTCCCCCACGTCGTTGCGAAGAAATGCACTATGACAACCTGGGCAGCGGTTGGGACAAAGCGTGAGGTTAATGGCCAAAGTGACCTCGTCGGGATATTCTTGGAAAACGATGTCGTAGTTAGCGTATTTAAGCATTGTTTTAAATGAAAAGCTATAAGAAAGGCTCATAAGGTGACTTCGCCTTATAAGCCTTTCTTAATTATCTATTTACTAAAATTACAACTGTATGTATACGAGTGAACAGTTCTTACACCATCTATATATAATATAGGTGTAATGCGTAAAAATCCTTACTCGGCAATCTTTTGGTAGTAGCGGCGACCAGCCTCCTTTTGGCGGTCGAGCGAGAAGTTTGACACGCGCTTGAGGTAACCAATCACACGAGTGAGGTAGTCGAGATTCTCGCTACCACACTTGGGGCACTGGTGCAAGTTGTGCTTAGAAATGTGACCGCAGTCATTACACAAGGTGTTGGGGATGTTGAAGGTGAAATAGTTGCATCCCTCCTTAGCGGCCACACGGAGCAACTGGCGATACTGTGCTTGGCTGAGGTGTTCGTCGAGGTTCATGTGGAGCGCAGAACCACCCGTGAGGTGCTCAATGAAGCGGCGGCCGTGCATGCGGAACTTCTCGATGATGTCGGTGTTGGTATCTTCCACCACATAGAAATAAGAGTTGTAGCAATCACGGGGCACGTAGTAGCCATCTTCGCGATCCCAACGAGCATGCTTTACGCCGACGTTCTCAGCAGGAATCATCTCGCAGTTGAACATGACGTCCTTCGAGCGATACTTGCGGTTGTAACCCTCGATTAGACCGAGGATATTGCCCACAAACTCTTCATACTCCTTATTGTCGGAAATGGTGATGCCCAAGCTTTCAGCAGCTTCCACCATACCGTTCACCCCGATGGTGAGATACTGACGTTTAATGTTGATATAACCCGCATCAAAGAGGGGCAGCATGCCCTTATCCATGAGGTCTTTAAGGTTGGAGTTGTAAGCGAGTTGCACTTTGTGCATAAGGTCGATTACGTCATCGAGGAACTCTACGTAAGAGCGGCCTTCACGGGTGGCTTGCTGCACGCAACGGTTGAGGTTGACGGTGAGCACCGATTTCGAACCCGTGCTTACACCACCAGCACCCAGTGTGTAGCTAAAGCCATTGTCCTGAATCTCGTTGCGCAAGCGGCAGCAAGAGGCCAAGGAGTCGGCATTGTCGCTCATGTAAGTGAAGAAACTGTGGCCTTCGGCATACATTTCGCTCGTAAAGTCGGCATATTCCTTATCAATCACATCGCCATCCTTCGAAAGAAGAGCCATGGTCTCAACGGGGAAGGTGAGCACTGCCTTGGTACGTTCCTTATTGAACCACTTCATGAAGCGCTTCTGCAACCACGAGAGGGCAGGCCAAGAGGGACGGGAGCCGTCGGGGAAGCGGAACTCGCCGAAAATGCTATCGAAGTAGTACTTATCGTAGTAGGAGATGTTCCAGAAGACGGACTGGAAGTTGCGAGCACCCGTAGGCTGGTTGATGGAGTAAACAATTTGTTCGAAGCAGTCGGTGATAACCTTGTCAATAGTGCGCTGACGGGTGGAGAGGTCTACCACCTTGTCGGCGTGCTCGTAGTAGTCGGAGCCGTACTCTTCTTCAAGGAAGTGGCTCATATACATAAGGAACTCAGGAGTGGCACAAGCACCCGAGAGCATAGAGCTAACAATGAACACCATGTTGACGAACCCACCGCAGAAGGATTTGAGATTAGAAGGAGCTGTAGAGTTGCCGCCAATGTCCTTTGTGCCATTAAGCAACCAGGGATACATGGTGATTGAGGCACAATAGTTGGCGAGGGAGGTCTCGTCGTTCTTATAGATGTAGTGGTTCTTGAGCAAGTAGATGTAGCGGTCGGCCAGTTCCTTTCCGTAGAGATCCTTGATGCGGTCGCAGAGCAAGCGACGGTTTAAACGGATGAAGCCCTGCTTGGGAAGTTCACCGATGAGGGTGGCAATATTCTTGTTCTCCACATTGGCGTTGGCGTCATACTTTGAGCCAGTGGCGGGGTTGGCCGAGTTGCAATAGTTGATGAGGAAGCGCAGTTTGTCGGCAGTTTCACGATCATCCTCGTGACGCTTGCGGTAGAGCATGAAGGCCTTGGCCACCTCGTAGTGTTGTTCAGCCATCAGAGCCACCTCCACTTGGTTTTGCACGTCCTCCACGCTCATGCCGTTGCAAAAGCGCAGGCGTTGCATGATGCGATTGAGGTCTTCAGCATTGAGGCTCTTGTTCTGACTTTGGAAAGATTTGAGGATGGCAGTCCTAATCTTTTCGATATTGAGTGGCTCGGTTTTACCGTTGCGTTTGGTGATGATGAAATTGTCGGTGCACATGGTGAAATTCTAGAGGTTTAAGAGTGGTTTTTGAAAGGGTAAAAGATTTCCGTTTTGGGCAACTTTTCAATTTTCTTCGGGCAAAAAGTTTTCACGAAAGCGGTTCTTCTATTTTCCTACGACTTGCCCCTCAGCCTAGGCCGTTGCTAGCGAAAATGGCAAGGTTCGTTTGCTAGCGAAGCACGCTGCCTATTCGGCATTGAGCAAACGAGCTAACATTTTAATTCGTTGTATATCAACGAATTATCGAATTACTAAAAATTTCCAATAGTAAGAATAAAAGCGAAAATGTGTACGTCGTGTTTGCTCGCCTCGATAGGCTCGTGTTTTGCTTAGCGAGGGCAAAGATACGGCAAAAGTTGTGATAAGAAAAGCGAAACGAAAATATTTTTTTTGAAGACTTTTGGACAACTAGCCCTCTCAATTTATGTCTTACTTTTACCACCTAAATTGTTTCTACTGACTATCAAATATTTACACGCTTCAAGTAAATTCTGAGGGGCTAGAGCAAAAAAATTGCTCCGTTGCAACGAACCTCTTCTCGTTGCAACGGAGCAATCTCTAGGGGGAGCGGAAGAGCAATCCTCCGTCCGTCTTATTTCTTTTCCTCAGCCTTAGCTACAGGAGTTTCAGCCTTTGCAGCAGCGTCGGCATTCTTCACCTTCATCACCTCTACGGTAAAGATAAGGGTAGAGTTGCCAGGAATGTCGCGGCCTTGGCCATGCTCGCCATAGCCAAGCTCTGAGGGGATGTAGAGTTCCCACACAGAGCCTTCGGGCATCATCGTGAGTGCTTCCTTCCAACCCTTGATTACTTGGTTAGGACGGAAGGTTGCAGCCTTGCCACGCTTGTAAGAAGAGTCGAACACGGTGCCGTCGATGAGCTTACCCTCGTAGTTCACCTCCACTTCGGTGCTGTCAGTGGCGATAGCACCCTTACCCTCCGTGCGTACGGAGTATTGCAAACCGCTAGGCAAGGTCTTTACGCCCTTCACCTTAGCGTTATTGGTGAGCCATGCGGTGTTCTCGTTCTTCCAAGTTTCTTGCTTATACTTGAACTGAGCTTCAATCACCTTTGTAGCACTGTCGCGGCTAATGGTAGATTTGCCAGCAATAGCTTCCTTCAAGCCCTGCACGAATACGTCCTGATCCATGTAGGTAGAATCGTTCTTTGAAGTGGCCTGCTCAGCAATCATGGGTAGGTTGCGCTTATTGATTTCGGCCACTTGCAAGCCAGCGGCAAAGGCCTTTGCCTTCTTTGCGGCTACGTCGTCGCTAGGAGCAGCGATGCCACGGAACACATCGTCCATATAGGCGGTATCTACGCCCATTTGGTTCACGAGATATTGCTTAAAGCTTTCGCCTTGAGCCACACCCAGAGCGTAGCTGAACGTCTTGCCGTCAACCGACTTGAGAGCGGGAGTAAGGGTGGCAGCTGCCACGGTCTTCTTAGTGTCTTTCTTTTGCTTTTTAGGCTTTCCAGCCATAGCACTCGTGCAGCACACGGCTGCCAAGGCTACCACGAGAATAGATTTGAATTGCATAATTCTATACTATAATAATATATTGTATGTTTGTGTATCACTTAAACGTGCCGCACACAGGGGAGGGGCGGCACGTTATTAGGGGAACTTGTATACTTACTGCGCTAGCACCCGATTATTTCACGGCTACTAACGTAATTTTGAAGATAAGAGCTGAATAGGGAGGGATGGGACCGGTGCCTTGTTCGCCATAAGCGAGGTCGTAGGGCACGTAGATTTCCCAGGTAGAACCCACGTTCATCTTGGGGATAGCGATGCTCCAACCCTTGATTACGTTCTTGAGCGAGAGGGTAGCTATGCCACCAGGTTGATTGGTCGAAGCGTCGAACACGGTACCATTGGCCAAGCGACCTTCATATTTCACGCTAACGCTGTCGTTAGCGGTGCAGTGTTGCGTATTGCTGCTCTTTTCGATTTCCTTACCGTAAACGCCACCGCCCAAGGCTACAACGCCAGCTTCCTTGGCCTTGTCTTGCATGAATTTGACGCTTTCCTGCTTTTTGCTGCCAAACATGTAGTCCATCACGCGCTTGTTGGCCGTTTCTTTGTCGATAAGCTTGCCGCCAATCTTCAAAGTGGTCTTGTTGTTAGCATAAGCGGTGAAACCAGCCACGAAGTTCTTCACACTAATTTTCTTAGTGCTGTCGCCTTGGAACACTTGCTGCTCGAGCATAGGCATCTGCATTTTTGCCTGTAGACCCTGCATCAAACCCATGTAGTAGGCCAATTTCTTCTTGTCGTCGGCGGCCTTTATTCCATCGATGTAACCCTTGAGCATTTCGTCAACGTTGGCTGAGTCGCTACCCGACTGAGTGAGATAGTTAGAGAATTCGCCCTTCGACTGCGACATGAGCATACCGATTTCGTAGCTCAACGTGTCGATGTCGGTCTTAAGGTTGGCCTTGGGCTGGCCATTGTTGCAGCTTGTCATGAAGGCTGCTGCAGCCACTACGACTGCTAAGAATATCTTTTTCATTCTTTATTTTGTGTAATTGTTATCTGACTAACCTCTCAACGCTGCTCGATGCCTTCGACGGCTACACGAGGAAAGGTGAGGGGCGAGGGGAAAATCCTTGCTTACTTCTCGATGCTGATGAGTTCTACCTCGAACACGAGGGCTGCGTAGGGAGGTATAGCCTGACCTGCGCCACGTTCACCATAAGCCAAGTTGTAGGGGATGAAGAAGCGATACTTTGCACCTTCCTTCATGAGCTGCACGCCTTCGGTCCAACCAGGAATAACACCATTGAGGGGGAACACAGCGGGTTCGCCGCGACGATAAGAAGAGTCGAACACATTGCCATTGGTCAACTTGCCCTCATAGTGACACTTCACTTTATCGGTGGCTACAGGCTTTGCGCCAGTGCCTTCAGTCAGCACGGTGTATTGCAAGCCGCTAGGCAACACGGTTACGCCTTCCTTCTTTGCATTTTCCTCAAGGAACTTTTCGCCTTCTTCGCGAATGGCCTTCGTCACTCGTTCTTCTTGCTTCTGCATGAAGTTGTTCACCAACTCTTGTGCTTCCTGAACGGTGAGTTTGCAAGTTTTGCCTTCAAGCAAGTCGTTTAATCCCTGAGCGAAATCGTTACCGCTTAAATTGTTCACACCCATACCCTTGACGTTGTGGCCGATGACCATACCGAGAGCGTAGCTGAGCTTTTCCATAAAGTTTTTTAGTGTTATACGTTTTGATTATTATTATTCCATGCAAAAGTACAACTATTTTGTCAGTAATAGCCGTAGTGTACTTACAAATTTGCGCCTTTTTTAGTGTTTCTAACAGTTGGTTGTCAGCCTCAAGAGCCAACTTCTCGTGATTAAAGGAGCAGGACAAGCAGAAGCATAAGCTATTTTCCATTATCTTTGCAACAAACTATCATCTAAGGCAAGCGGACTTACGAAGCCCCCTACCCTACTAAAACTTATTAGCTATGGCAAAGAAAAAACTAGTAGCTCTTACGGGTGCAGGCATTAGCGCCGAGAGCGGATTTTCAACGTTTCGTGATGCGGGCGGATTGTGGGACAACTACCCCGTGCAGCAAGTGGCCACTCCCGAGGGTTGGGAAGCCGACCCCACACTCGTCACCAATTTCTACAACCACTTGCGTGCGCAGCTCGCAAATGCTGAGCCTAACCTAGGCCACCGTTTGCTAGCGGCACTTGAGGCGGAATACGATGTAACAGTGGTAACGCAAAACGTAGACGACCTTCACGAACGGGCGGGCTCTTCCCACGTCATCCACCTCCACGGCGACTTACGCAAAGTGTGCTCTAGCCGCACCCCCAACGACGAACGCTACATCACCACTCTCCCCGTTGACCGACCCAACGTTGTGCCTGGCACACTAGCCGCCGATGGCTCACTGCTTCGCCCCTGGATTGTGTGGTTTGGTGAGGCAGTGCCCATGCTCGAACCAGCAGCTGAAATAACGGAACAAGCCGATGTATTTGTGATTATCGGCACGTCGCTCAACGTCTACCCCGCTGCCTCGCTCATTCAGTACACTCGCCCCAATGCCGACATCTACCTGATTGACCCGAAAGCCGTGCAAGTACCATCGCACTATAAAGTGACTCCCATTCGCGACGTGGCAAGCCGAGGAATGATTAAATTGCTCAATCTGCTTCACCCCGAAAATGCATAAAGCGCGGCAATTCACCCGAAAAACGAGGATTGTAGATAGCAAAACGTTGTATTAATATTTAAAAAAGCCTATTTCTATACACTTTTAGTGTGCACTCTCTTGCACATTTAGCAAAACAACGTACCTTTGCATCGTGTTTTTCATAGTATTAGATTTAAGGTTAACAAGGTTGGGATACAG
>CAVFOF010000063.1:0-11447 GCA_963623895.1 bacterium
CAGTGCCCACAGCGGTTTGCTGTTGGGGATAGACCACAGCCACGCTGTAGGCTGTGCCACTGGTGTACTTGGCATTGACTTCGCTCAAGTTGCTAGGCAGCACGGGAGTGGCTCCTTCAGCGGGCTCGAGCACCTCGCTGAATGTCCAGCGGCTACCAGCATCTTGGCTACCGCCTTGCTCCCACAATCCCAAGGTCACGCCATCGGTGTCAAGCGGATTATTACCTACGCCCGTATACCAGTTGAGGTACTTATTGCCCGTGCCGCTCGAGGTGACAGGCTGTAGCTGACAGAGCGTACCCGAATAATTGTTGACGATGAACGCTTGTCCGTTGGCCTTGTCGTCCACCAACGTCACAAAGTTCTTCCCGTTGTTATAGCTACTTGCCACGGTGTACGAAAGCCACTTGCTGGCCGTGTAGCTATAGATGTAGTACTGGCCGTCCGTGTCGGAGGCGTAGAACGCAAACTGGCCGTAATTGGCCTCTGTTTGCGTAGTACCTGTTTTACCATTGGCGTAGATGGAGTTGCCACTCACCATGGTGTACAGGTGCTCTGGCTTTCCTGCGGAGGGCAACGTGCTACTGGCTTCTATCTGAGCCAGCATCTGCGCTATCCCCCCTAGGAAAACCAAGAGAAAGAGTGTGAATCTCTTCATTGATTAAAGGTTTTAAATTAATAATAAAAAAATGCTTCACATATTTGCTGTTAACTAAGGTATATTCCACGCAAAAATAGGAAAAAGTAAGCATACACGGCTAGCGTTGGAAACACTTTTCTTCTTTTTTCTACAAAAAGTGTACATTCTCGGGGTAAAACCTCATTTTTTTCGATTGACGACTAGGCAGGTTTGCCTTTTACTAGGCAAAGTCTATTGTCACCCTTTGTCTACATTGTCGTCAAAATTAAACGACAAATAAAGGGGATTTTTACGACAATAGAGACAATAAGGGACAATCTCTTTATAGGAGAGTTAAGAGGTAAATCAAAGGACTTTTACTTGTCTAAGCCTATTATATTTTTACTGCTTACATTGTCGTTCAATCCGTCTTCATGTAAATAAATGCTAACGCCGTTAACATTGTACCGAAATATTGACAAAATGGATAACATTAAATAGAGCAATCGAGGGCTATTCCAAGGTATTACTTGCCAAATCACAACACTTACCCTTCTAATAATAAACACGATTAGACCACTAGTTAAGACGATTAGGCCACTGCTTTTGCATACTTAGGCAACTAGGATACACCACTAGGCCACTAGATCCACCAAACTAGACGACACCTCCGTCCGCAAATTTATGAACGGCCTTTCATAGGGTGCTTGAAAGGCCATCCAAGAAGTGCTTGAAAGGCCTATCAGGGAATGCTTGCACGTCCGTCCATAGATTTTCAGCCAATAAATACAGCAGTTTTCAGCGTTTGGAACACTTATTGCATCAATAAGCCATGCGTCAACGCCCCAAAAGAGACTAAAAAGAGCCGTCTAAAAGCCTTTCAGCCGCCACTAGCCGCCTAAAACAAGTCGTTGCTGATTGCTCACGATTAGCCTCGTTGCGAGCGTAAGGATAGACAATGAATTTCAGCGCATTCTCGAGTGTTAAAAAACGAGCGAAGAAAGCCTTATCCCCACGCTTGATTGGGTTTAAAAAGGCTCAAACTAACACCTCGCTTCTAGCCAACCAGCGCAGAGCTAAGCAGCGGAATAAGCCCCCAATGGGCAATTTATGAGACGAGAGAAGCATTAATACGCTGAAATTTCGTACTTTTGCACGCTAGTGGCTTCACAATGAACACGAGAAAAGTCCGCACATTGCGAGCCTAACCATACACCGAGCACGCCTCAAAGGGGGCACTCGCCACAAGGCATTGACCACCAAAACGAACCTTCACACACTACAACTCATTATGATATCACGAGACGACAACTCACAGACAGCCTTTTCACTTATTGCCGACTTCGAAGGCAACATGCACGAACTGCTCAACACCCCACACGACTCCACCCTACCCGCTCTTGCGCTACGCAACATGATGTTGTTCCCAGGCGTAGTGGGTTCTGTAAAGATTGGGCGTCCAATGAGTCGCCGAGTGGTGGAACAGTCGCTGAAAAATAGTTCGCTCATTGCCGTTTTGTCACAGAAGGAAGGCAACGTGGAGGAACCTGACCGCAAGGATTTCTACGACGAGGGAGTGGTGGCTCGCGTGATGCGCATCATGGAGTTGCCCGACGGGCAGTGCATTGCCATTCTGCAAACCTATGGAGCGATCAAGCTTGAACGCATCAAGCGTCGCCGTCCCACCATGCGTGTGGAGATAAGTCCCGTGGAAGAGCAGATTGTGGAGCGCAAAGATGAGGAATTTGGTTTGCTGGCCGAGGCTTGCCGCGACAGCATCATCCGCTTATTTAAGATGAGCGAGGGGCTGCGCCAAAGCGAAGCCACCTTCGCCATACGCAACATCAGCCACCCCGTATTCCTTGTCAACTTCATCTGCTCGAACCTACAGATTGAACAAAACGAACGCTACGACCTCTTCTCAAAACACGACATACACGATCGAGCCAACCTGCTGCTCAAATACCTCAACCGCGAGTGTGCCTTTGCCAAAATCAAGAGCGATATTCAAGACCGCACACGAGCCGAACTCGACCAGCAACAGCGCGAATACTTCCTTCATCAGCAAATCCGCAACATCCAATCGGAACTGGGCGAGGACAACAACTCCGACACGGCAGAAATTGAGGAGAAGGCTAACGCCATCGCCTTTCCCCCGAAAGTGAAGGAAGTGGTGACACGAGAAATCAACAAACTGAAAAGACTCAGTCCGCAGTCGCCCGACTATAGCACGCAGTTCACCTACCTGCAAACTCTCGTGGCTCTGCCTTGGAACACCCTGACTGAAGACAACCTCGACATCCGCAATGCCGAACGCATACTTAACCGCGACCACTTCGGCATGGAGAAGGTGAAAGAGCGCATTTTGGAGCACCTGGCCACGCTGCTTTTCCGCAAAGCGGAGAAATCGCCCATCCTCTGTTTGGTAGGTCCTCCGGGTGTAGGTAAAACCTCACTCGGCCGCAGCATTGCCGAGGCTTTGGGACGCAAATACGTGCGCATCTCCCTAGGCGGTGTACACGACGAGGCCGAGATTCGCGGACACCGACGCACCTACGTTGGCGCCATGCCAGGACGCATCGTGAAGGGCATCATGAAGGCGGAGACTAGCAACCCGCTCTTCGTGCTCGACGAAATCGACAAAGTGTCGGAAAACAACTACAACGGTGACCCACACAGTGCCTTGCTCGAAGTGCTCGACCCTGAGCAGAACGTAGCCTTCCACGACAACTACCTTGACCTCGACTACGACCTCTCAAAGGTGTTTTTCATAGCCACAGCCAATAGTCTGCAAACCATTCCCCGCCCCTTGCTCGACCGCATGGAGGTGATTGAAGTGGAGGGCTACCTCACGGAGGAAAAACGAGAGATTGCGAAGCGTCACCTCATCCGCCGCGAACAGAAGGACTTTAACTTTGGCGACAACGTGAAACTCGAATTTTCACCCGCAGCCATCGAGTTTATTATAGAGAAATACACGCGCGAGAGCGGTGTGCGACAGCTCGAGAAGCAAATCAGCAAAGTGTTTCGAAAGGTGGCCTTCCTCACCTCGAAAGAGGAAGATGGCCACATGCCCTACGAGGAAAAGAAACTCCAACCCAACGACATTGAGCAACTGATAGGCAAACCCCTTTTCAGCCGCGACAAATACCAAGGCAATAGCTACGCAGGCGTAGTGACAGGTTTGGCTTGGACGGCCGTGGGTGGAGAGATCCTATTCATCGAAACGAGCGTAAGCCGCAGCAAGGGAGCAAAACTCACCCTAACTGGAAACCTCGGCGACGTGATGAAAGAAAGTGCCGTATTGGCTCTCGAGTATATCCGTGCTCATGCCGACACGCTAGGCATCGACTATCGCATCTTCGACCATTGGGGCGTACACATCCACGTGCCCGAAGGAGCTACACCAAAGGATGGTCCCTCAGCCGGCATCACCATTGCCACCTCCATCGCCTCGGCCTTGACGCAACGCCGCGTACGCGACCACATCGCCATGACGGGCGAAATCACCTTGCGCGGACGTGTGCTACCCGTAGGTGGCATCAAGGAAAAAATCCTAGCAGCTAAGCGAGCGGGCATCACCGATATACTCATCTCCGTAGAGAACGAAAAAGACGTGATGGAGATTAACGAACGCTACCGCAAGGGTCTTACCTTCCATTTCGTTAACGACGTGCAAGACGTGTTGAAATTGGCCTTGCTCGACGAGAAAGTGGACAACGCCATCGACTTGACGAGCGGACTCGCTGACGAAAACGCAAACACGCCTCAAACGAAAGCCACCACGCCCGACAACGGTGTGAGTGCCCGCCTACTGAAGGGGAAATAAGCCTTCCCCATCCTACCGAAACGGAGCATCCCGCTCCACATTCTAGAACCAACCCTTCACACCCACCTCTTCATGCCTCTCACCTTCGAGTTACAACATACCGACGGAAGCGCACGCGCTGGACTCATCACTACCGACCACGGACAAATTCACACGCCTATCTTCATGCCCGTGGGCACACTAGGCAGCGTAAAGGGCGTACACCTACACGAAATAAAAGACGAGATTAACGCTGAAATCATCCTTGGCAACACCTACCACCTCTACTTGCGCCCAGGCCTCGACATTTTGGAGCGAGCTGGCGGTTTGCACAAGTTTAATGGTTTCGACCGCCCAATGCTCACCGACAGTGGCGGTTTCCAAGTGTTCTCACTAGCTGGCATACGCAAGCTGAGCCAAGAAGGCTGTGAATTTCGTTCACACATCGACGGCAGCAAGCACTTCTTCTCGCCTGAACGAGTGATGGACATTGAGCGCACCATCGGAGCCGACATCATGATGGCCTTCGACGAGTGTCCGCCGGGCACGGCCTCCTACGACTATGCCCGAAAAAGCCTCGACCTGACCCACGGATGGATGAAGCGATGCTGGAAGCGTTTTCACGAGACTGAGCCCAAATATGGCTACCATCAGGCTCTCTTCCCCATCGTGCAAGGTTGCGTCTACAAAGACCTGCGCCAAGAGAGCGCACGCTTCATGAGCGATTTTGGAGCCGAGGGCTACGCCATTGGCGGACTGGCCGTGGGCGAACCAGCCGAGAAGATGTACGAGATGATTGAGGTGGTCAACGACATTCTACCCACCGACCGTCCCCGCTACCTCATGGGAGTGGGCACGCCTGTCAATATCCTTGAGGGCATTGAGCGTGGCGTCGACATGTTCGACTGCGTAATGCCCACCCGAAACGGACGCAACGCTTGTCTCTTTACCGCCGAGGGCGTAATCAACATGCGCAACGCCAAATGGGCTGACTGCTTTGAACCTGTCGACCCCATGGGTCATTGCTTTGCCGACCTTCACTACACCAAGGCTTACCTTCACCACTTGTTTAAAGCCAAAGAATTGCTCGCCCTGCAAATCGGTTCTATCCACAACCTCGCCTTCTACCTCTGGCTAGTACGCGAGGCACGCAAGCACATCCTAGCCAACGACTTTGCTCCCTGGAAGGCGCAGATGGTGGAGAAACTTAGCCGCAAATTATAGCCCTACTTATATATATAAGGCAGAGTGGAAGCCCCCCGCTCCCACTCTGCCCTTGCAGCCCCACACAGCGAAAACGCACAACCCAGAAGATGAACACTCTTTGGTCGAAAATAAAGCACTTCTTGTGCCACCCCATTCCGAAATCAAACGGGGAGGAGGCCACCGCCTCGCCCGAAACGTCAACCGAGCTTACAGGCCAGCAAGAGCTGGCCACCGAGCAAAGTTTGGAGGAGGAGACTCAAACAAACAATGCCGAGGCCAACGCTGCCGAAGCTAAAATGCAACGCAAACGATGGACGGCACGGCTTACCCCGAAACGACAAAAGTCGCGAAACACGAAGGGACGCAAAACCCTATTGGGAAAACTAGACCGCTACATCATCTTTAAGTTTATCAGCACCTATCTCTTCCTCATCGCTATCATCATCATTATTGCGGTAATATTCGACTTCAACGAAAACATTGATAAACTCACTCAAAGCCATGCGGCACCAATCAAGATTGCGCAATACTACGCCAACTTCGTGCCCTACTTCACCAACCTTTTTAGTCCGCTCTTCGTATTTATCGCCGTCATCTTCTTTACCTCCAAACTGGCCGATAAAAGCGAAATCATCGCCATGAAGAGCACCGGCATGAGTTTCCGGCGACTGCTGCGCCCCTACCTCTTCACCGCTGCACTTATCGCCCTAAGTTCGTACCTACTAGGTGCCTACGTTATCCCGAAAAGCAACGTGGCACGCGTCAATTTCCAAAACCGCTACATCAAGAAAAAGACCGACATTACCTCGGCCGACAACGTGCAGATGCAAGTGGACACGGGCGTGGTGGCCTACATCACCCATTTCGACAATGTAACGAAGAGTGGCTACGGATTCTCGCTCGATAAGTTCGTTGAGAAAAAACTCGTGTCGCACCTCACCGCACAGACCATACAATATGACACGCTCTCGGATCACCGCTTCTCATGGACACTCCACGACTACGACATCCGCACGCTGAAAGGAATGAGAGAGGTGCTGACCCACGGCAATAAAATAGACACGACCATCATTATGGAGCCTAAGGACTTCTTCTACGTAAGAGGACAACAAGAGACGATGACCGTGCCCGAACTACAAGAGTTTATCGCTCGCCAAAAGCTACGCGGTGCTGATAAAATCAGTACGTTCGAAGTGGAATACTACAAACGATTTGCCACGCCCTTTGCCGCCTTCATCCTTACGCTCATCGGTGTGTGCTTATCGAGCCAAAAGCGAAAGGGAGGCATGGGCTTAAGCCTTGGCATTGGTCTGGCCTTAAGCTTCGCCTACATCTTATTTCAAACCGTGTCGTCCTCATTCGCCACTAACGCTGGACTCGAAGCCTGGATTGCCGTGTGGATTCCCAACGCCATCTTCGCTATCATCTCGCTAGTGCTCTATTATAAGACTCCCCAATAACCCTCAGACTCATGACAGAAGAAACGATAAATAAAACAGACGAAAACAACGAGACAGTCACCCCAAGCAATAACGCCAATGGGGAAGCTGCCAACGAAGCCCCAGCCGAAGTGTATTTCGAAGACCTCGACCTCTCGGACAACGTGCTTGATGCCCTCTACGACATGCGTTTCGAGAAGTGTACGCCCGTGCAGGCCAACTGCATACCGCCCATTCTAGAGCATCACGACGTGCTAGGCGTGGCACAAACGGGTACGGGAAAAACGGCCGCCTACTTGCTGCCTCTGCTCACCCTGCTCGAAAGAGATGAGCATCCACACGACGCCGTCAACTGCCTCGTGATTGCCCCAACCCGCGAATTGGCACGGCAGATAGACCAAGCCTTGCAAGGCTTCTCCTACTACACGAACGTCAATGCCGTGGCCGTGTATGGAGGAAACGACGGCATTCGCTACGAACAGGAGCGCAAGTCGCTGCAAGCGGGAGCAGACATCGTACTGGCTACCCCTGGTCGACTCATCACCCATATCCAACTGGGCACGCTTGATTTGAGTCGCACCACCCACCTCGTGCTCGACGAGGCCGACCGCATGCTCGACATGGGATTTGCCGAGGACATCCTTTCCATCGTGAAGCAAATGCCCAATCACCGACAGACAATTCTCTTCTCAGCCACCATGCCACCGAAGATTGCCGAACTGGCTCGCTCGGTGATGCACAACCCCGTAGAAGTGGAGATTGCCGTGTCAAAGCCCGCCGAAAACATCAAGCAGGCTCTCTACGTATGCCACGAAAGCGACAAGACGCTCGTGCTGAAAGACATCTTCAACAAGCAACCGCCTAAGCGCGTCATCCTCTTCTGCTCTTCGAAGCAGAAGGTAAAGGAGCTTAACCTACTGCTAAAGAAGCGAGGGCTGAACTGCCGCGCCATGCACTCCGACCTAGAGCAAAGCGAACGCGACGAGGTGATGAACCTATTCCGAGCACAAAAGATTGACCTGCTTGTGGCCACCGACATCGTAGCACGCGGCATTGACATCGACGACATCACGATGGTCATCAACTACGATGCCCCCCACGATGCAGAGGACTACGTGCATCGCATCGGCCGTACCGCTCGAGCTGGACGCGAGGGAAGTGCCTTCACCCTTATTGGCGAAAAAGACCTTTACGCACTAGGCAACATTGAGCGCACACTGAAAATAAAAATACCACGAGCCGAACTGCCCGAAGGCGTTCGTCCGCCCGAAAAATCCACCAGAAAGCCACTACACGGCCGAGGCGGACAAAATCGCAACAACGGGAAAGGGAAAAGCAAGAGCCAAGGCCATAACCAAGGCCAAAGTCGAGGGCGCAACCAACGCAACAACAAAGGACGTAATCAAGGAAAAAATCAAGGCCAAAATCAAGGCAAACGCTAGCACTTAGTGGGGGCGAGCCACTTAGGTGTGCTCGCCCCCACTCCTACTATATATATAGAACACTACCCTAATAATTTGGACTCTCACAGCCCTATGAAGCCCCTCCTCCATTCCCTTCTGCTATCCTTACTGCTCCCCACTCCCCTATTGGCTCAAAACCTACGCCCCATCACCCGACTTCACGCAACAAACAGTCCTTACACCACCTACGACAACAACTTCCTGAGCGGATTTCTACAATCGCCTCCCAATCAAACGAGAGAGGGTTTCTTGCAAATCCCCTTCGTGGGCGATCCGCTACTCGTGTATGTGGGCGAAAAGGACTCTACACAATTCATGGCCTATGCCTCGGGCTACCAATTCACCATTCCAAACAGCCCCGACCAACCAAGCAACCACTACAGCGTAAACTACACCCGCTACCACATAAAGGCCGAAATCGACAATCAACCCGCCTATAGCACGCAACGCTTCACCTACCCCGACACGCTAGCAGAAAAGGGATTTCTCATCGACATCGACCACGCCGAACAAGGAGCTATCAACGAAGACATGGACATCGTGTTTATAGATAAACGCACCGTTAGAGCCTACAAGAGAAGCTATGATACTCTGGGGAAATCGCTCTTCTACGTAGCCCACTTTTCCCATCCCTTCAACAAATGGAACATCCGCAAAGAGGTGGTACATCTAGAGAATGGACAACGGGAGCAACGCCTCAAGGCAGCCCTTGTGTTCGATGCGCTGAAGGCCGGAGAAGTGCTCACCGTGACGAGTGCCGTGTCAGCACTCAGCACGGATGAAGCCTATGCCCAACTGCACCTCACGGGAGGCAACAAGCACTTTAGTGACCAACGAAAGCCTCGTTCCAAGGACGCTGCGGCTCCGCTCTTAGCACAGAACTCCGCCCAAAAGCCATCGGATACAACCACTCCATCGGGAAAAGCTAGCATGGCCACACGCAACTCCGCCAGCCGACAATCCAACGTTGCCAATCAGCCCAATCAAGCCGCCTCGACACAACCGATTGAACGCACGGGAAAGGGCTTCTTCGCTCCCCTACCTTGGCTTGAAATATCCACACGTGACGCAGAAATGCAAGCAGCCTTCACGGCTCTCATTGCCCAACTTCGACAGGACGTAGCCGCCCTTAAAAAAGCCAACAACGCGGTGGAATTTATTGATGCATTGGCTGCGCTCTATGCTGAGTCTTCTGCTGCTAAAAAATCGGTAAATCAGGGCGACGAACTCGTCAGCAGCAACGACACAAACGCCACGGAAGCAGAGACCGATGCTCACACCCTGCTACAGCAATATGCCAAGTCCACCTTCACTGGCACCCGACTAACCTCGGCTCAAGCCGCCTGGTTTGTATGCCAATCGCTAGGTTTCGTGCCCGATGAAAAGGCCACACAATTCCGCCTTGTGCGCCCAGCCTTCAACGTGGTAAACCTACAATTGCCACGCTCCCGACGCTTCATCATGCATGCTAAAAACAACACGGCACCCCACCCCAACATACAAAAAGCTAGTTGGCAGCACCAACCGCTCAACGAGCCTTACACGCTAACACGAGAGCAACTACTGCGTGGCGGCATCCTAGAACTTAAAATGAAATAACCCCAAAGCCTAAAAAGAGAATAGCTATGATATTCGACAAAGATTTTCTAGACAAGCTCTACGAGCAAGCTGCGGAGAACCCACGTCTCCGTCAGAACTACGACCTGCGTACGTCGGGCAACGACACCAGCCAACGAATGCTGAACGCCGTTTTACCCGAAACCATTGTACCCATCCACCGACACGAGGACACTAGCGAAACAGTAATCTGCCTGCAAGGAAGATTAATAGAAATATTCTACGAAGAGATAAACCCCATCTCATCACAGCCCATCTGCCCACAAGAGAACGGAGGAGCATCCGCCTTCAATCGGGGTATGGACGCCCAAGACGTCACCCCAGCTCAACGCTTCCGAGAGGTGAAACGCATGGAACTCTGTCCGAGAGAGGGACGCTACGGTTGTCAAATCCCTCAAGGAATGTGGCACACCATCGAAGTGATAGAACCTAGCGTTATCTTCGAGGCCAAAGACGGAGCTTATAAGAAATAAGCAAACCTCAAAGACACAGAACCGCAAGGGAAAACAAAAGGGAAAAACGAGGAGGCACACCTATATATAATAGGAATACTCTATCGTCCAGACAGACGTCATTTTTCCCTTTTTCAAAGCCCGTAGAAGAAGGAAAAGCCCCTAAAATGCTGACTTTCATCCAAAAAAAAGCAAGAGGCGTTTGTCGGGAAAGAAAAAAGTAGTACTTTTGCACGCCGATTATTATCTGGCCGGCTCAAAATAGCCTGCCGCACCGCGGATTAATAGTTGCATCCGTTTCTTATTGGCCAGGGTGTAATGGTTAGGTAATATCTGCGGTATAGATAAACATTAGTAGTTACAATTTTAAAACAAACAAAAGTGGACACTTTAAGTTACAAGACCATTTCTGCTAACAAAGAGACTGCACAAAAAGAATGGGTTGTAGTTGACGCTACTGACCAAGTGCTCGGTCGTCTTTGCACAAAGGTTGCCAAACTGCTGCGCGGTAAGTACAAACCCAACTTCACTCCGCACGTAGATTGTGGTGACAACGTTATCATTATCAATGCCGACAAGATCCAGCTCACTGGTAAGAAGTGGACTGATCGCATCTACCTCACCTACACTGGTTATCCTGGTGGTCAGCGCGAGCACACTCCCGCCAGCATCATGGCTAAGCCCAACGGCGCTGACAAGCTTTTCCGTCGTGTAGTTAAGGGCATGCTCCCCAAGAACAAGCTCGGTGCTAAGCTCCTTGGCAACCTCTACGTTTACGAAGGTGCCGACCACAAGCACGAGGCTCAGTCACCCAAGGCAATTGATATTAACCTCCTCAAATAA
>CAVFOF010000064.1:0-681 GCA_963623895.1 bacterium
TTTCTGTTTCAGACACTTTGCTTTTTTATTTTGTTATTAGGTTGCGGATTTTAGGTTTAATGAAACAATGCGAGCTATATCCAAGGAATATAGCAAATCCAAGGAGGAGTTCATTCTCCATTTCAAACGAACCTACTCAGAACCTTACCCACCATCGTGGATTTTAGGAGAACTGCTTACTATTGGAAACGTCAATGCCATTTATCGCAACATCAAACAAAATCGCATACGCAAGCGTATTGCCAAACGTTTTGGGTTGCCTATCAATGTGTTTGAGTCATGGCTCACGGTTATTGCTGTTACTCGAAATGCCTGTGGTCATCATTCCAGAGTATGGAACAAACAGAATGCTATTCAGCCAGCAATTCCCAATAGTCCCGCAGGAGAATGGATAACGCAGCCAACAGATTCCATGCGTGCTTACTTTGATCTTTGCATCATCAAGTACTTTCTTAATGTTATATCCCCCAATAATGATATGCAATCCAAACTAACATGGTTGTTCATTCGGTTTCCTGAAATTGACTTAAAAGCTCTCGGTTTTCCGCAGGGATGGGAAACGGAACCATTATGGAGGTAATAACATGTGGAATGGCTGCTGATAATTCACTCCCTTACATGGTCTTCTTTGTTTCGGTTTTATCATATTATGGAGTCGGTTCAAACGACTCCATCCAATCC
>CAVFOF010000064.1:691-11439 GCA_963623895.1 bacterium
ACTTACATTTTGCAAATTTCTCCCTCGTTATTCTTTCTTCTTTATTTCTAAGGCAAATGAAAAGCATTATCAAAATTATAAGCGAAACACGAAAGCTTACTAGGAATTTGCTAACTTTGCAGTTACTATGACTTACAAGCAAGAAAACATAAAGCCCTATAATAGTGGTGACACTAAAGGCAAACAGGTGGAACGCATGTTTGATGGGATTGCCCACTCCTACGATCTGCTCAACCACACCCTCTCGTTTGGCATCGACAAACGCTGGCGCAAGGCCGCCATAGAGTCGCTTCGCCCCTACGCGCCCCAGCACATTTTGGATGTGGCAACAGGTACGGGCGATTTCGCCATCTTAGCTACCCAGCTACTGCATCCCAAGGAACTTATGGGGGTGGACATCTCCAAGGGGATGATGAAGGTGGGCGAAGAGAAAGTGAAGCGAGAGCAGCTAAACCACGTCATCCACTTTCAAAAGGAAGATTGTCTGAACCTCTCGTTCGAGAACGACCAATTTGATGCTGTCACGGTGGCCTACGGCATACGCAACTTTGAGGATCTTGACAAGGGCTTGAAGGAGATGCTACGCGTGCTTAAACCTGGAGGCCGCCTCGTTGCCATCGAACTCACGTCGCCCAACAAATTCCCGATGAAGCAAACTTTCTGGCTCTATTCACACATACTGATGCCTACCATCGGCAAACTCATTTCGCGCGATAATCAAGCCTATGCCTACCTACCAGCTACGATGGAGGCCTTCCCTCAAGGCGAGGTTATGCAGGGCATTCTCGAGAAGGCGGGATTTAGGGAGGTGCAATTCAAGCGATTCTGTTTTGGACTAAGCACACTCTACACCGCTTGCAAATAAGATAACTAAAGCATTTTACAACTGACTGAATGAAGAAATCAGATTTAAGAATCGTTTATATGGGCACCCCCGACTTCGCTGTAGCCCCCTTAAAGAAACTCATCGAGGGTGGCTACAACGTGGTAGGAGTGATAACCATGCCCGACAAGCCAATAGGCAGACATCAAACGGAACTCTCCGCCTCGCCCGTCAAGAAATATGCCGTGGAACATCAGCTCCCCGTCTTACAACCCGCCAAACTGAAAGACCCTGAATTTCTAGACGAGTTGCGTTTGCTGAAGGCAGACCTACAGATTGTAGTGGCTTTCCGCATGCTGCCAGAAGTGGTGTGGAACATGCCACGGTTGGGCACTTTCAACCTTCATGCGGCTCTTTTGCCCCAGTATCGCGGTGCTGCTCCCATCAACTGGGCCATCATCAATGGCGACACGGAAACAGGCATTACCACCTTCTTCTTGGATCACGACATTGACACAGGCAGTGTGATACAACGTGTGCCCGTGCCCATCCTCGACACCGACAATGTGGAGGACGTACATGACAAGCTCATGTACCTAGGCAGCGACCTCGTGGTTGAAACAGTAGAGAACATCCTAAACGACAACGTTCACCCCATTCTGCAGTCGGAGTTGCAAACAGACGAACCTTTGCGTCCCGCTCCAAAGATATTCAAGGACACATGTCGCATCGACTGGACAAGCGGTGTGAAACGCACCTACGACTTCATCAGAGGTTTGTCGCCCTACCCCGCTGCATGGACCGAGATAGTGGGACTTAATCCATCGGGAGCACCTACCACGCTGAAGGTTTATAAGACTCATAAAGAGTTTTCTACGCCCTCGGAAACCATTGGTAGCCTTTTGACTGACGGCAAGACATTCCTTAAGATAGCCCAAGAGGATGGCTATCAACATTTGGACGATATTCAAATTGCTGGAAAGCGACGCATGAGGGTGGAAGATTTCTTGCGAGGATTTCACGCCAAAAGCGATTTGAGAGTTCAATAGCACACAAGAAAAGGGACTTGTTGATTACCATCTTGGTTAGTTCAACAAATCCCTTTCTTGTTATGGAAGGACTTTGACAGTCAGAGCGTCAAAGTGTTGGACGGAGATTTTGTTTTCCTTATTCCCACTCAATCGTTGAAGGTGGCTTTGAGGAGATGTCATAGCAAACGCGGTTCACACCCTTCACATGGTTGATGATGTCGTTCGACACCTGAGCCATAAAGTCGTAGGGAAGGTGTGCCCAGTCGGCCGTCATGGCATCAGTGCTAGTTACTGCACGCAGAGCCACGGGGTGCTCGTAGGTTCGCTCATCACCCATTACTCCCACGCTACGCACGGTGGAAAGAAGTACGGTGCCTGCTTGCCAGATTTGGTCGTAAAGGCTCACTTCGATCTCGCCATTCTTCATGTCGGCTGGTACACCAGCAGCTAACACGCAACGCGCTTCCTCGCCCGTGAGCTTCACCTTGTAGCTGCGAAGACCACGGATGTAGATGTCGTCAGCGTCTTGCAAAATGCGTACCTTCTCACGCGTAATGTCGCCTAGAATGCGCACGGCAAGTCCAGGGCCTGGGAATGGGTGACGCGTAATAAGATGTTCGGGCATACCCATGGAGCGACCCACACGGCGCACCTCATCCTTAAACAACCATTTCAACGGCTCGCAAAGTTGCAAGTTCATTTCCTTAGGCAAACCTCCCACATTGTGGTGGCTCTTTATGACTTTTCCCGTGATGTTTAGCGACTCAATACGGTCGGGATAGATAGTGCCTTGGGCTAACCACTTAGCACCAGTTTGCTTTTTCGCTTCGGCGTTGAATACCTCTACAAAGTCTCGACCAATAATCTTGCGCTTCTGCTCTGGGTCGGTTACTCCAGCTAAGTCAGCAAAGAATTTTTCGCTAGCATCTACACCAATCACGTTCAACCCGAGGCATTTGTAGTCCTCCATTACGCTGGTGAACTCATCCTTTCGAAGCATTCCGTGATCCACGAAGATACAAGTGAGGTTCGAGCCAATGGCACGATTGAGCAAGACCGCTGCCACTGAGCTATCAACGCCTCCAGAAAGCCCTAGGATTACCTTGTCATCACCTAGTTGAGCCTTCAACTCGGCCACCGTTGTATCGACAAACGATGCTGCGCTCCAGTCCTGTCGGCTGCCGCATATGTCAACGGCAAAGTTCTTGAGCAATTGCGTGCCTTGCAAGGAGTGGAACACCTCGGGATGGAACTGCACACCCCATAGCAGCTCATCGTTGGCTTGATAGGCTGCAAATTTCACCTTCGAGGTGGAGGCAATGCAGCGAAAACCTTCAGGGATAGCCGTGATGGTGTCGCCATGACTCATCCATACTTGGGAGTTGGGTTCAAAGCCCTTGAATAAAGGGTTGCCTTGTTCGAAACTTTCAAGGTTGGCACGTCCGTATTCACGGCTTCCAGCGGACTCGACCTTGCCCCCATATAGCTGCGACATATACTGTGCGCCATAGCAGATTCCTAAGATGGGGTAACGACCTCGGATGCGACTTAAGTCGACCTTGAATGCCTCAGGGTCGTACACACTGTAGGGAGAACCAGAAAGGATAACGCCAATCACTGAGGGATCGTCGTGAGGAAACTTATTATAGGGCAGGATTTCGCAGAAGGTGTCGAGTTCGCGAAGTCGCCGGCCGATGAGTTGGGTGGTTTGCGAACCGAAATCGAGAATGATTATTTTCTGTTGCATATACTATATATGTATGTGTTGGGTTGAAAATGAGGCACGATAATGCAAAAAAGCTCCGTTGCTAAGTTTCCAAGGTGAAGCTTAGCAAGGGGCTTTTTATGTGGAAGGAAAATTATTTGGAAAGCCCCGTGCGACGTACGCGACGCTTGGGTTTCTCTTCTGCTTCCTTTTCAATCTTAACTCCAGCCAATTCAGGGTCAATCATGATGCGACCGCAATATTCGCACACGATAATCTTCTTGCGCATGCGGATGTCGAGCTGGCGCTGGGGGGGTATCTTGTTGAAGCAACCGCCACAAGCATCACGCTGGATGTAGACGATACCAAGTCCATTGCGAGAGTTTTTTCGAATGCGCTTGAAGGCTGCCAACAAGCGAGGTTCGATAGTCTGCTCAAGCGATTTTGACTTCTCACGCAATTTTTCTTCCTCGGCTTTTGTTTCGGCTGTAATGTCGTCGAGTTCTGACTTCTTTATGTCTAGATCCTCTCTACGTTCCTCTAGCTGACGTTTGGCAGATTCGGTGTCGTGAGAGCGATTGTCGATGGTACGCTGAGCCTCGCCAATCTTCTTCTGTTGCAACTCAACTTCTAGGCTTTGGAACTCTATCTCCTTGCTTAGCATGTCATACTCACGGTTGTTCTTCACAT
Source organism: bacterium (assembly GCA_963623895.1). GTDB lineage: Bacteria > Bacteroidota > Bacteroidia > Bacteroidales > Bacteroidaceae > Alloprevotella. The sequence goes on from CAVFOF010000064.1 coordinate 4,941, forward strand.
CGTTGAGCTGAGCTTTATAACGTTCGATAGCGGCCTGAGCCTCCTTGATTTTTGCCTTTCTTAGGTCGATATCGGTCTTCAGTCCTTCCATCTCCTCATTGTACTTGCCAATGCGGTGAGTGAGGCCTTCAATTTCGTCTTCGAGATCTTGCACTTCGAGGGGAAGTTCGCCGCGAAGAGTCTTGATTCGATCGATTTCAGAGAGGGTTGTTTGTAGCTGGTAGAGGTTCTTCAACTTCTGCTCTACAGACATGTCTGCAATGTCTTTCTTTGCCATTTTAGTTATCGATGTTTATGAGTATTGATTATTTGCTTAAGTAGTGTATGGGATTAGTGTTAACCTTTGTTTCCACTATCCGCAGGGAAGGGTGTGATTCCTCTATGATGTGTCGCAAGAGTTGCGAGGTGTATTGCTCCGACTGGTAATGTCCAGTTACGGCAATGAGAATTTCCTCTTCGTGACCAAAGTAGTGATGGTAGTCCATCTCGCCCGTGATAAAAGCGTCTGCTCCTTGGCGAATAGCCTCGCCGAGCAGAAAGTCTCCAGCCCCTCCACAAAGAGCCACAGTGGTTATCAACTTTTGCTCAGGTTGGTTATGACACAAACATTCCACCCCAAATGTATCGGCCACCTTCGAGAGAAAGGTTTGAGAGGGAAGCGGTTCTAACAAACTGCCGAACAAACCGCTCCCCCCCCTGCCATCACTGCGTGGGTCGAGGAAACGAACATGGGTCAATCCTAACTTTTCGCCCATCTTGAAGTTCACCCCATCAGGGGCATTGTCAAGATTGGTGTGAGCCGCATAGACGGCTATGTCCTTCTTAATTGCTGCACACACGCAACGTTCCACCTGCGTTTGCTGAGTGATATGGCGCAAGGGACGAAAGATGAGAGGGTGGTGAGCTACAATCAGATTACACTGATATTCATAGGCTTCGTCGATGATTTCTTCAGTCACGTCAAGACACAATAATACCCCTGACACATTCTCGTCCAATGTTAATCCAATCTGCAGGCCAGCATTGTCATAGCTTTCCTGTAGCGGCAGCGGAGCGAACCGTTCAAGGGTCTCAGCGACGTCCTTTATCTTTGTCATAAGATAACAAGATGTTTATATTATGCTGCAAAGGTAATGATTTTCTATCATTCCAATCCTACTAATTCATGAAAAACGCACAAAATTTGCCTTCATGCACGGCCTTTCAAGCATTACAAGCAGGCCTATAAACGGCCATACATAGAAAAACAACGATAATGGCTCCTACAAAAACGAGGGAAAAGAAAAGCGAGTCAAGAGGGGAAAACTTGCATAAGCCCTTTGTCACCAATCTACTTTGATGTAACTTTGCAAAAAATAAGCAAACGCTTCTATACCTAATTAAATATGGGGCAGCACACTTCCTTTCTCAAGAATAAGTGCAATGGGCAATGAGAAAGAGTGAATAAAGAAGCTCGGCGTTTGCATGAAAGAAATAATTAATATGTACTACATCTCCAAACGAATTGAGATAGCCTTTGCTCATCAATTACACCTAACATACGAAAGCAAGTGTCAGAGACTACATGGACACAACGGCATACTCGTAATCTATTGTTGCGCTGAAGAGCTGGACGAGAATGGCATGGTTGCCGACTTTACCCACGTGAAGCAACTCATCACAAACAAGTTGGATCATCAATGCCTTAACGACTCATTCGACTTTAATCCAACGGCTGAAAATCTGGCACGATGGGCCTGCGAGAACATCCCCAACTGTTACAAGGTGACTTTTCAGGAGTCGGAAGGAAACATTGCCTGCTACGTCAAGCCAGGTTATGAAAATGTGAGTTTTTAGCCCAAAACCTTATGCGCATTAACGAGATATTCTACTCCTTGCAAGGGGAAGGTTTCTACACGGGCACACCCGCTCTCTTCATCCGCTTTGCTGGTTGTAACCTTCAGTGCCCCTTCTGCGACACCTCTCACCAATCTTTTACAGAGAGGAGTGAGGATGAGGTTGTGGAGGCTGCAAGACATTGTATCGCTACTCATGTTATCCTTACAGGCGGAGAGCCTTCACTACAGGTAACAGAGAGTTTAGTATGCAAGTTGCATGAAGTTGGGAAATACGTAGCCATTGAAACAAATGGCACTCACCCTTTGCCTGACAACATCGATTGGATCACTCTATCACCTAAGTCGCCCTTTGTGAAACAGCATACGGCAAAAGTGGTGCTGCCCTCATGCGATGAGCTAAAGCTTGTATACGATGGCTTAATCAATCCAGAAGAATGGATTCATCCTGCCAGACGCCTTTTTCTGCAACCTTGCGATTGCCCCAATAAGGAACAATCAAATCACGTTTTGAAACTTACCATTGACTATTGCTTAGCACATCCGCAATGGCAATTATCACTGCAGATGCATAAGTTGGTTGGTATACAATAATTAGACATCTTGGCGGAGGAACTGCGTACTACTTTCGCCTCTTTGGATAACCTTAAATTAATGAAGCAAATGAACGCACTCATTGACTTTGTCATCACCTATTCACCCGATAAAGACACCCTTGCAACCATAGAACAACTAAAGAAGCATCCTCTAGTAAGCCACCTATTTATTGTGTGCAACGAAAGTGATGCCGAGCAAGTTCAAACGCTCTGCAATGACGAATGCAGCATGATAGTGGTGAGCAGCTACACAAGCAGTAAAAATCTGCGACAAATAGCCAACAAACTCACTGCACCCTATTGTATAACCTACTTTAGCGAGCATAGCGTTCGCCTAGGTTACCGAGCAATTGAGCGTTTCTTGCAGGTGGCTAGAACCCTCCAAAGCAAGGCGAACGAAGCTCCATTGATGCTCTACTCTGACCGCTACGACTCGAATGGTATACACCCCGTGATTGACTATCAACAAGGGGCCTTACGTGACGATTTCGATTTTGGTTCACTACGATTCTATACGACTATAGGCCTTAAGAATTTCTTTGCAAGTCCTCTTAGCCAACGCTACCGCTATGCCATATTATATGCCTTACGGCTTTACATCAGCGAGCACGGACAACTCCATCATATCAGCGAGCCGCTCTACGTTGAAACAGAGCTAGACCTTCGAGCCTCAGGGGTGAAACAGTTCGACTATGTTAACCCTTCCAATCGAGAGGTACAGATTGAGATGGAACGCGCTTGCACCGAACACCTTAAGAGCGTAGGAGCTTGGCTTGCCCCAGAGGAGTATGACGAACTACTCGAGGATAAGAATGTTTATCCTGTAGAGGCTAGTGTCATCATCCCCGTTCGAAACCGTGTGCGCACTATCGCTGATGCGGTGAATAGCGTGTTAGAGCAACAAACTACATTCGACTACAATGTAGTGGTAGTGGACAATCATTCAGATGATGGCACGACGGAATTGCTCAACGAAATTGCAGCACACAGCCCTAAAGTAGTGGTGCTCACTCCTATTCGTACCCATTTGGGCATTGGCGGTTGTTGGGACTATGCAATACGCTCCACCCACTGCGGCCGATATGCCGTACAGTTGGACTCAGACGACCTCTACTCCTCACCACAAACGTTGCAACAGATAGTGGAAGCCTTCACACAGCAAAAAGCCGCCATGGTGATTGGAAGTTATCGTATGGTGAATTTCAACTTGGAAACGTTGCCTCCGGGACTGATTGCGCACAGTGAATGGACGCTTGCCAATGGTCGCAACAATGCTCTGCGCATTAACGGGTTGGGAGCTCCGCGAGCCTTCCGAACAGACGTATTACGCGAAGTGGGATTTCCCAATACTAGCTATGGTGAAGACTATGCTTTAGGACTAACAATCTCGCGCAGATACCGCATCGGGCGTATCTTCACAGAAGTTTACTTATGCCGCAGATGGGAGGGAAACTCTGATGCCGTGCTAAGCATTGAAAAGCAGAACAAGAACAATCACTACAAAGACTTTATCCGCACTTGCGAGTTGCAAGCTCGCAAGCAGTTGATACAACATTGGAATGAGAATGTTAGTCAAGAAGAACTACACCAGTTCTTTAAGGAGCAGATAACCCAGTGGAAGGATGCTAGCGAACGCTATGAAAATTTGCACTCGCAGGTGCAAACAAAAGACTTACCCTTAGAGCACTGCACACTACGTGCACAGTTTAACCCCTCGCGCATTGTCAGCACGGGAGCTAGTATTGATAGTGCTCATTTGAAGAAGCGTCCATGTTTCCTTTGCAATCACCATCGCCCCAAGGAACAAAGCCAATTGCCAGTGGCTGGGACTCTGCAGTTTCTTGTCAACCCCTTCCCCATCCTACCCGAACATTACACAATACCCACTCGTCGACACAAGCCGCAGTTGTTCAGCCATTTCGCTGAGAATTTCGATAAGCTTGTGTGGAATTTGCCAGGGATGTTCGTATTCTATAATGGAGCTCGTTGTGGAGCTTCTGCTCCTGACCATGCACACTTACAAGCAGGCATCCGAGGCTACGTGCCCATTGAAAAGGATTGGCACTTGTTTGAGTCGAAGCTCGAGCGTATCTACCCTTCAAACAAGGCCGAGGAAGCAGAAATTGAAGAACTGGGCTACAACGTACAGACTGGTGGCATATTCCTACTTAAGGGGTACGCTTGCCCTGCCTTTGTTATTCAAGGACCTGCTAATCATGGTATGCCTCTTTTGCTTAGCAAACTGATGAACGTGCTGCTCCTTGTCTCAAAATCCGTAGAACCCGATGTAAACATCCTTAGCTGGAGACAAAAAGGAGGCTTGTCTGCTCTGGACCACTTGGTAACTGTGGTCTTTCCACGAAAGAAACATCGCCCCGACTGCTATTATGCAGAGGATGAAAGTAAGTTGCTAGTTAGTCCAGGAGCCATAGATATGGGTGGATTAATGATTACTCCTAGAGAAGAGGATTTCAGGAAAATCACCCCCAAAATGGCCGTTCAAATACTAAAGGAAGTTACACTCTCAGAGAGTGAGGTGAACACTGTAGCCCGTAAACTACATGGACGCAGAAGTAATCAGGGAAGCACAAACAATACTTCCAAATCAGAGTCGATAAAGCTGAAGGAACTAGCACAAAAGAATATTAGCGTTGGTATTCTGCATGCTCAGAAAATACATTTCTCGCTTAATGGAGAACATGCTGCAAAAGGCGAAGTAGTATGCAATGAGCAAGAGGCAGAATGCGTGGACGGAGGTATCCTGTGGCGTGGTAATATATATAGTGAACTATCGTTCACTCCTTGCGAAAACGACTGTTCTTTTACATTAAAAGAGGTGGCCATTGGTATCGGTTTCCACTGGGAACGAAATGAAAATCAGACCTTTAAAGGTAAACTTCTACTGATTGTGGACGAGAAAAAATTGGTCGTTATCAACGAATTGCCCGTAGAGGATTACCTAGAAAGCGTCATCTCCTCGGAGATGAATGCAAACTCTTCCTTGTCGTTGCTGAAAACTCACGCTGTTATATCTAGAAGTTGGGTGTATAGTCAAATGCTCCACCGACTAGTGGGTGAGAACCAGCCCACTGACAACTTTAATTTCATCCATCGACCTGGAGAACAAATCAAGTGGCACGACAGAGCCGACCACGCACTTTACGATGTGTGTGCCGACGACCATTGCCAACGTTACCAAGGAATTACTCGCGCCACATTGCCACAAGTGCATCAAGCCGTGTCGGAAACCAAGGGGCAAGTAATTCTCTACGATGGACACCTGTGTGATGCTCGCTTCTCAAAATGTTGCGGCGGTGTGAGCGAGCTCTATAGTTCATGTTGGGAAGATAGGGATTTACCTTACTTGCAGCCTATTATTGACGCAGAGGGAAATCCCACTTTGACCAACCTTACAGTAGAGGAAGAAGCTGAGAAATGGATTCGCACTGCCCCACCAGCATTTTGCAATACGACCAACCGCACCTTACTTTCACAGGTTCTAAACTCCTATGACTTGGAAACTTCTGACTTCTATCGATGGCGAGTGGAACTGTCACAAGAAGAAGTAAAAAATCTGATAGAAGAGAAAGGGGGCACGTCGTATGGTAGCATTATCGACCTGCAACCCGTTCAGCGCGGAGTAAGCGGGCGGCTTATTCGTCTACGTATCGTAGGAACGGAAAAACAGCAGATTGTTGGTAAAGAACTAGAAATCCGTCGTTTGCTCTCGAAAACGCATCTATATAGTTCGGCATTCGTGGTGGAACGCCATGAGGTAGATGAGGCAACCAATGTGCCCGCCAAATTCGTTCTAATTGGGGCGGGATGGGGACATGGTGTGGGCTTATGCCAAATAGGAGCCGCCATTATGGCTAATGAAGGCTATGCTTACACCGATATTTTAAAACATTATTATAAAGGTGTAGAAGTGAAGACCTTGTTCTAACAAAAAGGAAAGATATAAGGCAATACAAGAAGCACGAGTTCACCTAACCTGAATAATTCATAGAGGTACCGCCGTACGCACTTTTGACGGTTTCATCCGAAAGGCGAGCACGCTGACGTTTT
>CAVFOF010000065.1:0-8302 GCA_963623895.1 bacterium
AGATACAATAGGCACAATAAACAATGAATGGAAGAAGGCCGACTTTACGAAATACGACGTAGTGTTTCATGTAGCGGGCATTGCCCACGTGAATGCCGACCCGAAGATGGAGTCGTTATATTATAAGGTGAATCGTGACCTGACTATCGACGTGGCTCGGGTGGCGAAGGAGGCAGGCGTGAAACAGTTTATCTTTATGTCTAGCCAAATCGTGTTTCATGAAAGTCAGTCGCTAAAGACAGAGGTGCTGACGAAGGAGACGAAGGAAAATCCTAATGGTTTCTATGGCGACTCGAAACTACAAGCGGAGATAGGACTGCATAAGTTGGAGTCTGATAATTTCAAAGTTTGCATTCTTCGCCCTTGCATGATATATGGGCCAAACGCAAAGGGCAATTTTCCCCGATTGGCTCGGCTTGCGACGAAAGTGCCTGTGTTCCCTTGTTGGCACAACAAACGGTCGATGCTCTATGTCGATAATTTGGCAGAGTTCGTGAAACAAGCAATAGAACATGAATTAAGTGGCACTTTCTATCCTCAGAATCATGAACTAGCTGACACGGTAGAGATTATCCGTTTCTTTGCAAAGGAAGCTGGACATAAAGTATGGATTACCCGATTGCTTAATCCCTTTGTATGGCTAGGTTCTTTTGTCTTACAGCCAATCAATAAAATGTTTGCTACTTACTACTATGACCCAAGCATGAGCACGGTAGACTTTGATTACCAATTAGTCAGCTTTGAGGAAAGTTTGAAAAAAGTAGCTGCCTCCCTTAAATGATAGACAATGACAACATACATTCTGATATTCGTTCTGCTCCTTACGGCAGAACTCATTTATTTCCGCATTGCCGACAAATACAACATCATCGACAAACCCAATGAACGTTCGTCACACTCTTCGATCGTGCTGCGTGGAGGTGGCATCATCTTCTTGATCGGTGCTTGGGTGTGGAGCGCGTTCTTCGGATTTGAATATCCGTGGTTCTTGGCGGGACTGACGCTTGTTGCAGGAGTGAGCTTTGTGGATGACATACGTTCGCTGCCTGATTCTGTGAGGCTCGTGGCTCAGTTTGCAGCGGCCGCTCTCGCATTCTATCAGTTGGGAATACTACATTGGTCGATGTGGTGGATTGTGCTGATTGCGTTAATAGTATATGTGGGAGCTACTAATGTGATTAATTTCATGGACGGCATCAATGGCATAACGGCTGGATATGCGTTGGCGGTATTAGTGCCGTTAAGCCTTGTAAACATAAAAGATTCTTTTGTTGAATCGTCATTGATACTTACCACAATCATTGCAGCTATCGTATTCTGCATTTTCAATTTCCGTCCGAAAGGCAAAGCCAAATGCTTCGCTGGAGATGTAGGGTCAATAGGCATTGCATTCATCATGTTGTTCTTACTAGGCAATGTGATAATGACTACGGGAGATATTACTTGGTTGATATTCCTGATCGTGTATGGTGTGGATGGTTGCTTTACGATTATCCATCGCATTATGTTACATGAAAACCTTGGCGAGGCACACCGCAAGCATGCTTACCAAATTATGGCCAACGAACTGAAGATTGGACATGTAAAAGTCAGCCTATTATATATGGCTATGCAATTGACCGTTTCGTTGGGGTTCGTCTATCTATGCCCTAACACAATTATTGCACATTGGATGTACTTGGTAGGAGCATTGATCGTACTGGCTATGGCCTACGGGGTGTTTATGAAAAAGTACTATCACCTACATGAGGAATACCTTGCTACACTGAAGAAATAGCGAAAGCTGTAAAGATTGTTCATCGGTGAAATTCCGATTCCCCCCTCCATGACAAACGACACACAATTATACACCTACCAGCAAGAAATGGTGGGGCGGATTGAGGCGGCTTTTAAGCTGCATCGAGCCGTGATGGTGCAGATGCCAACGGGTACGGGGAAAACGTATCTGTTGGCTTCTTTGGTTTGGGCAGAACTCTGGCGGAGGGAAAAGGGTTGCGTTTGGATCGTGGTGCATCGCCAGGAACTGGTGGAACAAATAGAAGAAACGCTGAGAACTTTCGGTGAAAAACTTGATGATCCTTGCGATACACCTAATAACTTAAACGATACACATAATAATAACACTAACAATACATCTAATAACTCTAGCCACACACATAAAGACGCTAGCGAAAAGCTGAGCTACAAGACGGGCTCACCCCCTACCATATCGAGGATAACGACTCGAGTAAGAGTAACCTCAATTCAGTGGTTGTCGCGCCATTATTCGGAGTTGGAGGAGCGGCCTAGCCTCTTGGTGATTGACGAGGCGCACCATGCGGTAGCTAAGAGTTATGCGGGGCTGATGAATGCCTATCCCGAGGCAAAAAAACTTGGGCTGACGGCTACGCCCTGCCGATTGAGGAGGGGAGGATTTACTGAGTTATTTGAGGTGTTGCTGCAGTCGTGGACGATGAAAAAGTTTATTGCCATGGGGCAACTATCGCTCTACGACTACTGGAGCATTAAGGAGAATAGCGAGGCACAACGCCAGATTTTTGGTCTTACTCAGCGGGGAGCCGATGGCGACTTTTCGCTACGGGAAATGAGCGAGAAGCTGGACGTTAGGCCGAGCATCCAGCGACTGTGTGACACGGTACTGCGCTATGCTGCTCAGAAAAAAGGCATCACCTATGCTATCGACATCGCTCATGCCGAACATATTGCGGAGGAATACCGACGCCAAGGGATACGGGCCGTGGCGATTAGCAGCCGTACGCCGAAGGACGAAAGGCGGCGGATTATAGAGCTATTTAAGCGGACGAATCTTATGGTGGATGCCGCTTGCCGCAACCTCCAATGCCCCTTGCAAAAGGGGGAGAAGGCGGCTAAGGGCATTCAGGTGCTAGTGAATGTGGACTTGTTTGGCGAAGGGTTCGACTGTCCCGACGTGGAGTTTATCCAGTTGGCTCGTCCCACGCTTTCGTTGGCGAAATACTTGCAGCAAGTGGGGCGTGGGATGCGAAGGGTTGAAGGGAAAAATTATTGCTTGATATTGGACAACGTGGGGCTTTACCGCTTGTTCGGTTTGCCCTCGGACGACCGCGACTGGCAAGCCCTGTTCGAAGGCCGACTAGCAGGTAAAGGCCTCCTCGCTCAGGCGAAGCAATCACCCTCTGCGGCCTACGCTATCAGTTCGACCGCTCAAGGAGCAGCCTCTCGAGGGGAACACACGGAACTCATCCTCGTGATGACGCACGATGGGCAACGGCTAGACCTTGAGGCGGCCTACGGCTATCAAATTGCGGAGAGCGAGGAAGGCTTGATGGGGGTAACAGATATTGACGACCGAGAGGTGCTTCCCTGCCTCTATAATAAGGTTGAACTGAAGGCTTACGGATTGGCCAAACTGCACTCTCGAAAGCGGATTGACCGAGAGCGTCCTTGGATGGACTTGCTGAACGGGGTGCGTTTCGTGAAACGCCCCAAGGTGGAAAGATGCGGTTTTCTTGATTTCTCCACCACCGACGGGTTGCGCCTCTACCCTAGAGTGCGCACTCGGCTGATGGATGAAAACTGCTTTGTGCTAGCTGAAGCCTTACAATATGGCCTCAACGAGGAACTGCGGTTCCAGAAATTCCTTATCCACTCCGCCGAGCCAAACAAACTATACGTCATAAAAGACAGACTTGATGCGGCTGAATTGTGGCAGGACGAGCTAGGCAATTGGGCTTGGCGCAAGGAGGAGAGCGAGCCGCTGCAACCGACCACCCTCTCGGAGTGGCTCGAGAAGAAAGCGGCCTGGGAGGAGGAGGTGAAACGCTTCAAGGAGGAGGTGGAAGAATGCATTCGCTACTTCAAGCCGCAAATATCCCTTGGTGACCTCAGCGGCAAGTGCCTCTTGGCCGACTATGAGGAGCCGCAATCGCTAAGAATCGTTGGCAACGAGGGGAAGCACTATCAGGTGTACTGCCGAGAAAGCGGAATGGACCGATGGCAATCGGTGGGCAGCTTTACGAACGTATTCCCCCCAGCCTATGGTCTCCGTGTGGTGCAAAACTGGGAGGGGAAATACCTGCTGCGCACCGCCCTATGCCAGCCTTTGTATCGACCAGAACTGGAATTCGACTATGCTGAGCTGCAAGACAATGCCACGTTCTACTTCACGGAGCGAGGCCGAGCGTATTGGGTATACTTAGAAAACAAACTTTGCTTCACGAGGAAGCCCGAGTTCGTCACCATTGGTTTCTTGGAATTCATCAAAGTGGGCGAGGTCTATATGGAGCGAACTGCCTATAGCCGACAGACTTATCGACGGACGGAGATTAGGATGTACGACCAGCTCTGCTTCTTAGGTTCGAAGAGCGTGGTGATCCGTTCAAAATACCGTCGGCACTATTTCGACATCCAGCAGCGATATTCCGACGGCAAACGGTTCATCCTGACCGAACGGTCCGACCCCAATAGCAGCGTTTACGACCTCTACTTTGACGGGAAGAACGCACCGATAATTAAGCGGCGGAAGAAGCTCTACGAAATGAAGGAGTTGAGCTGATAAGCTCCCCACACTAATCCCCTAGCTGAAAAAAGCGGATGCGCAAGACGACAAAATCTCTTGCGCATCCGCCTTTTCTGTTTTTAGCGATTGCTATTTCTTACTGGAACGACTATACTTTTTTTACGACTATGGCTTCGCCTTGTAGAATGATCACGAGAGATTGTCAAGACAAGAGATTGTCAGATGTTGTCTCTATTGTCGTTAAAACACCACCCTGTCGGCTCCCGCCTTAAGCAGTTGTTCCACCTCGTGATTTCCCCAGGCCACGCCGATGCAGTGGGCGGCTTTGGCGTTACGCCCCATCTCGATGTCGAAGGTGGTGTCGCCAATTACGGTGGTGTCTTCGGGCAGCACGTTGGTTTTGTCGTAGAGCACGAGCACGGGCGTGGGGTCGGGCTTGTGCGTGCTCACGTCCTCGCAGGCCACAATGTGGTCGATGTAGGAGCGGATGCCTAGGGTTTGACACATATCGTCGACCGAGTCGTGGCCTCGGCTAGTGGCGATACACACAAACTGGCCTCGCTCGTGCTGGCGGCGCATTTCGAGAGCTACTCCGTCGAAAAGTTCCACACCGAGCCGTCCTATCTGGTCGAAGATTTCCTTGTAAGTGGCCACGGCTCGCTCCACCTCGTCGGAGCCTTCGGCTAGCCCCGCCAGCTGCGCAATGCTCGTGGTGAGCGGCAGGCCTATGGTTCGGCAGATGGCCTCGGGCGTGGGCACACTAAAGCCACACAGCTCGAAGGTGCGTGTCATGGTGCACACGATGCCTCGGGAGGTGTCGGCGATGGTGCCGTCAAAGTCCCACACCACCATTTCGCGCCGTTGCTTATAGCTTACGCTCACTCCTTGAGCGTCGAAGCCTGGGATGGGAGGCACGAGTTTGCTGACCTCCACCTCCACCTCTCGCAGCAGGCGGAACGAGCGGATGAGCGAATGGGCTATGCGTGCCGCCACGTGCTCTAAGAGTTGCGAGGGCTTCGCCATTTCCTGCTTCACCAGTTCGTAAGCGGTGGCGTAGTTGATGGTGCTGCTGAGCTGGTCGGCGTAGAGGGCATCGTGAGCTTGGGCAGCATCAATCTGCAATTTGAGGTTTACTTCAAACTCGCCCCCAATGAGGGTTTCCTGTTCCATCACTCCGTGGTGAGCGTGAAAGCGCATGGCCTTAAGCGTAATAGTAAGAGAAGAGGTGTTATCTACAACGTGCAACATAAATGTATACGGATATTGTTTCGAGGAGCAAAATTAGTGTTTTCCTTTCTAAATAACTAGTCAATACAATCTTTATTCCTTTATGTTTAACGACAATGGGGGAGCAATAGGCTTCGCCTTACGAGAATAGAATAGATTTCTTCCTTAACCCATCGACGAGAAACCAAAATCTTTCCGATTTTCTCCAAATTATTACAAAAATTGGGAGATTATATGCGAAGAATAGCTTTACATGTTATTATATTTTGTACATTTGCGAAAATAAACTTCCAGAGCCTCTTTTAACCTCTTCCTCTCTTACTATGTCAAGAAACCTACCTAACGAAATAGAAAAAAGCGAACAGCGCACGATGAACACGCATCGCGACTTCGTGTGGCTGAGCCAAAAAGTGCAGGCCACGATGGGGGAATATATCAGCCCCACCACGCTGAAACGCTTGTGGGGACACCAAAAAGATTATAACCACCCCAGTGCCTACACGCTCAACTTCTTGTCGCGCTACCTAGGCTATGCCGACTACACCACGTTTCTCAACGATGAGCCTGAAGAAAACGTGGCGAGCAATCTGCTGAGCGACTGCTACATGACGGCCAACCTCTCGATGGGCGACTGCTTGCAGCTGAGCTGGCAACCCGACCGCCAAATACTGGTGTGTTACGAGGGCAACGACACCTTCTGCGTGAAGGAAGCCCAGAACTGTAAAATCTCGGTGGGCGACACCTTTAAGATAGCGGCACTTGTCAATGGCGAAACGCTCACGCTAGGCGGCCTCATCCATCAGGGGCAAGGCCCCTTCGTCTACCTTATCGGCAAACAGGGCGGTGTAAACATTAAGCCCGTAACCAGTGAGGAAGAGGAGTAACTCCCCTGCTCCACCCCCCAAAGAAATAATCTGACAAAACTAGAGCCAAACGAGAGGACGATAGGCTTCGCCTTGTTAGAACAGCTCTCCCCAACATATAAAATATATACATTCTCTTTCTCACACTGCTTACATGGAAAACGACGGAACGTCCGAAATATTCTGCTTCGACGAAGAGCAACTCAGCACGAGCTATACCCAGTTTGAACTGATTTACTCGGGGCCTAACTCGCAAGTGATGCGAGCCAAGCGCGACGGCCAGTGGTGGACGCTGAAGTGTCTCAGTCAGGCGTGTCAAGGGATGGAGGTGTATCGCAATCTGCAACAAAAGGAGTTTAACATACAGTCGTCCCTTCATCACCCCCACCTAGCGCAAGCCTTCCGCCTAGAACAGGTGGAGGGCTACGGCCGATGCCTCGTTATGGAGTGGGTTGACGGACAAAATCTGCGCCAATGGCTCGCCACTCATCCTCGCAAGAGCGAGCGTCGACGGGTGCTCAACCAGCTGATAAGTGCCTTGGGCTACCTCCATAAGCAACAAGTGGTGCATCGCGACTTGAAGCCCGAGAACATCATGGTGACGCGCAACGGGAGCAACGTGAAGATTATCGACTTTGGCCTAGCCGACACCGACTACTACGACGACCTAAAGCAGCCCTCGGGCACCATCGGCTACATGGCTCCTGAGCAAGCCACGGAGCGCACTACCGACTGCAGCAACGACATCTACAGCCTAGGCTGCATCATCGCAGACATGGAGCTAGGCCGCCCCTACACCGTGCTAGCCCAACGCTGCACGCTGCCCAAGGAGCAACGCCTACAGACCATTGCCGACGTGGAGCAATTCCTTGCTCACCGCCGCTTGCTTCGCCGCCTCGCCCTCGCCTTTGTGGCCGTGGTGATAGTGGCTCTTGCGGCTTGGGGCATCTATCAAGTGCAGGAGTACAATGGTCGGCCCCGCTACCAAGAGGTGGCACAGTTTCGGGTGGCCAACGTCAAGTATACCTCATGGGGCGGGTTGGCGGCCTCAGCCCAGCTTTGTGCGGCTGTGGAGGAGCAAGTGTATGTGCCAGCCAATGTGACCTACAAGGGGCTGACCTACAATGTGTCGGAGCTGGGTTTTGATAGTTTCCGCAACGACACGATGCTTCGTAGATTGGTGGTCACTATTGAAGCCGACACGATGAACATCCTCAGGGGCTCATTTAAAGGTTGCAGCAAACTGACCGACCTCTACTTCGACTACGATAAAATCATAGGCATCGGCTCAAAGATTTGGCCTTGCCCCATCGACAGCTTGTTCGATGCTCACCACTTCAATGACGTAACGCTCCACGTGCATCCGGCCGTGCTCCGCAGGTATCAGCAGAGCGAGTGGCGACGGTTTAAGCGGATTGAAACTTTCTGAGGAAAGGAGTTTTTTTACTTTAATGTAGGGTGTTTTTTTTGAACATTAATGACCATTAATTCTTCATTAATCTTTCATTAATACTTCTCTTTGCTTGACTTTTAAAGGACGGCGGAAGTATTAATGGATAATTAATGAAGAATTAATGGTCATTAATGTTTAAAACAACCCTTCTAGTTGGCCAAACTACTAGGCGGGTAGTTTTTACTATTAGGCGGGTAGGTGAGAACTATTAGGGGGCTAGTTTTTAGGAGTAGGCGGGTAGGTTGAGAGGTTGAGGTAGAC
>CAVFOF010000065.1:8361-11221 GCA_963623895.1 bacterium
CTCTGAGAAAAGGCGGTGTTCGGGGGGGGGATAGATGGTATTTATAATATTTTTTTTTAATCCGTTTTGCCTATTTAAATAATTAGTCTACTTTCGCATTTCAATTCATTATTAACATAGCATATATCCTTATGAAGAAATTGGTTTACCTTGTGCCTCTAGCCTTGAGTCTGGCACTAGCCCTCCCCATGCAGGGAAACAAACAAGCTGACCGCATCGCCGACATGCCCGACGACACGTTGGTCTGGGACTCGGCCGTGGTGGACTCCGTTGCGGAGGATGAAGGCGATGCCGACGACGACTACTTCGTGGACGATAATTGGGCTGGCAACGACGACGAGGCTGTGGAAACGGACAGTGCCTCTGCCTCCGACCTTTTCTGCGACTACGACGAGCTGCTCCTCAGCGAGTTCGACAGCAAAAATGCTGACTACGACCTGCGCAACCCCAAAGACCGCGACGCGGGAGTGGGCTTCAGTGCCAACCTTTTCGCCCCTAGCCTACAGGGCAAGGAGGACTTGAAAAAGGAAACGGGCTACTGCCAAATGGTGAGCCGCGTGCTCAGTGCTTCGCTCAACAGCGACGACTTGGCGCGTTGGCGTGCCGAGAACCTCGACAAAATGCTCGAAAACCGTTGGAAACTGGCTAAAGGCCAATACCTCAACGAGCAGCGTGAGGCCGAGAAGCAACTCGGCGAGGAGTACATTCCGCAAACCTACTCCTACCGCTTGACCATCACCCCCGCTTGGCGACTCAAAGACCGCAATGCCCTGACCTACAGCGTGGAGGACGAGCAAGACACGGGTGGCGCACATAGCAGCATCAACCACTACTACGTCAGCTTCAACCAAGAAACCGACCAACTCCTAGGCCTTGCCGACGTGTTTAAGGCCGAAGCCGTGCCCCAAGTGCTCCAACTCGTGGGCGAGAAACTAAAGGAATATCAAGGCGCACAGATTGAGCCAGAGCAATGCATGGCCGAAGTCAGCCCCGCCCCCTTGGCCACCGACTACGCAGTGCTTTCGGGCCAGCTCGAGCAATACGAAGGCAAGTGGGTGCCCCGCCCCGCCCTCACCGAGTGTGGCATCGTGTTCACCTATCTGCCCGCCACCAAGGCTAGCTCCGCCGACGGCACAATCAACGTGTTGGTCAACTATGCCGAGGTGAAGGACTTTTTAAAGTAACGCATCCCTCCTTATCTTCACTTTAATTTTATGAAACGAAAAATAGCCTCTATGATTATAGCTAGCGCAGCCGCTCTAGGCGCAGCCGCACAAACAAGCGACACTTTTAAATACACCGACGAGAGCTTCGCCGACATCCAAATGCTCCGCTACAAGGTGGAGGGTTTCGACCAACTCACCTTGAAAGAGAAAACCTTTATCTACTATCTGCAAGAAGCCGCTCTCACGGGGCGCGACATTCTCTTCGACCAAAACGGACGCTACAACCTGCGCATCCGCTCGCTACTCGAAGCCGTCTACACGCACTACAGCGGTAAGAAAACGGACAAATTCTATCAGCAACTCAGCGTCTACCTCAAGCGTGTGTGGTTCTCCTCGGGCATTCACCACCACTATGGTTGCGAAAAGTTCTTGCCCGAATTTACGGAGCAGGAGCTGCGCACCGCCTTGCAAAGCATTCCGCAAAGCGCACTCCCCTTGCAAGGACAGAGCCTTGAGCAGCTATGCGAGGAACTCTTCCCCGTAATGTTCGACCCCAACGTGATGGCGATGCGTGTGAATCAGCGCGACGGCGACGACCTCATCGCCACTTCTGCTTGCAACTACTACGCACCAGGCATCACGCAAGCCGAGGCCGAAGAATTCTACGCTCAACGCAAACCGGCCAACGACCCGCGCCCCATCATGATGGGCATGAATAGCCGACTGGAGCGCAACGAATACGGACTGCTCACCGAGCATGTGTGGCGCGTGGGCGGCATGTACTCTGCCCCCATCGAGCGCATCGTCGACAACTTGCTCAAAGCCCGCCCCTTTGCCGACACGCCCGAGCAGCAGAAGGTAATCGATCTGCTCGTTGAGGTGTATCGCACGGGCGACCTCCGCACCTTCGACGACTACTCCATCCACTGGCTGAAGGACACGGAGAGCCTCGTGGACTTTACCAACTATTTCACCGAAAGCTACGGCGACCCCTTGGGCATGAAGGCTTCATGGGAGGCCATCGTCAACTTTAAGGACCTGGCCGCCACCGAGCGCACCAAGAAGCTATCAGCCAATGCGCAATGGTTTGAAGACCACTCGCCCGTTGCACCCGAGTTTAAAAAGGAGGAATGCAAGGGCATCTCGGCCAAAGTGATCACCGCTGCCATCCTAGGTGGCGACCTCTACCCTTCCACCGCCATCGGCATCAATCTCCCCAACTCCGACTGGGTGCGCCGTGAGTTCGGCTCGAAGAGCGTGACCATCGGCAACCTCACCGATGCCTACAACAAGGCGGCACACGGCAGCGGCATGGACAAAGAGTTTGTCATCGACAACGCCACGCGCGAACTGATTAGCAAGTATGGCGACACCTGCGACGACCTCCACACCGACCTCCACGAATGCTTGGGTCACGGCAGCGGCAAACTGCTGCCCACCACCGACCCCGACTCGCTGAAGGCCTACGGCTCGACCATTGAGGAGGCGCGTGCCGACCTCTTCGGCCTCTACTACGTGGCCGACCAAATGCTCGTCGACCTAGGTCTCACGCCCAACCTCGAAGCCTACAAGAGCCAATACTACACCTACATGATGAACGGACTGATGACGCAACTCGTGCGCATCAAGCCAGGCAACAACATCGAGGAGGCACACATGCGCAACCGCGCCCTCATCGCCCGCTGGGCATACGA
>CAVFOF010000066.1:0-11135 GCA_963623895.1 bacterium
CGTGCGTTCTCCGTCTCTATTCCTTCTATATTAATCCTTATGCGTAAAAGTGGAGCTTTCTTGAGGATTTTGGTTAACTTCGCATTGAGGACGAATCCAAGACACCAATCGTATGCTACGACAAAGAGGTGCTAAGGAAATTACCTTAATTTCTGTAAACTCTGCTTTACAACATAAACCATTACACGCATTCTTTCAAAAATAAGTCGTAATTTGCGGGCGAAAACGAAGCTACCCTTCGCAAGCGCATCAACTGCGGCGAAAAAAAGCTTGAAAAGACGCTGACCTATACCTATATTATATAGGAGGAGCTAACCAAGAGATTGAAGTGGCTCAACAATAAAGATAAAATATAGGAATGGGAAAAAGTTGATGCAGAAGTTTCACCTAAAACGAATCACGCCATGAAAGTCTACAATTCGCACGAGATTAAGAACATTGCCCTCCTTGGTAACGATGGCTCAGGTAAGACCACGCTCACTGAAGCCTTGCTTTTTGAAAGTGGTCAACTAAAACGTCGCGGACGCATTACGGCAAAAAATACGGTGTCGGACTATTTTCCCGTTGAGCAGGATTATGGTTATTCCGTTTTCTCTACGGTTTTCCACACAGAGTGGAAAGGAAAAAAACTCAACATCATCGACTGCCCAGGGTCGGACGACTTTGTGGGAGCAGCACTCACGGCACTCAATGTGACCGATACAGCCATGCTACTTATCAACGGACAATTTGGCCCCGAGGTAGGCACGCAAAACCACTTCCGATACACTGAAAAGCTACATAAACCTGTCATTTTCCTGGTAAACCAACTCGATAGCGAGAGTTGCGACTACGACGTGGTGGTAGACGACCTACAAAGCATTTACGGCTCAAAGGTTGTGCCCGTGCAATATCCCGTAAAAACAGGTTCTGATTTCAACTCGCTCATCGACGTGATCTTGATGAAGAAGCTCACTTGGGGACCCGACGGAGGCGAACCCACGCTTGAGGACATCCCCGAAGAGGAGAAGGAAAAGGCCGAGGCGATGCACAAAGCCCTAGTAGAAGCAGCTGCCGAGAACGACGAGGGACTGATGGAGAAGTTCTTCGAGACAGAATACCTCACCGAGGATGAAATGCGCGAAGGCATTCGCAAGGGTATGGTCACTCGAAGCATCTTCCCCGTGTTCTGCGTGTGCGCCTCAAAGAACATGGGCGTAGGCCGACTCATGGAATTCCTAGGCAACGTAGTGCCCTTTGTAGACGAAATGCCCGCCGTGCACAACACGCGCGGTGAAGAAGTGAAGCTCGACCCCGAAGCAGCTACCTCTATCTACTTCTTCAAGACTGGCGTAGAACCACACATCGGCGAGGTGCAATACTTTAAGGTAATGAGTGGCACCGTGCACGAAGGCGACGACTTGACCAACTCCGACCGAGGCTCGAAGGAACGCATGGCGCAACTCTTCGTGTGCTCGGGAGCTAACCGCGAAAAGGTGGAACAACTGCAAGCAGGAGACATTGGCTGCACCGTGAAACTAAAGGACGTGCGCACAGGCAACACGCTCAACGGAAAAGACTGCGAAAACCGCTTCAACTTCATAAAATATCCCAACCCCAAATACACTCGCGCCATTAAGGCCGTGAACGAGGCCGACACGGAGAAGATGATGTCGGCTCTCAACCGCATGCGTCAGGAAGACCCCACTTGGGAAGTGGAACAAAGCAAGGAACTACGCCAAATTCTCGTACACGGCCAAGGCGAGTTCCACTTGCGCACACTAAAATGGCGCTTGGAAAACTTGGACAAGATTGCCATTGAATTCTACGACCAACGCATTCCCTACCGTGAAACCATCACAAAAGCAGCTCGTGCCGACTACCGCCACAAGAAGCAGAGCGGCGGTGCGGGACAGTTTGGCGAAGTACACCTCATCGTAGAGCCTTACAGCGACGGAATGCCCGACCCCACCGTCTACAAATTTGGCAATCAGGAAATCCGCGTCAACCTCAAGGGTAAAGAAGAGATTCCCTTGGAATGGGGTGGCAAACTCGTGTTTATCAACTCCGTAGTAGGTGGTGCCATTGATGCTCGCTTCATGCCCGCCATTTTAAAGGGTATCATGAGCCGTATGGAGCAAGGCCCACTCACGGGTAGCTACGCTCGCGACGTTCGCGTAGTGGTCTACGATGGAAAGATGCACCCCGTAGACTCTAACGAACTCTCATTCATGCTAGCTGGTCGCAATGCCTTTAGCCAAGCCTTCAAGGAGGCTGGACCGAAGATTCTAGAACCCATCTACGATGTAGAAGTGTTCGTTCCTTCCGACAAGATGGGCGACGTAATGAGCGACCTACAAGGCCGTCGCGGCTTGATTGTGGGCATGAACAGCGAAAACGGCTACGAAAAGCTGCAAGCCAAAGTGCCCTTGAAAGAAATGGCGAGCTACTCCACCACGTTGAGTTCGCTCACTGGCGGCCGTGCCTCCTTCATTATGAAGTTTGCTAGCTACGAACTCGTACCTGCCGACTTGCAGAAGAAGCTTATTGAGGAACACGAAAGCGAAGCCTAACAAAGAATGAAACTAGAGATGGGCAAAGGTGTATTTCACCATGCCCATCCCTAGCCTCAACAAAAAAAACATACGGAGCGCAATGTGATTGAAAGATCATTGCGCTTACGAAAATGACTGCAAAATTGGGAGCGACGCATCCCCGCGTCGCTCCCAATTTTGTGATAATTTCTTCAAGTTTCCCCTAAATCAGGAACTTCAGTGAAGAATAGCTCTTGGAGAGTTACTCCCCACTCTTTTTTTGACTGACGATGCTAAAGCGTATTGTTCTTCCCTTCAGGAAAGATTACTTGGGGCTTAAAGCCTTTCGCTTCATCGGGCGTCATTTGAGCAAACGACATGATGATAACCTCATCGCCCACTTGGAACAAACGGGCAGCAGCACCATTCAAGCAGATGCATCCCGAACGGCGTGGGCCAGCTATGATATAGGTCACCACTCGCTCGCCGTTCATGTTATTCACCACATGTACCTGTTCGCCAGCCACCATGCCGCAAGCATCCATCAAGTCCTCGTCGATGGTGATGCTTCCCATATAGTGCAGATTGGCCTCGGTGACCACGGCACAGTGTATCTTCGATTTCAATAGAGTGAGCAACATAGGGCTTTATCCTTTATACTTAATATTGTCGATTAATCGCACAGGACGGCTACCGCAATACACGGTAATGCAGCCCACAATGTAGTCGCTATCGTCCCATGAGTTTACGGGTTGCAAGGTGATACCATCGACTATCTCGAAGTACTCAACCTCTAAGCCTTGAGTGGCATTAAGTGCTCCGCAAACCAAATCGTGCGTTTCCTGCACGGTGTGGTCGTGAGCAAAGTCGACACTCGTTTTCAAAGCTTGCGATATACACACGGCCGTGCGCTTCTCGGCCTCAGTGAGCAAGGAGTTGCGCGAACTTAAAGCCAAACCGCTCTCCTCGCGCACAATGGGGCAAGGACATATCTCGAGCGAAAGTTTCAAGTCCTTCACCATAGCTCGGATAACTGCAATCTGCTGAAAGTCTTTTTCTCCAAAGTAAGCACGGTCGGGCTGCACCATGTAGAAGAGTTTGCTTACGATTTGGCAAACTCCATTAAAGTGGCCAGGGCGACGTGGCCCTTCCATCACGGTATCGATGGGAGGATAGGAGAACTGACGGGTGTCGGGTTCGGGGTAAACTTCCTCCACGCTAGGGGCAAACACATAAGTGGCTCCTAAGCTATCTAGCAACTGGCAATCGGCCTCGAGCGTACGAGGATAATTGGCCAAGTCGGTCTTATCATTAAATTGTGTGGGATTGACAAAGACACTCACCACCGTAACATCGTTCTCTGCAACTGAGCGAGCCACGAGCGACGCATGGCCTGCATGCAAAGCACCCATCGTGGGCACCAAGCCAACCTTATGACCCTGAGTGCGAGCCTCGGAAAGCGCAGCCTCAAGGTCGTTCTTCGTATGAAAAACAATCATTTCTTTAACTAACTTTTTCGGAAGCGATAGCCACGCTTCGCCTACCCTCGAGAAAAGCCCCGAGGAGCGCACACACTAGCTACTCGCTTTTTGAACGTGCAAAATAACACAATATTTGCCAATTATTGAGCCTTTCTGCGCATGAAAAATGCGATATTCCCACAAAAACGCTTAAAACTAGCCACTTACGCTCCCCATCCGTGTTTTTTTTATTAACTTTGCACTCGCAGAGTTGGTGTGTGCACGCTTTTGCACATTCTTTTAGAATGAATCGAAGCCCTAAATCAATCACTGCTTAATGCAAGGAAAGCACACGTCATCTGTTTTAACAAAAGCACTACCTCGGCCGCTCCCTTCAAAAAAAACAGAACAAAGGCCTAACGACTAATAGCTGCGCTAGAAAAGAAGAGAGGCTAGACGAAAACAGTAACAAATGAAAACGAGGCTTAGGCGTGCTTAACACCAATAAAGTAAATGAAGTCGAAGAAAGTATTGTTCATCACTCAGGAAATGATTCCTTATGTACCCGAGAGCGCAATGGCTCTCGATGGTAGAAAAATGCCCCAAGCCTTGCAAGAGAAAGGCTGCGAAATACGCACATTCATGCCTCGATGGGGCATCATCAATGAGCGTCGCAACCAACTACATGAGGTAATTCGCCTTTCGGGTATGAACATCATCATTGACGACACCGACCACCCACTCATCATTAAAGTAGCCTCCATCCAAGCAGCCCGCATGCAGGTCTACTTCATCGACAACGACGACTACTACCACAAGCGCGCCATGTTTGCCGACGAAGAAGGCAAGGAATACGACGACAACGTGGAACGTGCCGTGTTCTACGCTCGCGGTGTGCTCGAAACGGTGAAAAAGCTACGCTGGTGTCCCGACGTAATCTACTGTCAAGGTTGGATTTCGGCCGTAGTGCCTTTCTACATCAAGACCGCCTACCACGAAGACCCTCCCTTCGCTCATGCCAAAGTGGTCACTTCGCTCTACAACGAGTTGCCCAATGCCACACTGACCGAGCGGTTTGCCGAATGCTTGGAATTCCGCAAGACCAACGGCAAACTGGCCAACGCAGCTGGCGTAGATCTCACCTTGCCCGACAGCCTAGGCCGATTGGCCGTAGCCTTCAGCGATGGCGTGATTGAAGGCGAAGCTGGTGCACTGCCCGAGGTTTTTGAATTTGCCAAGAGTAAGAACGTGCCCATCCTCCAAGCACCCGCTGATGAGGAAAAGGCCGCTGCCTACAAGGCATTTATCGAGCAGATTGCAGGAGGCGAAGAAGAGTAACCCCCCCCTACTACACTTCACAAAGAAAAAAAATAGAGAAAGTCCATGTTCGTCCCATGTTTATACTGTTGCGTACATGGACTTTTCTCACTCTTACGATGAAAAAGATTTCCTATCTCTTACTGCTCAGCCTTCTCACCCTAGTGGGTTGCGACGACAGCACCTCATCCATTGGTAACGACGTAATGCCCGACATCGACCGCGTGTCGGCCATCGACTCGCTCTTCTACGTCAACAGCCATACGGTAAAAGCTGATGCCGTGCTGGCCAACACGAGTTCATGCTACTTGGGAAGCATTGTTGACCCCGTGCTCAACATCAAAACGACCTCTGGCTTCCTAGCTCAATATCACTGCGACAACAAAAAGTTTCCAAGCAAGGATAGCAAGCTCTATCTGCCCAACGGCACGGTGGAAGCCGACTCGTGCGACCTAAGGGTGTACATCTCAAGTTTCGTGGGCGACTCACTTGCCACCATGAAGCTACGAGTGCAAGAATTGGGTTTTGACAAAATTCTAGAAGAAGGCGAAAGCTACTACTCAAACCTCGATCCCAATCAATACATCAAGCAAGGAGGCATCGACAAAACGCTGAGCTACGCCGTGAAAGACCTCACGCTAGCCGACTCGCTCAACAACGGACTGAAATACCTACGCCAAGTGAAGGTGAAACTGCCCGTAGAGTATGGCACGCAAATCATGAACGCCTACTACGACCACCCCGAGAATTTTGAAAACTCTTATAGCTTCATTCACAACGTGTGTCCAGGCTTCAGTTTTCAATGCGTGGGAGGAACGGGGTCGCTGATTAAGACCTCAACGATGTCACTCAACGTCTACTTCCGCTACCACGACACCACCACGGCTGGCAACGACACGATTGTCGACGGCCAAGTCATCTTTGGCGGAACGGAGGAAGTGCTCCAAGCCAATTTCATCAAGAACGAAGGCGGCACACAAGAAACCACCGAACTAGCCACCATCGACGCTGACGAGGGATGCACCCGCATCAAATCGCCCGCAGGCTATTTCACTGAACTTGAAATCCCCGTAGACCACATCATCGAAGGCACAGCGGGCGAGCACTACAACGATAGCATCAACGCTGCCAAGATTATTGTACACTATCAGCAAATGAACAATGAGGACTACGACAACCTATTCCCTGCCCCTCAACAGCTGTTTCTCGTGCGCACCGACAGCGTGAATACCTTCTTTGAAACGAGCCAACTGCCTGATGCGGAAACGACCTACCTGAGCAGTAGCACCTCATCAACAGCCAACTACTACACCTTCTCAAACATCGCCCCCTTGCTCTCACACATCAAGGCCGAGCGCGACCAGCAATCGGGCGTAACGGCCAAGGATAGCTATGTCGAGCGTCAAGCCAAGTATAAGGTATGGCAAGAGACTCACCCCAATTGGAACAAGGTGATGTTGCTCCCCGTAGATGCCACCTACACCCAGTCGACCAGCACCTATGGCACCACGACGAGCGTGCTGCGCAGCGTAAAGAGTCAGCTTGGACTTTCCTCTGCCAAAATTGAGGGTGGCCCCGAAAAGCTAAGCGACGGCACTGCCAACCCCAACCGACTACAGCTACAGGTGACCTACGTAAGATACCACAATTAATCGACCAACACTTAGGAAGTGTGCAGATGCGAAGCGGGAAGTCCACTCCTCCCCTAGCGTGTCTGCACATTTCATTTCTAAGCGAGGGAGGGAAGATAAAGTATAATGTACAATGGATAATGGACAATGGATAATGGATAATGTACAATGGATAATGTACAATTGTGATATGGCAGAGGATGGGATATTAGATAAGAGTATTGCATTTGCGTTAAAACTTGCCCTAAATAGAACTATTTTATTTTCACAAGGCGGATCCTAATTACCCCATGGTCTACTATTGTCGTTAGCATCCATTTAAAGAACTCACAGTGGGTAGCATCCATTAAAGAACCCGCTTGGGTAGTTAATATAAAGATAAATTTGACTCGTTACTTATCCACATGAAAGTAATGCTCTTTGCCGCAGGCCTTGGCACTCGCCTACGCCCGCTAACCGACACCATGCCCAAAGCGATGGTGCCCGTGGCCAATCGGCCACTCATCGACATCGTGCTGCACCATCTCATCGCCCAAGGTGCTACCGAGGTGGTGGTCAACGTACACCACTTTGCCGAACAAATCATCCGTTACGTAGAGAGCCACGAGTGGCCCATCCCCGTGCGCATCTCCAACGAGAGCGAGCAACTGCTCAACACGGGCGGTGGCCTTCGCCAAGCCCTCCCCCTCTTCACCACCGATGAGGCCTCACCCATCCTCATCCACAACGTCGACATCTTGAGCAATGCCCCGCTGCGAGCCTTCTACGAGCAAAACCAGCAAGCTGATGCCACCCTGATGGTGAGCGAACGCACCACACAACGCTACTTGCTCTTCGACGACGAGATGCAACTCAAAGGTTGGACCAACATAGCCACGGGAGAGGTGCGCTCCCCCTACCCCGACCTCTGCCCAGAGCGACTTCACCGCTATGCCTTCTCAGGCATTCACCTCTTCTCGCCGAGCTTGCACCCCGTGATGCAAAGCTACCCCGAAGCCTTCCCCATCATGGATTTCTACCTAGAGCAATGCGCCCGCCTCAACATCAAGGGCTACTTGCAACCCTACTTGAAGCTACTCGACGTGGGAAAACTCAACACTCTACACGAGGCGGAAGCCTTCGTGAAAGAACTGGGATTATAAAACAACTGCGAAAGATTGGTCTGAAAAACAGACTTTGAATAAACCTAGAGACCTCACCCTCTAGACAGAACCGATTCACCCTCACCCCAAATAAGAACCACACACTATAATCAATGGGAAGAAACAAATTCTCCGAATCAGAGATTAAGGAAATACGCCGCTTGCTAGGCTTAAAGAACAAGGCCAACCGCCTAGGGCAGAAACAAATTCGCCACGAACTGCGCACGGTCTACGAATTTAACATCTCCGACTTCAACGAACCGGGCAAGGCCTTTGGCCCCGATGAACTCGATGAAGCACTTCGCCGCCGCATCATCCTCATTCTCGACGAGGCCACCATCGCCAACATGAAGGCCAAACGAGCCCGTGATCGTGCCCACGACCTAGCGCGACAAGCTAGCGAAGCCTCAACCAACGAGACCACCGACTGGAAAGAAGCCATGAAGGAATGGCAAGCTTGGGAAGACAGCAACAAGTAAAAAGCAATCGGAAAAACGCAAGAAGATGAGAAGTCCTCTTGCGTTTTTTTATGTCTAGAAGTTGCGTTTTTTCGTGTCTATAAGCCAAAGCCTCTGCCCCCCTGCACTACCCACGGCTTTCTTCTAGCTCTATAGCAAAGGTCGTCCCCTTCCCCACTCTGCTGCTGAGCACGTAGATGCGTCCGTGGTGATACTCCTCCACGATGCGCTTAGCCAACGACAAGCCTAAGCCCCATCCGCGCTTTTTGGTGGTGAAGCCAGGTTTAAACACCGTTTTAAAACGATTGTGGGCAATGCCCTTACCCGTGTCGGTCACGAGGATTTGAAGGTACTGCTTGCTCCGCCGCTGCACGGCCCGAGGCTTCAAGGTCAACGTAAGGCTACCCACCCCTTGCATCGCATCGATGGCATTTTTACAAAGGTTCTCTATCACCCACTCAAACAAGGGAGCATTTACCTGCGCTTTCACGATGGTTGTGGGTAATTCCACGCGAATCGTCACTCGCTGCGAGGTGCGTCGCTCGAAATAGTCGGCAATGCGCTCCACGATGGGACGAACGTCCTGCTCCTTCAGTTCGGGAGCCGAACCAATCTTTGAGAAACGCTCGGCAATGAGTTGCAAACGCTTCACGTCCTTATCCATTTCGGGCAGCAATTCGTCGTCGGGATAGCTCTCACGCAACACCTCACTCCAAGCCATAAGCGAGGAAATGGGCGTGCCTAGCTGATGCGCCGTTTCGCGCGAAAGCCCCACCCACACCTTGTTCTGCTCAGCCCGCTTCGAGGCGAGCAAGGCGACTATAGCGATGAGGAAGAACACGCCCACCACGCCTAGCTGCAAGTAGGGATAGAGAGTAAGCTGGCGCAGCAACACCGACTCTTCATACGCCACGCTGAGATAATCAGTAGCCTTTTGTCCTGGCATGGGAGTGAGAGCCACCTTCATCGTTTCGCCCCTCCGCCGAATATTTTCTGCCTCCTGCTGTAAAGTGGTTAGTGAGTCTTTGTCCTGAGGTTCGGGGTTCAGATTGCGCCAAGCCAAAATGTTGCCATAGGAATCGGACACTACCACGGGGATTGTGTTGTTGCTATTAATCACCTTCAACACGAGACTAAGATCGGTGGTTTCGTCGGCCGTGGTGAGCGACTGCATCGCTTCGGCCCACACCTGCATCTTGCCCACTTCCTCCTCATAGAGCCGATGAGTCAGCGTGTGGGAGTAGACGAGCGATAGAGCCGACAAGATGAGGGCTATCACCACGAGGGCTACACTATAGCGTTGGGAGCGAAACAGGGAAAACATGGGGTTCTTGACGATACACAAGGCGGGAAGATTAAGCATATTAACAGTATCAAACGACAAAAACGACTCTTTTAGGACTTCTCTAAATGAAAGTCTTTCTATGTTTTTTTACGACAATAGCTGACAATTTTTTCTTAAGGGGAATCCACATAGAATTACTACAAGGCGAAGCCTATTGTCCCCCATTGTCTGTCGTTGTCGTTAGGTTCCACTTTTATAACCCGCATTGGATAGTAAATATAAAGATTTTTTTCGACTCGTTACTTAGGCTTTGAGTTGCTTGTTGATGTCGTCGATATAAGCTAGCAGTTCCTCGCGGCCGCGTCCGCTGTCGCTACTCGTAACGAAATGAGGCGGCAGTTCGTCCCACTCCTTGCGCAAGGTGTCGAGAAAGAGATTCACGTTTTTCTTCAGTTCCCCTTGTTTTGGTTTGTCGGCTTTGGTGAAAATAAGGCCGAAAGGCACGCCGTTCTCTCCAAGAAAGCGAATAAACTCTAAGTCGATTTTCTGCGGTGTGAGGCGTGAGTCGATTAACACGAAGAGGCAGGTCAGCTCCGAGCGGTTGATCACATAGTAGCTGATAAGTTTCTTCAGGAAGTCCACCTCTCGGCGTCCACGCTTAGCGTAGCCATAACCTGGGAGATCCACGAGCAGCCACTCCTCGTTGATAACGAAGTGGTTAATAAGCATCGTCTTGCCAGGTGTCGACGAGGTCATGGCCAATCCCTTGCGCCCCGTGAGCATGTTTATCAAACTGCTTTTTCCCACGTTGCTTCGTCCGATAAAGGCATATTCGGGTTTATCGGTGGCAGGGCATTGGTCGGCCCGACTGTTGCTCACTAAGAACTCGGCTGATTTTATTTGCATAATCTACGATGTAAAAAGGAGGGGGACGGAGATGCATAATCCCACCCCAAGGGTAATGTACTTTTCAAAGTGGCCTCTGCTCTATCAGCATCTACGGCCGCACTATTCTTCTGCAAAGTTAGTGTTTGAATTGCGAGGACGAAAGAAAATTCGCCATAACTTTATGCCTAGCCTCAACCACAACGCCGCAAACAAGTCAAAAATAGCTCTTTCAACGACACAACGAGTGAGGTGTAGCCATTCAGCTAAATGAACTTTTTTATATAATTTACTAACCTTCAACGTTCTCAAAACTTGGCCTCCTCTGAACGGCCTTTATAAGGGTTTCAGAATGGCCTTTATAACACCCTTTGAAAAACCTTTGTTAGCCCGCCAACCATTTCTATCCATCGACTCCAGAACATCTCTATCTGTGCAGAGTAT
>CAVFOF010000067.1:0-11033 GCA_963623895.1 bacterium
GTATTGTAGATGCGCACGGTGCAGGGCTTGCCCGAGTTGATGTAGATGCAGGCTTGCGAGCCTTCAGCGGTGAAGTAGCTTTCGGCCACTTGTTCGTTGATATTGGTGAGCGAGGAGTCGAAACCATACTTCGTGTCGAGGGCGGCGATGCGCTTCACAATCCAATCCTCTGCGTAGGTAGCACCGTCTTGCAGGGCGGTGTGGTATTTCTTCCACTTCTTTTGCTCGCGCTCGTCGGCATGGCTGTCGGCGAAGAGTTGAGCGTAGGTGGCGAAGCGTTCGGCAATCTTCTCGCCCGAGAAAAGACCAGCCATGCGGAGCTCGGCGTAGCGGGCTTTGAGGTCGGCTATCCAGTTATACTTCGTGCTGAGTTTCAAGCGGAGGAAGGGGGTGTATTGTCCGTGTTCGTTTTGCTGCACGTAGGTGTCGTAGTCGGTGCTGGCAAGGCTCGTCTTCGAGGTGATGGCATAGTAATCTTGGCCAAAGGTGCCGTCGAGATCCCAGGGAGCGAGCGAGAGCTTGCCGCCTTCCTCGCCTTGCAGGTCGTAGACGTAGTAGTACATGTTCTTGCCATGATTGTCGGTGGCGAGCAGTAGGTCGAGGAAGAGGTAGTAGTCGCGCATCATGGGGTAGTCGAAATACTCCTCAAAGTTGTTGTCGAAGCTCGTCTGTGAACGGGTGGTGGCCATGAAGTTGACGGCGTTGTAGAGCGGTGACCAGTCGACGGCTTCGTCTTGATAGTCGGGGTATTTAAACTCGAATGAGCCCCACGTCTCAGAGCCGAGGTAGTTGTAGTAGCTCGAGGGAGTTTTGTAGGTCATCGTGTTGTTGTCCGACTCGTGACCCATGAAGGTCTCGTAGCTCCAGCTGTTCGACTTGTAGAGCAGACCGTGTACTTCCTCTACGCCTGAGGCCGACTCTGTGGCGTCCACAAATTTCTTCAGTTTCAGCTGCTTGCGGTCCATCTTCTCGGTCATGCAGTAGAGGCCATGGTATTTGCCGTTGACAAACACCTCAACGAAGTGACCGCGGGTGCCGGTGCGCACTTTCTTCTCGCGGTCGCCGTAGTAGGGTTTCACGGCGAAGTCGTTCCAAAGGTCGGTGGCCACGCGGTTGCGCATGCAGGCTCGGTCAATGTACATGGCGTCGAGAATCCAGTTGTTGTCCTTACGCAGGCCGAGAAATTTGCGGTCGACGGAGTTGCCCTCGCTATCGTAGAGCTTGATGGCGTACGATTTTTTGGGGTAGTTGCTGGCTGAAGCTCCGCGATACTTGAAGGCGGCTATGAAGAGCGAGTCGTAGCCAAGGGAGTTGGTGGGGTCGGTCACGCGGATGGTGCCCGTGTTGTAGTAGCTTTGTGAGATGTTGGCATGGTTCACCTCTACGATGGGCAGGAAGGTGAAACGCAGGTTCGTTTCAAACTTCACGCTCTCGTCGGCATTGCTCATCACAATGGGGTAGAGCGTGGCGCAGTCTACGTTTTCAAGAATGATGTTGCCGTCTTCGTCGGGCGTTTGGCCGTTGAGGGTGAAGGTGTAGTCGGCTGTGTTGTAGCCAGGCTTGAGGTGATATCTGAAGTTGGTTGTGTAGTTGCCGCCCTCTCTCAGCGATTCGGGAAGCACGGCCCAGTATTCCTTGTTGGTGGCTTCGTATACCAGTTCTTTGCCGCCTAAGATGAGCGAGTCGACCGCTCCTTGCAGGGAGGTGGGCTTCACGTCGATGTTGAAGTCGATGCCTTGCTCTTGGAGGTAGGCTGCGTGGCGAAGGTCGGACGAGGCAAACACGAAGGTAGAGCCTGCGTCGAGGTCGTAGAGGCCAATCATGCGGCCGTAGGAGCCTTTGTTGTAATCGTTCCAGTAGAGGTAGGAGCTTTGTGAGTTGTAGCCGCCCCAGCCCCAGCCGTCGTTGCTCGATGAGGAGAGGTTGTCGAGTTTTTGGAGGGCATAGCCGCTGTAGGTGATGCCGCTTTCCTCTGCGCTGCCCCAAGTGATGCCCCAAATGTTGTCGGAGGTCGAACCGCTGCCTAGGGATAGTGCTGCGTTGGTCGAGCTGCTATAGGCTTTGTTGGTGCTGTAGTTGGTCGATACGTATTGACCCGAGGCTGTGTAGATTTGCGTGCCAGTGCCGCTCTGCACGAAGTAGAACTGGGTGCGGTTGTCTGCTTTCTCGTCCTGTAGGAGCAGACTGTTTTGTGCCATGGCGTATTGTCCGCTGCGCACGTTGATGATGCTGTAGAGCACGGGGTTGCTCGTGTTGGTGGTGTAGACCACGGGTTGCGAGAGGTGGGTGCGCTCCCAGTATTCGCCCAATGCGTTTTGTCCGTGGGTGTTGGCTAGGTAGTCGTTGTCGGTGTCGGTGTTGCCGCCGTCGCCGCCATCGCCGCCGTCGCCATTGGTCACGTCTTTTCCTTGTTCGTCGTAGATTTTGAAGTGTTCGTTGTTGTCGTCGCCTCCGCTGTTGTAGGTGCCGAGCAGGTAGGTGCCGTCGGTGCGAAGGTTGAACACGGCTCCTTCGGCATACACATTTTGAATGTAGACATAGCCGTCGCTAGCCTCGTTGATGGTCCACTCACAGTCCGTGCCGCTATTGCTGCTCACGAGCGTGAGACCCTTTGTCTGTCCCGACACGCGGTTGGTGGTGAAGGCCAGGTATTGTCCGCTTTGCGCATTGACAAACACGTAGTTGCCGTTTACGCTCTTGATGTACCACCAACTGTCGTCGGAGTAGCTTGAACTCGTGTCGTAGTAGATCTCGGCACTTGAGTAGTGATTGCTGCCCAACACCACTGAGCCAGCACCGTTTGTGTTGTAGTATTTACAGCTAAGTCGGTACTTCGTTGATGAGTTGAGCTTTACCTCTGCATTTGCTGCGCTCCACGCAAGGAGGCAAGTCAAAAGGAGTAGAAACTTTTTCATTTTGAAAAGACGTATGATTTTATGTTGTGTTTCGACGATTGACACACGGAGCACTGTTGTAGCCACAAGGTGTGTTGTTCTAGTCACAAGGTGTTGTGGAGAAGCAAATGAGGGGAATGGAAAGCTTTTGAGTCTCATGGCTATTCGCCGACGCTGAGACTTAGCGGCTTGCAGCTCATTTGCGCGGTAAAGTTACGAATTTCTCTACATTTGGTAACTTTGTGTGGCAAAATTATCAACGAAGTTTGCGTATTTTTGTTTTTCAGTGCTTTTTTTTATGTTCTGCGTAATTGTTAGGGGGTTAGTAGGGGGAGGTGGAAGCTCTTGCCAATGTACGGAAAAAATCGAGTTGAGCAAATCTCTTCTCTGCTTGGGCTATGTCGAGGGCATTGGGAAGAGCCAGTAGTGTTTTTGTTCGTTACAACTTCCCCTCTCGCATGCGAACGCACGGGGGCGTTTCTCCCCCTCGTAGGGGGATATAGGGGGTTATTATATCTTATTCTTTTCTTATTGTTGTTGTAACCTTTGCTGTAAATCTAATTTCTTGAGTTGATAAACTGTATATAATCAATCATTTACATTGGTCGTATCTTTGCTGTAACTATTGTTGTGACCTTTGCTCGTTTCTGTATTCTTTCCCAGTATGATAGCTCCATTCATCAGTCCATTTTGAAAACGGAAATATGCTATTCCCTAGTGGTCTAATAGTGAGAACTAACGGCCTAATAAGGAGTGGGGCTTGACGGGCAATTAGCTCGCTTCCTTCCACTCCTAATTAGCGTTAGAACGAGGTTTATTTAGTCTTAGAAGGGGCTTGTTTGAGTCTAGAATGAGGATGAAATTCGACCTCGAATAAGGCTCAATCAGCTTCAAACAGATGTTTAAGCGATGCCGAGCAACTCAATTTCGAAAATGAGCGTAGAGCCACCGGGGATGCCTGGTTGGGAGAACTTTCCGTAGCCCATTTCTGAGGGGATGTAGACCTCCCATTTGTCGCCTATGCACATGGCTTGCATGGCTACAATCCAGCCCTCAATGAGGTCGCAGAGGCGGATGGCTAGGGGGGCGTGCGAACGGCTGCTGTCGAACTTCTTGCCGTTGATAGTCCAGCCCGTGTAGTGAGCCGTGACGATGCTGCGCGGCGTGGGGTGGCGTTGGTCGTTGCGTCCCTCGGCTAGCACTTTGTAGTAGATGTTTTTGCCCAAGGGCTTCACGCCCTCTTCTTGGGCTTTGGCGGCCAGCCACTCGAGGTTGGCTCGCTTGTATTCTTGCTTGTTCATGCGTTTATGATGAGCTATTAGTTGTCAAAAAAATGGGGGTCTTGTTGTAGCAGGTCGACGATGGCTGCGGGGGGGCTTTGGTTGAGCAGTTGCTGCTTCATCCAGTCCATATAGGGGGCTACGTGGGCGAAAAATTGGTGGTAGCCCTGACAGAGGTAGTTGAGGCCAGACTCTCCATCGGCCGTGCGGCAGAAGCGGTTTTTCGGACATTCGCCGTTGCAGGCAAAAAGGTAGCTACACTCCTTGCACTGACGCGGTAGGGAGGCTTGCTTGGCTTGACCAAAGGCGTGCTGACGGGGCGAGTGCATCATGTCGATGAGCGTGTCGGTCTGTAGGTTTCCAAGTTTGTATTGGGGAAACACGAAGTGGTCGCACGAGTAGACGTCGCCGTTCCACTCGATGGCTCCAGCGTGGCCGCAGGTTCGAGCCAGCGTGCAGATGCCTGGCTGCTGTCCCATCCAGTTGGCTAGGGTGGAGTCGAAGAGTTGCACGAAATATTTGCCCACGTCGTGGCGCACCCACTCGTCGAAAATTGTGCAAAGAAAATTTCCCCACTGCTCTGGGCTGACGCTAAACTCCATCAGTCCGCCCTCGCCCGCTTCGTCAACGGCGGCTAGCGTGCGCCCGTCGGCATGCGCTTGCAGTCGTTCCACGATGGGGGTGAACTGTAGGTAGTGGCAGCCTATTTCCTTGAAGAAGTGGTAGAAGTCGAGCGGATAGTCGGCGTTGAAATCGTTGACCACGGCCAGGGCGTTCCATTCCACTTGGTGCTTGTTGAGCAAGCGGATGCCCTGCATCACTTGGTTGAACGAGGGGCGGCCAGCTCGGTTGCGGCGATATTCGTCGTGAAACTCCTGAGGCCCATCGATGCTCACGCCTACGAGCCAGTTGTGCTCTTTAAAGAAGCGGCACCACTCGTCGGTGAGCAGTGTGCCGTTGGTTTGCAGGCAGTTGTCGATTTGTCGTCCGCCAGCATGCTTGCGCTGTAGCTCCACCACCTTGCGGTAGAAGCTGAGCGGGCGCATCAAGGTTTCGCCACCATGCCAAGTGAAGAGCACTTGTGGTATGGTTTGTGCAGCGATGTAGTCGTGGATGAACTTTTCGAGCAGTTCGTCGCTCATCACCTCGCGGGGCGAGTCGGCATAGAGCTTCGATTTTTCTAGATAATAACAATACTTGCAGGCCAAGTTGCAGCGGGAGCCTGCGGGCTTGGCTAGCAGATAGAGTGGGGAGGAGAAGGGGGATATGTCCATGGGGGATGTGGGGGCGATTTAATACCATTCGCCCTCGTCGTCGTTGGTGGATGAGTTGTTGTTTTGTCGCTCCAGTTCTTCAGTGGAGTATTCGTCCTCGTAGTGTTGCTCGATGGGGGCTTGCTCCATGGGCTGCGCGTCGGGCAGTTTGATGGGAGCGAGGTGGGCGTCGTAGAACTTTTGGTAGTCGTTGATGCTGAACGCCGTGCCTACGAGTTCGAGGTTGGCTTTCGAGATGAGCAGCACCTTGCCCTTTTGCATGAGGGGGAGCAACTCCTTGGAGCGGAAGACGCGCTGAGCGTAGGCGTGTACCTCGTCGTAGGAGTTGAAGCCAGCTACGATAAACTTGTTGAGGCCCTTTTCTTTGACAATGCTCATGTCGAAGCCGCGCACGACGAAGGTGGTGAAGTTGAAGTGAGCCATTTCGTAGAGCAGCTGGTTGTCGCTGATAGAGTCGGTGGGGTAGGCTAGGACGAAGAGGTAGGGGGCGGTGCGCTCATCGGTGAACTGTCGAGCCTTTGTGCTCTCGTCGAGGGCGGCATCGGCTCCTGCGGTGCGGCGATCCCAAAGCGAACCGAGGTC
This sequence comes from bacterium, assembly GCA_963623895.1. Classification (GTDB taxonomy): domain Bacteria; phylum Bacteroidota; class Bacteroidia; order Bacteroidales; family Bacteroidaceae; genus Alloprevotella. The sequence goes on from CAVFOF010000067.1 coordinate 6,031, forward strand.
GAAGGTGCCAGAGCCGGGCTGTCGGCCTTCCTCTAGTCCCTTCACAATCATGCCCGCCATTTCGCTCACGTCGCTGTCGGGGAACTTGCTCACGAGTTCACGCAGCTCCTCAATCAGCTCTTGAGTGGGGGCTGTGGCTAGGCGCGAAAGGGCATGAACGAAGATAAATTTGGCTCGGTTGAGGCCGTTGGGGAAGTTGGTGGTAGAGGTGAGGAAATTGCGGTTCACCGTCACGGAGTCGCGGTGGCGGTAGGCTTGATAGGTGGCCGTGTAGAGTGAGTCCTCAATCTGCTTGCCGTAGCGAGCGTAGAGTTCGAAGTTGGGGTCGGTTATCACCTTTGTCCTCTCGTTGTCGGCAAAGTGTTGCGCCAAGTAGCTGCGAGCCTCTTCGGCCTTGTCGGCCTTGCCCCAACGGGAGTAGAGCAGGAAGAGCTGATAGTAGGCATCGGCTAGTTGCTCAAAGTCGGGGTAGTGACCCGTGAGCCGTTCTAGGGTGGAGGCGGCCAAGGGGAAATCCTCGAGGTCGTCCTTCTCGATGATGCCCGCGTTGTAGAGGCCGTCCATGATAATCTTGTCCGACTCGGCCTTGGCCTCCTCGGTGAAGGGGATTTGCTTCAGGTAGTAAGCCCGTTGGTGCGGGTCGTTCTCCACGGAGTCGGGCTGTTCGCCCTCCCTTCCTTGTTCGGCTTGCGCTAGTGAGTCGGCCACGGCTTGCAGCGAGTCCTCTGCCGCATAGTCGTAGCCCTCGTCGTCGACGTTCTTCAGCACGGTGTGGTTGCTGCGTCGCCAGTTGTCCTCGTTGGCACGCTTGCCCCATCGGCGGGCAAAGTCCTGCTTGCCCTGCATCACCTGCGAGGGGTTGTAGAAGTACCATGCCTTGTTGCCTTGCGTTTGCTGCGTGGTGTTGGTTGTCGATTTATTGTCTCCAGCATTGCCGTTCTGCGCATTCTCGTTGGCACGAGCTTGGGCGGCCGAGTCGCGCTTCGCTTTACGTTCCTCTTCCTCCTTTTTCTTCAAAGCCTCAATCACACGGTCGATGGCCGCATTGCGGTCGGCTTCGCTCATGCGCGACAGTTCTTGAAGACTATCTTGCAGATACACGGCCGAAGTGTAGGGCACGAGTTTGTCGAGCACCTTGGAGCGGCGCATGATTTCCTCGTAATCCTCTCGCTCCTTGTTGATGAGGCCGATGGCCTCGGTGTAGCACGTTTGCGCCTTGTCGAAGCGTCGCTGATCCCAATACACTCCGCCTAAGCGTAGTAGCAACACCCCTTTCTCAATGCCCTTACGCGTGCTCTTTTCGCGCCCTTGCTCGTAGGCCGAGATGGCGGCAGCGGTGTCGCTTTGCGTGAGATAGATGTTGCCAAGGGCGTAATACACTTGGTCGAGGTAGTCCTTGTTGCTACTGCTGTGAGCCATACGGCGCAATTTCTTAATCATGCTGCTGCGCTGACTGCTTTGCTCGGCCAACACCTCGGTTTGCAGAATGCGGGCGTTGAAGGCCAACTCGAAGGGCGGGCTTTTTTTCAGACATTTGCCCAGAGCGGCATAGGCCGCTTTGTCGTTGCCTAGTTGCTGATTGACTTGAGCGAGAAGGTAGTAGAGGCGGGCTTGGCGATAGCTGCCTTTAGCGTAGCGGGCGGCTCGCTGGAGGTAGGGTAGAGCCTCGGCAAATTGTTCTTGGCGCAGCAGTAGGTCGGCTTGTGTGGCGTCGGCCTCACGCAGCGTTTGGGTGGTGGTGGAGTCGCGGCGCACTCGCTTGAGGGCGTCTTCGGCATCGTAGTACCACTTCTCTTGCGTGTAGCAGCGGGCCATCCATTGCCGAGCTTCAGAAGCCACTTCGGGTTGGGTGGCATAAAGTCGGGTGATATAGGAGAAGGTGGCGGCAGCCTCGAGGAAATCGCCCTTTTCAAATTGGGCGCGCCCCATCATGAGCCAAGCGTTTTTGAGGAAGGGGTTGAACTCCTTGCGCTGCAAGTAGGCCTTCGTTTTGGCGTCCTTGCGCTTGTTGGCACTCACCACGGGGCGGCGTTTGATGCTGTGGAGCGAGATGGCCTTTTGGCATTTGGTGATGGCCGTTTCGAAGTTGCTCTTTCCCGTGGTGCGCGACTGCTCGTTGCCCACGAGAAACACGGGGAGCAGCTGTGTGAAGTTGTCCTTGTTGCCCTCAAGCTTAGCCTTCTCGCCCTCTATGTAGGCCTGCGAGCCGTTGTAGTAGACGTTGTAGCGCGTGGTAAACGATTGCCAAAAACGCGAAGAGGCCGTGTTCTTCTTCGTAGAACACGACACGGCTAGCAGCAGACAGAGCAGCGGGATTATGTAGGCGGAAAAACGTTTCACTTCTTTATAAAACTGAATTTTACGGCTTTTATTGTGCGACAGACGGCATAAATGCTGATGCTCATCAAAATAATGGAGGCACCGCCAGGTACGTCGGCCAAGTAGGAGAGCATCAAGCCAGCCACGCAGCCCACGTAAGCAAATAGGGCCGAGAGCCACACCATGCGTTGGTAGGTGTGGACGAAGAGGGCGGCCGTCATCTGCGGCACACTCAGCAAGGAGATGACCATCACGATGCCCACCATGTGGAGGCAGCCCACGATGGTGAGAGCCGTGAGTAGCATCATCACGTTCTCAATAGCGTTGACGGGGAGGCCTTGCGTCAGAGCAAAGTGGCGGTCGCAGGCCACGCTGATGAGCGGGCGTTGCAGCAGCAAGTAAAGTCCTACGGACACGAGGGTGAGCGCAGAGAGCACCACGAGGTCGAGCGTGGAGATGCTGAGAATGTCGCCAAATAGGTAGGAGGGGAGGTCGGTCATGAAGCCGGGGGCAAGGTAGGCGAAAAGGATGCCGAGCGACATGCCAAACGTCCAGAGCATGGCGATGGCCGAGTCCTCACGCACCGTGCGCTTGCCGCTGAGCCAGCGGATGCCGAAGCCCGAAAGCACGGCAAACACGGCAGCACCCACAAGGGGCGAAAAGCCGAAGTAGGCTCCCATGCCCACTCCGCCTAGTGAAGCGTGCGCCATGCCGCCGCCTGCAATGACCATGCGGCGAGTGACTACGTAAGTGCCCACCACTGCGCAGAGCACGGAGGCTAGCAGCGCCCCGATGAGGGCATTTTGGAAGAATGCGTAGGTGAATATCGTCATAACAACTTAGGCGGGTGATTGGTTGGCCTCTTCCATCAGGAGGAAGGCCTCGTCTTTCAAATCGTTGGGCAGGGCGATGCCGCGCACTTGCAGCGAGCGCAACCAAGCCGCCACCTCGGTGGGGCGGAGGGTGGTGAGCACTTCGTCGAATTGCTCCACCTCATCGTCGGCATAGCTCTCGGCTGCACGCCCTTTGAAGCGGTCGAGGTCTTCGTCTTCAAAATATTCGGCGGGCTGCGTCATTGCTTCGGCTAGTGCCTCTTTCTCACACACGGCGTGCTTGCCGCAGCAACCATCGGGGCGAGCCTTTTGTATGGTAGGCATTTCGCTTATTTCGCCACGCTGCAATTGCTTCTTGAGCGAACGATTGCGCAACACACCAGCGATGAAGGCCACGAGGCCGAGGACGAGGAGCGAAAGTATCAGTACGAGCATTATTTCTTATTTTTCTAGTGATTTCAAATCGTCCCAAAAGCTTGGGTAACTCTTGCTCACTACCTCGGGGTTGGCTATTTGCAATTCGGGGCAGAGCAAGCAGGCGGGCGCAAAGGCCATGGCCATGCGGTGGTCGTGGTAGGTGGCGATGGACGTGCCGTTGTAGCGGGGTGAGCCTTCGTCGTACTCATATATATATAAGGCCTCGTCACCCTCCACGCCGAGCGCAATGCCTAGTTTGGCAAGTTCGTTTTGCAAGGCCGCCATGCGGTCGGTCTCCTTGATGCGCAGCGATTGCAAGCCCGTGAAGTGGAAAGGTTGGCGCAGCAGGGCGCAAGTCACCACGAGGGTTTGCGCTAGGTCGGGTTGGTTTACGAGGTTGAGTTCGTAGACCTCGTTGGGCTGCAGCGTGGGCTTCGTCTTTGTTAGCGTGGCTTGGCTCGTTTGCTCGTCAAACGTGGTGGCCACGCCTAGCGGCTCGAAGAAGGTGCGGATGGTGCTGTCGCCTTGCAGACTTTCTTTGCGCAACCAAGGCAACGCTACGCTCGTTTCAGCGTTGGGGCTGAGAGCTAAAATCTCATACCAGTAGGAAGCGGCGCTCCAGTCGCTTTCTACGGCGAACGCTACGTTTTGCTTGTAGGGCTTAGCTTCCACCTTGATCTGCTTCTCGCTGACCCACTCCACCTCGGCTCCGAATTGGCGCATGAGGCTGATGGTCATGTGGATGTAGGGGCGCGAAATAATCGTGCCCTCTAGCGTGAGCAGCAAGCCCTCGGTCATTTGTGGAGCTACCATGAGCAAGGCCGAGATGTATTGCGAACTTACATTGGCGGGTAGCGTGAGTTCACCGCCTCGCAGTTGGTGGCCTTTGATGCGGAGGGGCGGAAAGCCTTTGTTTTCGGTGTATTCAATCTCTGCTCCCAATTTTCGCAGTGCCTCCACGAGCACTCCGATGGGGCGTTGGCGCATTCGCTCGGTGCCCGTGAGCGTGTGTTGCTCGCCCTCGGTGGTCGAGAAGTAGGCGGTGAGGAAGCGCATGGCCGTGCCAGCGGCCATCACGTCGATGAGGTCGGTGCGCTCGTTCAAGGCGCGCTGCATCACGAAGGTATCGTCGCAGGTGGAGGCGCGCTCCACTTTTGAGCCGTTCCCGCTCAGTGCCGCAAGCAGCAGGGCGCGATTGCTCAAACTTTTCGACGAGGGCAACTCGATGGTCGCTTCGAAGTGGGTAGGTATGTGTGGGGTGTAAGTCATTGTCTATGTTAAGGTGAAAATGTGTAAGATGCAAAGTTAGTTTTTTCTGAATGGAAAAGGCTTTTAGCTGGGAGGTAATTCTATTTTTTTGAAAAAAACTCGCCGAAAAGTTGGAAGGGAAACAAAAAATGCGTACTTTTGCACTCGCAATTCGGGATGTAGCTC
>CAVFOF010000068.1:0-10978 GCA_963623895.1 bacterium
AAATTCGTACGTTATGGGGAAGTATACAATACGGCTTGTATGGGATGCTTACGGAATAGGCTTGTGCTCAGGGACTTAACTTGGAATATACGCGACATCAAAGCCCACCTTCACACTTTCTTAACCGAATTGTCACAACGTGCCAACATCCATACCGTACTTTTGCACCGAAGAAATATTCACTCATTTTTATATAAACAAGAATAACGTATGGAATGGATGTATTTAGGAATGGTAGTGTTCCTTTTCATTCTTGCCGCATTCGACCTCTGGGTTGGCGTAAGCAACGATGCGGTAAACTTTCTTAATTCGGCCATCGGCTCTAGAGCGGCAAAGTTTCGCTCATTGGTGGTGATAGCCGGTATTGGTGTGTTCTGCGGCTGCGTGCTGAGCAACGGCATGATGGATATTGCCCGACACGGCATCTTCTCACCGCAGTATTTTAGTTTTAAAGATGTGATGTACATCTATTTAGCGGTGATGGTCACTGACATCGTGCTGCTCGACATCTTCAACTCTTTCGGCATGCCCACCTCCACCACGGTGTCGATGGTGTTCGAACTATTGGGTGCAGCCTTTGCCTTCACCATGCTCAAGATAGCAGGTGGCGACATGACACTCACCATGGGCGACTACCTCAACACATCAAAAGCACTCGAAGTGATTATGGGTATCTTCCTCAGTGTGCCTATCGCCTTCGTGTTTGGCTCAATTATTCAGTATATCACGCGTATCATCTTCTCTTTTAGCATCTACAAGAACCTTCGTTTCAAGATTGGCATCTTCGGCGGCATTGCTATCACCGCCATTCTCTACTTCATGCTCTTCAAAGGCTTGAAAGACCTTTCCTTCATGAGTAGCGACGTGAAAGCGTTCCTCAACACGCACATCCTCACCATTCTAGGTAGCATTTTCGTAGTTTCGACCATCGTAATGCAACTGCTGCATATGTTGAAGGTAAACGTGTTCCGCGTAATTGTGCTCATCGGCACCTTCGCCTTGTCTACAGCCTTTGCCGGTAACGACTTGGTCAACTTCGTCGGTGTGCCTTTGGCCGGTTATTCTTCCTTCCTCGACTTCTCAGCTAACGGAGCTGGCTTCACCACCGACACCTTCATGATGACTTCGCTCACAGAGTCGGCCTCCACTCCCATCTACTTCCTTGCTGCAGCTGGTGCCATCATGGTGTTTGCCTTAGCCACCTCTAAGAAAGCACGCAAGGTGACGGAGACCGAGGTAGGCTTGTCGCGCAAGAACGAAGGCGACGAGATGTTCGGCTCTTCCAAAGTGGCTCGCAGCTTGGTGCGTTGGGGCAATTCAGTAGGCACGGCCTTGGCTAACGTAACGCCCGCTCCCGTGGCTCGCTTCATTGATAAACGCTTCCAAGTGCCCGTTGAGGCTGTCGACAACGAGGCTGCCTACGACATGTGTCGCGCTTCAGTCAATCTAGTCGTTTCTTCTCTGCTCATTGCGCTCGGCACTTCCTTAAAACTTCCCCTCTCCACCACATTCGTCACCTTCATGGTGGCTATGGGTTCGTCGCTTGCCGACCGTGCTTGGAGCCGTGAAAGTGCTGTGTTCCGCATTACGGGTGTGCTCACCGTTATTGGCGGTTGGTTCATCACTGCCGGCGTGGCATTCAGTGCCTGTTTCTTCGTAGCCCTGGCCATGAATTTTGGTGGCATCGTAGCGGTAGTTATTATTGTAGCTGGTGGCGTTTATAGCATAATCCACTCTCAGCAACGTTTCGCAAAGAAAGAAAAAGCTGCAAAGCAGGGCGACGTGCTCTTCCTGCAAATGCTTAATGAAAAGGACCGCACCGCTATCATCCCCATGCTGAGCCGTCACATGAGCATGAGCATCTCAGAAACCCTCGACAAGTATGCCAACGTACTGACCGAATCTACCAACGGCCTTTTCAACGAAAAACTTCGCCCTATGCGCCAAGCTGCTCGTCAGCTCACCCTAGGTAAACGCGAATTGAAGAACCTCCGACGACGCGAAATCGTTTGTTTGCGTCGCGCTCAGCCTCCCGTCTCAGCTATCCGCCTAAGCACTAATTTCCATCTGATTCACAATTCGCTCCGTCAACTTCTCTATGGTCTCATTCGCATCGTTGAACCTGCTCGCGACCATGTCGATAACAACTTTAGCCCGATTGATGCCGAGGTAGCCGAGTGCTTCTGCCGTGTGCGCAGCGGTTTGGTAAACTTGATGCTGACAGTTTCGGAAAACATGCGCAATCAGAGTTTTGAAGAAAACGACAAACTCATAGCTCGCTGCGATGAGGTGAAGGCTGAGGCTGAAAATTTCTGCCAGAGCCTAGGTATCGACATTCAAAAGCAAGACACTAACCTCAACTCCCTGACCCTTGTGCTCCACATGGCTCAAGAGATGCGCCAAATGGTGGTTGAGTTGAAAGATATGCTCAAAACTTATAAGCACTATCGCGAACAATTGATGTAATTATATAAGAGTAAGGATAAGGGTGTGTCGCAGACCGAAACAATCTATTGTGTCAGCGATGCGCCCTTTTTTATAAAAAAGAAAATGAAGAAATACTTTCTTATAGCCTTAGCCGCTTGTAGTCTTGCTGCTAACGCTCAAACCGACTCGGTGCAGACGAAGAAATTTTCTTATCGCCCTCAAGTGAGCGGAACAATCCGTGCCAAGTATGAGTATCAGACGAATGAGAACGAGAATCGCTTTGAAGTGCGTACCGCTCGCGTGGCATTGGATGGTTTCATCACTCCTATTGTGAATTATAAGGCCGAGATTGACCTTTCCGATGAAGGAAAAATCAAGATGCTCGATGCCTATGCTGGTGTGTTACCCGTGACGGGGCTTGCCTTGCGCATTGGTCAGATGCGTGTGCCTTTCAGTATTGATGCTCATCGTTCGCCGCATAAGCAGTACTTTGCCAATCGCTCGTTTATCGCTAAGCAAGTGGGCAATGTACGCGATGTGGGTGTGTATGCTGGCTACACGCTGCCCTCTGTGCCCTTGACAATTGAGGCGGGAAGTTTCAATGGTTCGGGATTGACTAATCAGCAAAACTACTGGACGAAGCAATTCAACTTCTCGGCAAAAGCGCAATACGCCCTCCCTTGTGGTTTAACGCTCCAAGCCTCTGTGCAGCAAATTTCACCGAACGACATCAAGACGTATCTCTACGATGCGGGTGCTACCTTCCAAAAAGGTCGCTTTACGGTGGAGGCGGAGTATTTGCGTAAGCACTACACGCACGCTTCTTTCGACGATGTGAATGCCGTGGATGCTTTCATCTGCTACGACCAGCCCTTACGCAAGGCTTTCCGCAAGATTAGTTTTCTATGTCGCTACGACATGATGGACGATCACTCCGATGGCACGTTGGATGAAAGCGGCAACTTGAAACTCACCGATGCTAAACGTCAACGTGTGACGGGGGGTGTAACGCTTAGCTTGGCTAAGAAAATGAATGCCGACATCCGCTTGAATTATGAGAAGTATTTTTACGACGACATATCTCTAGCAAAAGCCTCCGAACGTGACAAAGCTGTCGTAGAACTTGTGGTGCATTTCTAGAAATGAGCGCACTATAAAGTTAAACATAAAAGGCTGACTATCGTATTGATAGTTAGCCTTTTAATGTTTATAGGGATGTGAGTTTTATGCTTGAATATAGTTGCTCAATTCGTCGAGGCTAAGATTCATCACGAAGGTGTGATGTTTAGCAATCTCGGCTTCCACGAAATTAGCGTAGACGCGCACGCTCTTGCCGAATAGTTCGGCATTCTCGGTGGCATTGTGGAGCAAAAGGTGAAGCATGATAATGCTGCCAGCCATTTCTACGAGGTGACGGGCGCATAGGTCGTGGAATGCAGGGTCGCCCACTTTTTTCACCTTGGCTGTAGCTTCCTCAAACTTATCGGCCATGGCCTTAGCACGAGTTTGGATGCTCTTCAAATCCTCGCTTACTTCAGCTTGTTCGAATTCGCGCATTTGGTTGAGGTAAGAACCGTTGGTCACGTAGCGAATAGCGGCCACTACTTGCAGCTGAGTCGTACCTTCGTAGATGCTCGTGATGCGAGCGTCGCGGTAGTAGCGTTGGATGGGATACTCCATCATAAAGCCCGAACCGCCGTGAATTTGAATCGCATCGTAAGTGTTTTGGTTGCAATATTCTGAGTTCATACCCTTAGCCAATGGTGTGAGTGAATCGGCTAGTTTGGCGTAGAGCTTGGCCTCTTGTCGTTCCTCTGGCTCGAGTTTGCGTTCGCAAGCAATGTCCTCGAGAGCCTTGTAGATGTCTACGTAGCGTGAGCACTGGTAGAGCAAGGCACGACCAGCATCGAGCTTGGCTTTCATCAGGGCCAACATGTCGTAGACGGCGGGGAAGTTGATGATGGCTTTGCCAAACTGTTCACGATCGCGAGCATAGGCCAAACCCTCGTTGTAGGCGGCTTGCGAAATGCCCACACTTTGTGCGGCAATGCCGAGGCGAGCACCATTCATCAAGGCCATCACGTATTTGATAAGGCCGAGCTTGCGACTGCCGCAGAGTTCAGCGTGTGCATTTTTGTAAACCAATTCACAAGTGGGACTTCCGTGGATGCCGAGCTTGTTCTCAATGCGGCGTACGTTCACACCGCCCGAGTTTTTGTCGTAGATAAACATCGAGAGGCCGCGTCCGTCGGTAGTGCCTTCCTCGGAGCGAGCCAACACGAGGTGAAGGTCGGCATCACCGTTGGTGATAAAGCGCTTCACGCCGTTGAGCAACCAGCAGCCCTCCTCTTCTGAGTAGGTAGCCTTTAGCATCACGTGCTGCAAGTCGGAACCAGCATCAGGTTCGGTGAGGTCCATCGACATGGTTTCGCCAGCGCAGATGCGAGGGATGAAACGGCTGTGTTGTTCCTCTGTGCCAAATTCGTAGAGCGTCTCAATGCAGTCCTGCAAACTCCAGATGTTGCCGAAGCCAGCGTCGCTAGCAGCTACGAGTTCGGCACACATGGTGTAGGGAGTGATGGGGAAGTTAAGGCCACCATAACGACGGGGCATGGTCATGCCGTTGAGGCCAGCTTTCACCATTGCGTCAAGGTTGGCAGCGGTGCCGCTAGCGTAGTAGACGCGGTCACCTTCGTGGTGCGGTCCTTCTTGATCCACTCCCTCGGCATTGTCGGCAATCGTGGTGCCGGCGAGGTCGCCAGTGATGTCGAGCACGCGGTCGTAATTGTCCATTGCGTCCTCAAAATCGAGCGGAGCGTAGTCGAACTCGTCTTTATCGCGGAAATTGCGTTCTTTCAATTCCACGATGTGCTTCATTAATGGGTGATTCAACTCGAACTTCAGTTCGGGATGATCGGTATAGTTGTTCGCCATTGTTGTTTCTAGTCTTCTTGGGTTTACTTACTGTTGCTCTTGTAGTACTTAATCAGCTTGGGCACTACCTCCTCCACAGAGCCAGTGATGATGTAGTCGGCAATTTGGTTGATGGGAGCTTCGGGGTCGGTGTTGATGGAGATGATGATGCCGCTTTCCTTCATACCAGCCACGTGCTGAATGGCACCGCTGATGCCGCAAGCAATGTAGACTTTGGGGCGAACGGTAATCCCCGTTTGACCAATCTGCAAATCGTGTTCGCAGAAGCCAGCGTCTACCGCAGCACGGCTAGCACCCACTTCGCCGTGAAGTTCGTGAGCCAATTTACGCAGTAAGTCGAAGCCCTCTTTGCTTCCCACACCGTAGCCACCAGCTACCACGATAGGAGCCCCCTTCAGGTTGTTCTTCGCTTTCTCTACGTGGCGTTCGAGCACCTTCACCACGTAGTCGGTTTCGGGTACGAATTTAGCCACGTCTTCGTAGACTACTTCGCCCTGGTAGTCGTCGCTCACCTTTTCGGCTTTCATCACGCCAGAGCGCACGGTGGCCATTTGCGGACGGTGGTCGGGGTTGACGATGGTGGCTACGATGTTACCGCCAAATGCGGGGCGGATTTGGTAGAGCAGGTTGTCGTAGTGCGTCTTGTTCTTCTTATCGTCGAAATCGCCAATTTCAAGGGCGGTGCAATCGGCCGTCAAGCCGCTAGTGAGCGACGAAGAAACGCGAGGGCCGAGGTCGCGACCAATCACGGTGGCACCCATTAGGCATATTTGGGGTTGCTCTTGTTTGAAGAGGTTCACGAGGATGCTTGTGTGGGGCTTTGAAGTGTAGGGGAAGAGACCTTCAGCATCGAACACATGGAGCTTGTCGACACCATACGAAAGGATTTTCTTCTCAACCGTTCCCTTAATGCCCGTACCAGCCACGATGGCTTCGAGCTGCACGCCCAGTTGGTTGGCGAGTTTGCGACCTTTGGTGAGGAGTTCGAAGGACACCTCCTCAACCGTGGTTTTATCTATTTCGCAATAAACGAATACGTTGTTCATATTTGTGTGTGTATCTATCAGTCTGTTATCCAATAGTGTGACTTTCCAATAACTCTTTCACCAAGCCTTCCACGTCGGCATCGGTTGCCGTGAGGCGTTTGCTCTCTTTGGCTTTGAACACGATGTTCTGCACGGCTTTCACCTTAGTGGGCGAGCCAGCCAAACCGCATTGTTGCAAGTCGCCATCCACGTCGGCCACGCTCCATTGAGCGATAGTGAGATAGGGCTTCTTGTCGTACTCCTCTGCATAGGCCAATCCCTCGGCGGGACGCTCCATAGGGGCAGAGGCACGTTTATACTTCATCACGAGTTTAGCATTGCGCGGACGGCAAGGAGCTGCATTACCATTCACAGTGAGCAAGATGGGCATGGGGGCTTCCACACGTTCCATGCCGCCATCGATGTGGCGGGTTACAACGACTTTGCCGTCCTTCACCTCGTCCACACTCGTCACGTAGGTCACTTGGTTGAGGTCGAGCTTTTGAGCCACCTGCGGCCCCACTTGGGCGGTGTCTCCATCGATAGCTTGGCGGCCGCCTAGCACGATGTCGGGCACGCCAATTTTCTTAATGGCTTGTGCCAAGGCATAGCTAGTGGCCAAGGTGTCGGCACCAGCAAAGGCACGGTCGGTGAGCAAGTAGCCACCATCGGCACCGCGGTAAAGGCCTTCGCGAATGACCTCAGTGGCACGGGGAGGCCCCATGGTGAGGATGTGTACGGTAGAACCAGGGTTTTGTTCTTTTAAACGGAGCGCTTGTTCGAGCGCATTCAAGTCTTCGGGGTTAAAGATAGCAGGCAGAGCGGCACGGTTAACAGTGCCCTCGGGAGTCATTGCGTCTTTACCAACATTACGGGTGTCGGGTACTTGCTTTGCAAGCACAACAATTTTCAGACTCATAGGTTGTTCTATTATAATGTATGTGTATGTATTAGTATTTCGTTTTTTGAACGAGCTGTTTCGTTGAGCAGGCTTTGCTCAACGCTTTGCAATTTGGTCGCCACAAATTTACTGTTTTCTGCAAATCACACCAAGCAATCTTGGGTTTATTTGAAACTGACTACTCTCCATTCGCATCATTACTCTAGCCCTTTGCGTTGACATTTCTAGCCGCCTAATTGTTATTTACTAACCAGCCTAATAGTTCTTCTTAGTTGCCTAATAGTTTTCGCTCACTCTATAGCCAATTGTCGGTAAATTGATGCAAGAAAGAATTAACCTACGCATGCTGTAGAAAAAAGAAAAAAGTTCGGCGCATCACTGCGGCGAACTTTCAAGAATTCCAATAATAAAAATAAAAATAGAGAGAGAACAAATATGCGATTGTTAGAAGTGTCCCCCACCACCGCCTCCAGGAGGAGGACCAGAGGGACGGCCACCAGGCATTCCACCAGGACCGCGCATGTCGGGAGGTCCTTGACGGTCGTCGTCATCGTTGCCACTCTTCTTGCTTCCACCAGGGAAGATGTTGAGTTTGTAGATGAAGTGAACCATGAAGTAGGAGTTGATGGCATTGTTCCACGAGTCGATGCGCTGTGTGGCACTGATGGTGCGGCTCACATTGCTTTGCTTGTGGAGAATGTCGTAGAACTGTATGCTCAGCGTGGCAGCCTTGTTCTTGAGGAACGATTGCGACACTTGTGCATTCCACAACAATTCGTTGGTGTTCATCGAGCGGTCGGTGTAACCGCGACGTGAATTCATGCGGATGTCGGTTGAGATGCTCAAACCGAAATCGGTGTTGACATTGGCACTGGCACCGTAGGCGTAGTTCCAAGTGTCCATATTAGCATTTTCCTGCACCGTGGCACGGGCGTGCTGATAATTGAGCTTTCCGAGCAAACCTACGTCGAAGTAGGTGGTGCGGTAGGAGAGGTTGAGGTTCTCGTCAAATCCCCAAGTGCGAGTCGTGTTCTTTTGTGAAGCACTACTCTTGAAGATTTGGTCGTAGTCGTCGTAGGTCATGTCCGAAGCCACGGCCGTGGTGGTGGCTGCCGAAATCAGGTTGAGCGGGTAGCTCTTATGGATAGCCCTAGAGGTGTTGTTTCCGTTCCAGTTGCTCACATAGCCCACGGAGTTTTGATAACTTACGCTCGAGGTGGTGCTAAGGTTGAAGAGCTTTTGGCTGCCCAAGGCGGTGTTGAACATGAACATTCCGCGTGAGTTCCAGTTGCCCGAGATGTTTTCGGGGCGAAGGTAGCGTGCGCCTGTCGTTTCGTTGTAGACCATGCGATTGGTCACGGAGTTGCGTGTGAGGGTTCCGTCCACGCTTGCCATGATGCCTCGCTGTGCGGTGGCATTATATCCGTTGTAGTTGATGCGGAAGTTGTCGCTCCATGAGGGCTTCAACCCTGGGTTACCCATCGATACGTTCAAGGGGTCGGAGTTGTCGATAACGGCCAAGAGATCGGTCATGGAAGGTTGCGATGAAGAACCGCGGTAGCGAATATCTAGCTGATTGGTCTTCGAGAACTTGTAGCGGAAGCGCACTTGAGGCGACACGTTGAACACGGTGCGAACGGTGTCGACATCAATGCCTTGTCCCTCGCGAATGTAGTGCATTTTGGTGCGCTCGGGGTTGAAATCGACACCCGCATTGAAGCGGATGGCCGAGGAGTTGTAGCGCACGCCGAGCGTTGCGGTGTGGTTGAGGTAGCGATAGGTAGCGTACTGCGAATTGTCTAAGTCGCGCACATAGTTGAGCACCTCATCTGTGGTTGGCAACGAGCCAATCGTGGGATACCCGTCGGTGTTGCCGAAACTGGCATCGTAGTTGCTCAAGCCATATTGCTCTTGCAGGTCGGCCAGTTCGTTGAGATTGTAACGCGAGCGATTGCTCTTGTTGTATTTGTAGCTAAACTGGTAGCGAAGTTCGCCAAACCAATTCTTGCCAAGGGGTTCTACGTAGCCCAAACGCACGCTATAGTTGTAGTTGCGCCCAGGGGTGTTGCTATATTGGTTTAAGAAGCTCGTGTTAGCCGACTTTCCATCAGTGAACGGTGCGTAAGCAATGTTCGAGATGGAAAAGGAGTGGCTTTGGCTCGTAGTGTAACCGCCGCTAGCTCGCAGCGAGATGTTGCGGCCGTTGCTTGAAAGGCGACGCACCAAGTTGAGGTCGGCCGACACGCTGTGCGATTTGTTATCGCCTTGCGATAGTCGCTGGTTGGTGTTGACCAAGAGAGCAGCTAGTTCGGGATTGCGCTCGAGGGCTGCTGCGGCGAACACGCTGTCGAGGGGAGTAGTCATGCCATCCACGTCGTAGGGGTTGCCGCTGAAAGTGGCCGAGAGCGAACTGCCGCTATTGTGCGACTCGCTATAGTTGTAGCGTGGCTGCAAGTTGACGTTCGTCATCGAGTCGGGGTTCCACTCCAAGCGGAGTCGAGTCATCACGCTCGTGCTGTGTGAGCCGTTGATGCTTTGACTATTGGCGAAAGAACTAGTTGAGCCCGACTGCAAGAAGGTTTCGGAGTTGGACACGTTCACCGCATCGCTACTAGTGTGACTATAGAGGGCAAATCCACCCAACTGTAAGCGTCCCGCTTCGCGCTTTTGCTTTCCATTCTCCCAAGAGAAGTCGAGACCTGCATCTTTCTTCGCCGTCAAGCCACTGCCTCCTCCGCCAAAGCCGCGAGGACCGCCGAAGCCTTGGTCGTTGGTATTGTTCATCGATCCAAAGGCCGTGACGCGCGTATTATCAGTAAAGCGTGTGCCGAAGAAGCGAGCGGAATAGCGGTCGTGGTTACCATAGGCTAAGTCGATGTTCGACACCCAACTTTCGTTGAGTTCACGCTTCGTGGCAATATCGAGCACGGTGGTTTCTTCGCCATCGTCTATGCCCGTTTGCTCGGTGTAGTCGCTTTTCTTATCGTAGGCTTTGATTTTGCTCACTAGTTCGGTGGGTAGGTTCTTCATGGCCGTTTTCGTATCGCCTTTGAAGAAATCTTTACCATTCACAAGGAACTCCTGCACCGTTTTGCCGTTCCACTTAATGGTTCCGTCGTCGCTCACCTCCACGCCTGGAAGTTGCTTTACCAAAGCTTCGAGGGTAGAGCCTGTGGGAACGCGGTAGGCCGCAGCGTTGAACATCGTGGTGTCGTCCTTCTGCTCCACTCGTGCTGCCGTAGCAGTGACGGTGGCCGTGCCGAGCACCTTATCGTTAGTTTGCATGAGCAATGTGCCCAAGTCGATAGAGTCCTTTTCCTCAGTGAGTTCTACAGAGCGTGTTACGGGTTGGAAACCTACATAGGAGAGTTTCACAATGTAACGTCCGCTTTCTTTGCCTTTTAGGCTAAATAGGCCGTTTTCGTCGGTGTTGGTCACTGCGATAGCCGTGCTATCGGGGCGTAACAACACGGCCGATGCAAAGTCTACCGATTTCTTCGACTTTGCCTCCACGGCCTTACCAGTCACCACATATCGCTGTGCCACCGCCGAAGCCGCCATCACAAACGATAGGATGAAGAGTAATAAATTACGTTTCATTATACAGATAAGTTGGGTTTGAATTTTCGTGTTTAGTTAAAGGAGTTGTCCGTAAACGTCACGTAATTCTGATGCAAATTTAATAGTAAGG
>CAVFOF010000069.1:0-5131 GCA_963623895.1 bacterium
ATTTTAATAGAACATCGAAAGACTGGGGGTATTAAACTTGGAAAACAGCCCGTATGCGAACGAAAAACTATAAGTATCACTCCTTTCGTATAAGTCCGTTTGCTAACGAAACCTCACACAAATTATTTGTTGGCACCAATCGGATGATAACCTCTTCGTTTGCGCTCCAAACCGTTGACGAATCAGTAGAAAGCTTAATGATTGTGGCGCAACCTGTTGCTTGGAAAAGATAATGTTGCTAAATTTGCATTATGAAGCAACGCATCCTTTACATAGTAAACCCCATATCGGGGACGCAGCGCAAGCAGAAGATTGCTCAACTGGCAGAGTCGCTCACCGACCGTATAAGGTATGAGGTGAGCGTTGTTCGCACGGAGTATGCTGGCCATGCTTCAGAGATTGCCCGTGAGGCAGCAGCCGATGGGGTAGACGTGGTGGTGGCCGTGGGTGGCGACGGTACGGTGAACGAAGTGGGGCGTGGCATAGTGGAAACGCAGACCGCTTTGGGAATTATCCCTTGTGGCTCTGGTAACGGCCTTGCACGCCATCTCTGCATCCCCATGAACGTGCGCGGAGCCATCGACATTATTAACAAGGGAGTGGTTCATAGCTTGGACTATGGAACCATTAATGATCGTCCCTTTTTCTGCACTTGCGGTGTAGGGTTTGACGCTTTTATTAGCGAGCGTTTTGCCTCGGCTGGAAAGCGTGGGTTGCTGACTTACGTGGAGAATACTTTGAAATCGGGACTGCTTTACAAGCCTCAAGAGTATATCATTGAGGCGGGTGATGAACGAGAGACTTCAAAGGCCTTCCTTATCGCTTGTGCCAATGCCTCACAGTATGGGAATGATGCCTTGATAGCCCCCTATGCGAGCATGAAGGATGGACTGCTTGACGTGGTGGTGATGGAGCCTTTTAACACGATTGAAGCACCTCAGGTGGCTATTCAGCTCTTTACGGGTACGTTGCCTGAGAACAGCCATGTAAAAACCTTTCAATCCACCCATCTCCGCATCACTCGTGAGGGTAACGGTGTGGCTCACTTTGATGGGGATCCCTTCATGACGGGGAGCGTGATTGACGTGCAGCTACATCGGCAGGGGCTAAACGTGATAATCAATCCTGACAAGCCTAGAGATGGCGCAGTGGGACAATTGCCAATAAAAAGTTTACTACAGCTCGTGCCCGACTTCTTCAATGAATGGAAGCGCATGCCAGAGACGTTGATAACGAAGACGGGGCGCGACCTTAAACGACTCAACAAAAACTTGCTGAACCACCTTACGTGGAAGGCTCGGAAATAGAAATGGAGCAACTCTCCTTGGCGGGCGAGCTGCTCCATCTGTATAGGTTGTTTTAATTGTTAATCGAAAAAGAAAAGCCGCTTAGGCTTTCATCGTGTTTTGGCTAGATTGTATCTTCTTTAGTTTGCTAATTAGACTCTGACACATTGAGCCGTTTCCCATTGCTTGATAACGTTGAATACGATACTGAAGCATTACGATTGTGTTGTTCTTTTCCATGTTTCTTTCGTCTTTAGGTGCTTGCCGCGTTTCGGCGAAGCGTTTAAACATCTTAGTTTAGTTAATATCTTAAATCGTTTGCAAAGTTACGACCTAAAAGCCCATCTACCAACAAAAGCAGCGAAGAATTGCTGCTCGTAACTCATTTTTAGCAAACAATATCAGCCTCTGTTATCCCTTCTTTGCAAAATCGGCGTTTTTTTACGCTTTTAGTTGCTTGTTGACATAATTTGTTGTAAGTTTGCGTAGTGATTTGCAAAAGGTAGCCCGATTGCCTATTTACGGAGTAAGCCAATCACTAATAAAAATAAGATCTAACTTATGGAAAGTAGAACATTAATGATAGCCTTCAAGTCGTGTAGAAGGGATGAGCTTTCACCAGCGGAGCAGGAATTGGTTGATGCGGCTTGTGAGGCTACACACACTAGCTACTCCCCTTATTCACACTTTAGCGTGGGAGCCGCCGTGCGGCTGAACAACGGCCAAGTGGTGAAGGGAAGCAATCAAGAAAATGCGGCTTTTAGCGCAGGCATATGTGCCGAACGTTGTGCCATGTTTTATGCCAACGCTCAATATCCTGAAGAAATGATTACAACCATCGCGATTGCCGCACGAGGCACAGATGGGGATTTTACACAAGTGCCCATTTCCCCTTGTGGCGTGTGTCGTCAAGCCTTGATTGAAGCACAGACACGAGCAAAGGCTCCCATTCGCTTGCTTCTTTATGGGCAACGTGAAATTTATGTGGTGGAAAGCGTTAGCGACTTGCTACCTTTTCAGTTTGATGAAATTATATAGAGGATACTTAAAATCGTATGAATAACTTTAAAGACCTTCGAATCGCTGTTGCTGGAACGGGCTATGTAGGTTTAAGCATAGCCACCTTGCTAGCACAGCATCATCAAGTAACTGCAGTAGACGTTATCCCCGAGAAGGTGGAAAAACTGAACCGCAGAGAGTCGCCCATACAAGACGATTACATAGAGAAATTCCTTAAGGAAAAAGAACTCCACTTCGTGGCCACGCTCGATGGGGCAGCAGCCTATCGCGATGCTGACTTTGTGGTGATTGCAGCCCCCACTAACTACGACCCCGTGAAGAACTATTTCGACACTTCACACGTGGAGGAGGTGATTGACCTAGTGCTCGAAGTGAACCCTGACGCCGTGATGGTAATCAAAAGCACCATCCCCGTGGGCTACACACGCAACCTCTACCTAAAATATGCCGCAAAGGGCGTAAAGAAGTTCAACCTACTGTTCTCGCCCGAGTTTTTGCGCGAGAGCAAAGCCTTGTACGACAACCTCTATCCGAGCCGCATCATCGTGGGCTATCCCAAGTTGATTGACAACTCTGAATTTGCAGACGATAATAAAGCCATCGAAGCTGTGGCCGACGTAGAAATGCTACGGAAAGCAGCCGAGACCTTCGCTTCCTTGCTGCAAGAAGGGGCTATCAAGGAAAACATCGACACGCTCTTTATGGGCATGAAGGAGGCTGAGGCCGTGAAACTATTTGCGAACACCTACTTGGCCTTGCGCGTAAGCTATTTCAATGAGCTCGACACCTATGCAGAGATGAAGGGGCTGGATTCAAAGGCTATCATTGAGGGTGTAGGTCTTGACCCCCGCATCGGCACCCACTACAACAATCCTTCGTTTGGCTATGGTGGCTACTGTTTGCCTAAGGATACCAAGCAGTTGCTAGCCAACTATCAGGATGTGCCGCAAAACATGATGTCGGCCATTGTAGAGTCGAACCGCACCCGTAAGGACTACATTGCTGACGCTGTGCTGCGCAAAGTTGGATGGTATGACTATAGTGCCAATAATCAATATGGGGAAGAACCAGAGAGTTGCGTCATTGGCGTATATCGCCTGACTATGAAGTCGAACTCCGACAACTTTCGTCAGTCGGCCATCCAAGGCATCATGAAGCGCATAAAAGCCAAAGGAGCCGAAATTATTATCTACGAACCTACACTAGCCGATGGCTCAACGTTCTTCGGTAGCCGTATAGTTAACGACCTGGAAGAGTTTAAGAAACAAAGCCATGCCATCATAGCCAACCGCTACGATGCTTGTCTCAACAGTGTAAAGGAGAAAGTCTACACTCGTGACATTTTCTACAGAGACTAGGACGCAAGTTCAGAATATCCATGCCCTATTATAAGAAGAGTAGGAGGCAAACGTTCGCTAAGGGCGTTTGCCTCCTACTCAATTATTTATGGAGAGGGCATTCGAGTTGTGGCTCTTTCTAAATTCAGCCGTTACTAGCCTAATGAGATGGCACGAGCCTAGAAATGTAAGCACTTGATAGGTTGTCTGCGAAATAAATTGTACATTTGCATAGATTATACGAAAAGCGGGTGGTGCATCCATCCACTAGCACGATAACCCTTCATTTATGAGAAAAAAGTTTGTCAAGATTCTCTGGGGCACCTATGCCGCCTTCCTTCTGATTATCGTTCTGGCCGTTGTCATCATCGAGAAAGGTTGGATAGGATATATGCCACCCATCGCAGAGCTGCAAAACCCGATTAATAAATATGCTTCGCAAGTGATTAGTGCCGATGGTAAGCTAATGGGCACTTGGTCGCGCAACGAGAATCGCGTGTTTGTTGACTATGATAGCATCTCCCTCCACATGTTTGATGCTCTAGTAGCCACAGAGGACGAACGCTTTTATGATCACTCGGGCATCGACTCCAAAGCCTTGATGCGTGCCGTAGTGAAGCGCGGACTGCTAGGGCATAAAGAAGCAGGTGGCGGTAGCACCATCACGCAACAGCTGGCTAAGCAACTCTACTCTTCATCGGCCGAAACCAGCCTACAACGCATTGTGCAGAAACCCGTGGAGTGGGTGATTGCCGTAGAGTTAGAACGACACTACACGAAGGAGGAAATCCTTACGCTTTACCTGAATTACTTCGACTTCTTGCACAATGCTGTGGGCATAAAAACAGCCGCCAACGTGTATTTCGGAAAATCGCCCAAAGACCTCACTATCACCGAGAGCGCCATGCTCGTAGGTATGTGTAAGAATCCCTCTTATTTCAACCCCGTGCGTGAGCCCGAGCGTTGCCGTGAACGTCGCAACGTGGTGCTCAACCAAATGATGAAGGCGGGCAAGTTGTCGCAGACGGAATACACCAGTCTCTGCGAAGAACCGCTGAAGCTTAACTTCCACCGGGTGGACCATAAAGAGGGCATGGGAGCCTATGTGCGCGAATACCTTCGACGCATTATGATGGCCAATAAGCCTGATGCCTCAAAGTATAAGTCGTGGCAGCGTCAGCAATTCTATGAAGACTCGCTGATGTGGGAAACGAATCCACTCTACGGATGGTGTAAGAAGAACCGTAAGAAGGACGGCTCAACCTACGATGTCTACACCGACGGACTGCGAGTGTTCACCACCATTGACTCGCGTATGCAGCACTATGCAGAGCAGGCCGTGTACCTTCACGTTGGGAAGAACTTGCAGCAGAAGTTTGAAGCCGAGCGCAAGTCGTCACCCAATTTTCCTTATAGCGAAGATCTCACCAAGGCCGACGTGAAAAGGCGCATTCGAAAGGCCATCGTACAGTCGGAACGCTACCAAGT
>CAVFOF010000069.1:5141-8011 GCA_963623895.1 bacterium
GCAGGAGCCACAGAAGAGGAAATCAGCAAGGCTTTCCACACCAAACAACAAATGACCATCTTCACCTACCGAGGCGACGTAGATGTGACGATGACACCTGTCGACTCCATCCTTTATTATAAAAAATTCTTGCGGTCGGCCTTGGTGTCGATTGACCCTGTAACGGGGTACGTAAAAGCCTATGTGGGTGGTCCTGATTTCTCTCACTTTCAATACGATATGGCCATGGTGGGACGCAGACAAATCGGGTCAACCATGAAGCCATTTGTCTATGCAATGGGATTGCAGGGTGGGCTGACACCACAAACCACCATCCTCAACGCCCAACGCAATTATGGCGGATGGTGTCCCCGAAACGCTAGCCGAGCTTGCTATGGGCAGCACGTCACGCTGAAATGGGGACTCAGCCGCTCGAACAACTGGGTTACGGCAGGCCTAATGTATCAAATTGACCCCACAGGCCAAGGATTAGTGCGCGACCTGCAAGCCCTAGGAGTGGCCAACGACAACATGCAACCCTCGTTGCCCCTTTGTCTTGGCACTTGCGACATCACCCCAGCCGAATTGGCTTCCGCCTATACGGCCTTTGTGGAAAAAGGCATTCGAAGAGCGCCCTTACTCGTGACCCGAATTGAGGACAATGAAGGGAATGTGGTAGCCGACTTCGTGCCTCGAACCAACGAAGTATATAGCGAAGAGACGGCCTATAACATGATAGAAATGATGAAGGCCGTAATCGATGAGGGAACGGGTAGAAGACTACGAAGTACCTACGACCTAAAAGGACCGATTGCAGGAAAAACAGGTACGACCAACAATAACTCTGATGGATGGTTCGTGGGCTGCGTGCCCCAACTCGTAACAGCCGTGTGGGTGGGTGGCGTTGAACGCGACATTCACTTCAACTCGATGGCACTAGGTCAGGGTTCTGCTTCGGCCTTACCCGTTTGGGCTATCTACATGCGCAAGGTGTATGCCAACAAGTCGCTAGGTTACGACCCCGAACGCGACTTTGAGAAGCCCGAAGCCATAGAAAACGCTGGGCAGCATTATGGACATAGAAGCACTCAGCAAGATAATAACGAAACAGATAACGAGGGAGCAGAGGCTAACTTGAACGAAAGCACTGAAACCACAACAAAGTCAAAGCCCAAAGCATCGGGCGAGAACTACTTTGAATAACCCCTCGACTAGAATCTACATAACAACTTAAGCATCATGAACACAATAGCCATTATACCCGCACGATATGCATCCACTCGCTTTCCCGCAAAACCCTTGGCCTTGTTGGGAGGAAAACCCATCATACAGCACGTTTACGAGCGTGTGGCAAAGGTGTTCCCTCAGCTTTGTGTGGCTACCGACGACGAACGAATTAAGCAAGCCGTAGAGGCCTTCAACGGACAAGCTGTGATGACTTCGCCCCATCACAAAAGCGGCACCGATCGCTGCTCTGAAGCCTACTGCAAAATGGGAGTAAAGGCCGACGTTATCGTCAACGTTCAGGGGGACGAACCCTTCATAGCTGAGTCGCAATTTCACGAAATCCTAGCCTGCTTTGACGATGCAGAAACGGAAATCGCCACCTTGGTAAAACCTTTCACAAAAGAAGCTAGCTACGAGCAGATTGAAAATCCAAATAGTCCGAAGGTGGTGGTGAGCAACGACAACTATGCCCTCTATTTCTCGCGTAGCGTGATCCCTTATTTGCGAGGTATACCACAAGAGGAATGGCCTGCCCATCACAACTACTTAAAACACATCGGACTTTATGCCTACAGAGCAGATGTGCTGCAACGAATTACGTCGATGCCTCAAGGCTGCCTAGAACAATGTGAGTCGTTGGAGCAGTTGCGCTGGCTGCAAGCGGGCATTCGCATTAAGGTGGGATACACCGATGTAGAAACTATCGGAATCGATACACCGCAAGACCTAGAACGCGCTGAGGCTTTTATCAATCAACACGAACCTATTAAGTAATACATACATGCACAAGAAATATCTACTCTTAACCTCCCTATTGCTAACAACGAGTTCACTCTTTGCACAAAAAATAGTGGTGGGTTCGGTCACGCTTAAGGATGGTGGCATCTATACAGGCGAACTCGCAGGGAGCAAACCAACGGGAAAGGGAAGGGTGCAATACGAAAACGGCGACACCTACGAAGGCTCTTTCAAAAAAGGTATGCGCGAGGGAGAAGGCACTTTCACAGCCGCCGATGGCTCACGATATGAGGGCAATTGGGTGAAGGGTGAAAAAACGGGAAAGGGCACTTTTTATGCCGTTAACAATAATCGCTATGTTGGCGTGTGGTATCGTGACCAAAAGGATGGTAATGGCACGATGTACTACTACAACGGCGATGTCTATACGGGTCAGTGGAGAAACGATAAACGCAACGGTAAAGGAAAATACACATACCAAAGCAATGCCTATTATGAGGGCGACTGGGTGGACGACCAAAAGGAGGGGCGCGGCGTCTTCGACTGGAACGATGGGTCGCGCTATGAGGGGGCTTGGCTGAAAAACCAACGCACGGGCAAGGGCATCTACACCTATGCTGATGGCGATTGCTACTCGGGCGAGTGGAAAAACGATATGCAGGATGGCAGAGGTATCTATAAATTCCGCAATGGCGACCTTTATGAGGGGCAATACCTCATGGGGGAGCGTACGGGAGAGGGGAAGTTCACCTTTGCTAACGGGGATGTCTACGTGGGTAGTTTTTTGAATGGGGAGCAAAGCGGACAAGGCACTTTCCAATGGAAGGGCGTGGCCACCTACACTGGGCAATGGAAAAACAACATGATGGATGGTCACGGCACCTACAAGTGGAAAAACGGTGACGAGTATAAAGGCGAATGGAAAG
>CAVFOF010000069.1:8021-10694 GCA_963623895.1 bacterium
CTTCTCGGCTGGAGGACGATTTAAAGGCACATTTAAAAACGGAAGGAAGGAGGGGTACTCCGTGGAAATTCGCCCTGACGGAACACGTATCGATTGCAGCTATTCTGACGGACAAAAGCACGGTAAGTACAAGGAATATGATGCGAACGGAAATGTGACTAAGGAGGGGGAATACTCCTACGGAAGAGTGGTGCAGTAGTTTTTAAGCCTGCACTGAGCTTCTTTTGAAACGATTAGGAATAAACTCGCTTGAATGCGGGAATTGTTCGAAAACGAGCATAATACTTTTATATCATGAAAACAACGGCGAAAACAAAAAAAGTGGTCAACAAGCGACAGGCTAAACCGACCCACTTGAAAATCGTGAAAAACGACCAATGGTTGCAGCCCTACGAGGAGGCCATACAGGGTAGACATGATCATTGCTTGCAGAAGATGGCCGAACTGACAGGAGGAAAAAGTTCGCTGAGCGACTTTGCCGACGGTCATCTCTATTTCGGCCTACACCGCACACCTCGACAGTGGGTCGTGCGAGAATGGGCACCCAATGCCACGGAGATTTACTTGATTGGCACGTTCAACAATTGGACAGAACAACCCGAATATGCCTTCAAAAAAATCGAAGGCACAGGAAACTGGGAACTGAAATTGCCATCTAAAGTGCTTCACCATGAAGACCTCTATAAACTCTCCATTCACTGGGAAGGCGGTCAGGGAGAGCGCGTGCCAGCATGGGCAACTCGTGTGGTGCAGGACGAACAAACAAAAATCTTTAGTGCGCAGGTTTGGCAACCTAAAGATGCCTATCAATGGAAGGTGCGCTCGTTCCTTCCAAAACGGGGACCATTATTTATCTACGAGTGCCATATCGGTATGTCACAAGATGCAGAGAAGGTTGGCACTTACAACGAATTTCGCCAAAACGTGTTACCTCGCGTGAAAGCTGATGGTTATAACTGCATACAGATTATGGCCATCGCAGAGCATCCCTACTACGGGAGTTTTGGCTACCATGTCAGTTCATTCTTCGCCCCTAGTAGTCGATTTGGCACCCCCGACGAATTGAAACAACTCATCGACGAGGCACACGCTGCTGGCATCTCCGTGATTATGGATCTTGTGCATAGTCACGCTGTGAAGAACGAAGTGGAGGGATTAGGAAACTATGCGGGAGACCCCGACCAATTCTTCTATCCTTCGCCTCGTAGAGAACATTCCGCTTGGGATAGCCTTTGCTTCGACTATGGTAAAAACGAGGTAATCCATTTCTTGCTATCCAACTGTAAGTATTGGCTCACCGAATTTCAGTTAGATGGTTTCCGTTTTGATGGGGTCACCTCCATGCTCTATTATAGCCACGGCCTAGGGGAAAGTTTCGGCGGCTACGGCGATTATTTTAACGGGCATCAAGACGATAACGCCATTTGTTATCTAACGTTGGCAAACCTACTCATCCATGAAGTGAAACCGCAAGCTGTCACAATTGCTGAGGAGGTGAGCGGTATGCCAGGTCTTGCAGCCCCATTCAAAGAAGGCGGATATGGTTTCGACTATCGAATGGCCATGAACATCCCCGATTTCTGGATTAAGATAATTAAGGAAAAACGCGATGAAGATTGGCACACCTCGTCCATCCTTTGGGAACTTACCAACCGACGCGATGACGAAAAGACTATCTCTTATTGCGAGAGTCACGACCAAGCTCTAGTTGGGGATAAAACGCTGATTTTCCGATTGGTAGACGCCGATATGTATTGGCATTTCCAAAAGGGGGATGAGAATGGAGTAGTGCATCGCGGAATCGCCTTGCACAAAATGATTCGACTCGCTACAGCCTCCACAATCAATGGGGGATACCTAAACTTCATGGGCAACGAGTTTGGTCATCCAGAATGGATTGATTTCCCCCGAGAAGGCAACGGGTGGAGCTACCACTACGCTAGACGACAATGGAACTTGGTGGACAACCCGAAACTCTGCTATCATTATCTTGGCGATTTCGATAAAGCTATGCTGCAACTATTGCGCACCTCAACTAGCGATATCCGTCGATGCAAGGTGCAAGAGATTTGGCACGATGATGGCGACCAAGTAATGGCTTATATGCGTGGTGACCTTGTGTTTGTATTTAACTTCTCACCTGTTCGCTCCTATGAAGGTTATGGCTTCCGAGTGCCTGAAGGAAAATATGAAGTGGCACTAAACACGGATGCTCTAGTGTTTGGAGGAAACGGCTTTGCCGACGACACAATCAGTCATTTCACCAACTTCGACCCCATCCTAGCAAAAGATGGAAAGGGATGGTTGAAACTCTACCTTCCCGCTCGTTCAGCCGTTGTCCTTAAAAGGATAACGGACTGAGACTCAAAGAGAGTGGTCGGTAAACACGAAAGTAGGAGATAAACACCTTTGATTAGTGTTTACCTCCTACTCGATTATGTTATTGCTGAATACCTTAAATTAGCAGATTTGAGTAGGTTATTAAAGAGCAAGACGTTGGGTAATAATAAGTTATCCAACGCTTGTGTGTGTCATAAAAATCACTTATCTTAGTGATACAAATAAAAACGATAGCGAATATCTGACACCTGGCAAAGATAAACATAAAATCCGAAACGTAAGCATCCCATACAAGCCGTATTTGTTTTTTACACAATACGGCTTGTATGGGAT
>CAVFOF010000070.1:0-4831 GCA_963623895.1 bacterium
CCTACGCACAAAGCGTTGGTGGATTATCACCATGCAATTGCTTATTGGCGCAGCCTTAGGTGGATTGGCATTTACTATGCAAGTACCACACTTCTTACAATGCACGTTAGCTTTGTTTTGGATTATGGCCTTTAGCAGTGCCACACACGACATAGCAGCCGATGGTTTCTACATGCTGTCCCTCGACACTAAACAACAAGCCTTTTTTGTGGGCATACGTTCCACCTTCTACCGCATTGCAAGCATCGTAGGACAAGGATTGCTCATCATGATTGCAGGTGCTCTTGAAACACATATGCAACCAGCACGAGCATGGGCCTTCACCTTCGGATTGACTTCCTGTTTCTTTTTAATAATGTGCCTCTACCATATCTTCTTTCTTCCAAAGCCATCACACGACCATTCAAGTGCAAAATTACAAAATGTGACTTCTGAATTTGCTTATACATTCGTCAGCTTTTTCAAAAAGCCGCAAATTATCGTATGCCTACTCTTCATCCTTTTATACCGTTTTCCAGAGGCTCTTCTTGTTAAGATTTGCCCCTTATTTATGTTGGACAAGGTGGATCTAGGTGGTCTAGGGCTTTCAACTGGCGACCTCGGATTCGTTCAAGGGACCATTGGAGTGATTGGTCTAACATTAGGCGGCATCTTAGGTGGTATAGCCGCAGAGAATGGTGGACTAAAACGATGGTTATGGCCGATGGTGCTTAGTATATCTTTGCCCAATGCAGTATACATTTTCCTTGCCTATTTCCAACCAGAAAGCATCATCACAATTAGCAGTTGCGTGTTTGTTGAGCAATTTGGTTATGGTTTTGGTTTTACAGCCTTTATGCTCTACCTTATCTATTTCTCACGTGGTGCTTCATCTACAGCTCACTATGCTTTCTGCACTGGGTTTATGGCATTGGGCATGATGTTACCAGGAATGTTTGCAGGCTATCTGCAAGAACAAATTGGCTATCTAAATTTCTTCATCCTTGTAATGGTGCTATGTATCGTCACCTTTGTTGTTGCAGCCTTGATTAAAGTGGACAACATGGACGAGAATGATGTTGCAAAAGAATAAGGAAAATATTTTGATAAAACAATCAACTGAATTACTCACAACAGAAAAGCCAAAAGAACTAGAATAAGGAAAGCATTGTAATAAAACAATCAACTGAGTTACTTACAGCATACCCCCAATAATAAGATTGTTCCCCATCAGAGGTATCTTACTTTGATGGGGAACAATCTTTATAAATTAATCTAAAGAGAGAACGAGAACGTTTCATCATACCATTCTACAAAAGGAAGTTCATCCTTAAGAGGATAGTAAGATAAAGGAATACCATCATCGGAGAACTCTACTACCTGACGTTTTAAAATGTCTCCATTGGGTAACACAACCCTTGAATAAGCCCTTAAAAACATTATCTTAGTTTATTTGAAATGAGGACGACGCTTGTTCATCGTGTCAGCTCGTAGAAGACTATCCCTGATACGAAGAGAGGGTGTAGCGAGTTCGTCCTTTTTCGTAGTATCCGTTTTTTGCATATCGGAAGGTTTCTCTTCCTCTTTTTTGCGTCGAATACGATAAAGCTGCATTTGTGTCAAAGAGATAATACGAGCACGCTCAGCCCAAGAAGTGCATTGATAAATCATACATTCCACACTCTTCACCTTACGATGAGCAATGCGATACGTTACCAACTCACTTCCATTGGAATAGAGAAACTGCTGATGAGTAGCGATAGAATCGCCATCATAATGAACTACTAAAAGGACAACGGCACGATGGTCACCCTCGCGATAGAACCAATCTACATTAAATCGCCATTGCAACACATCATCCGCCTGAAGAACCGTATCCACTTTCTGCTCATAGACGAAATAATTGCGCCCTGATGAACTTAGCATTGTCTGTGAAGGCCCTTTCCAAAGTTGTAACGTGTCGCCTTCAGCCATCAGTGCGTCAGAGCGATGAATGAAGTTTGGATAATTATTGTCATCAACCTTACCTCCCAAGCGTTCAGTCAAATGCTCATATATTTTCTCAAGCTTGGAAGTATGTCGTTCGTACCATTGCATGGAATGGTCAAAATCGGGCTTCGATATGTGGTGCTTTGAAAACACGGACTCTTGATAGAGACGAGTATAAAAATCTACGCTATCCGCTGGTGCTTGAGAAGCTAAGGCTTGTGACAAGTGGTAATCGTAGAGCACATCTTCCATTTTCGACATGGATAAGACATCCTTAGGCACCCCAGGCTTGCACGAACTAAAGAATGGCAATGATAGGGCTACTATTAGGGAGCTAAGTAGGAAACGCAAATGTTTCATGCTTTCTTTTCCTCTTGAGAATGAGTTGTAAATAGCCCCATTCGTGATACGTACTTGTAATAGAACAATACTAAAGCCACTGCGCCACAGCTAATTGAAGCATCAGCAAAATTGAAGATTGCGCCGAAAAAGGTATTGCCTCCCAACAAGGGAATCCAATCGGGCCAAGTAAACAAAGGGAAGTAGAACATATCCACCACCTTTCCCGAAAGGAAACTGCCATAACCTTGGCCAAAAGGAACTAATGTGGCTGTCTGATAAGGTGTGCTTTCTGAGAAAATCAACCCATAGAACATGTTGTCGATAAGATTACCTACAGCACCAGCAATAATCATTGAAACACAAACAATCATCCCGATGGGAGCACTTTGGAAAATCAACTTCTTAAATAACACATAGCAGAAAAATAGGATGGCTATCACACGGAACATGGCCAAAACCATCGTACCAACAAACTGCATTCCGAAGGCCATCCCCTTATTTTCGGTAAATAAGAGGTGAAACCAATCACCTAATACGGGTAAATCTTCATGAAGAAAGAAAGTGGTCTTTATGTCGACCTTTATAAGTTGGTCTATGACGATAATGCCTAATATTAGGAAGATGGATAGAATTGCTCTACGCATAAAAAAGGATTGTTAATTGCAAAAATGCATTCATCTATGTGCAAAATGCTCGAACGCATCTGCGCATAGATGAATTATAAGGTAGAATCTCGTGTCAGGCACAAGTAGTGATAATCAATGCTTACTCTGTTGTTGTTTAGCCTCAATGCTTAATGTAGCATGCGGCACCGCCCGAAGTCGTTCCTTGGGAATGAGCTTCCCCGTTACCCTGCAAATGCCATAGGTTTTCTTCTCAATGCGAAGAAGAGCCGCCTGCAGTGCTTGAATAAACTTTTGCTGACGAAAGGCCATCGTGGTCAGTTCTTCCTTTGATTGAGTCAACGACCCTTCTTCTAGCACCTTATAAGTAGGCATGGTGTCGTTCACATCGTTACCACTCTTGTTGCTCAGCGTGTCCATCATTTGCTTATGTTCAGCTTGAGCCAATTCCAACTTCTTCAAAATGAGTTGCTTGAATTCTTCAAGTTCCTCATCCGTGTAACGTTTCTTTTCAGCCATAATATGAAGAATTTAAACGATTACTTATTGTGGAGGGATTACTCCCTAAGCGACCAACTACGAGATAAGTAGTTTTAAACTAATAGGTACTAGTGCAACCTACCTATGTAAATTAATAACTATGCAATAGAATTTTACTAATTCCATTGCATAGTGTATGTTGATTTTACATTACCTAGTGATAGACATCTTAGCTTTGAAATCATCGAAGTCGAACTCTAGAGCATCAGCCGAAGGAGCAACGACCAGTGTGATTTCGTCGGCTAACACTTGCGAAGCGATGTAGTCACGGAAAGCCTCTACCGCCTTTTCGAGCTGAGGAACGTTTTCAATCTGCACCTTGATGCGGTCGGTGATTTCGAAACCACTATCCTTACGATAGGTTTGAATGCGTTTTACAACCTCGCGTGCAAGACCTTCGTTGAGAAGTTCATCGCTCAGTTCCAAATCCAAAGCAACAGTGAGCGAACCTTCATTGGCTACCGTCCACCCAGGCATATCTTCACTGATGATTTCTACATCAGCACGCTCTACCTCAATAGCCTGACCCTCAACGCTGAGAGCTAACTTACCTTCAGCATCGAGTTGATTAATTTGGTCTTGCGAGAGTGCAGTCACCACGGCATTAACAGCCTTCATCAGTTTACCGAACTTCTTGCCCATAACACGGAAGTTACACTTCACCTTCTTCTCTAGCATATTGGCATCGGCATAACGCAATTCCTTCACATTAACCTCATCAAGAATAAGCTGAGAAACGGCTTCTAAGTCGGAACGCAACTCTTCGCTAGTAACGGGGATAGAGATGCACTGCAAGGGCTGACGCACAATGACATGTTCCTTCTTACGAAGTGACAAGGTCATGGACGATACCTTTTGAGCCAACTCCATGCGACGTTCCAAGGTACTATCAATAACACTTTCGTCCACCTTGGGGAACTTGGCCAAATGTACACTAACGCTAGCGCCCTCTACTCCAACAGTTAAATCTTTATAGAGTCGATCAGCAAAGAATGGAGCGATAGGAGCCATGAGTTTAGCTATCGTCACAAGGCAACTATAGAGCGTTTGATAGGCACTGAGTTTGTCGGGGCTCATACCACCACCCCAGAAGCGTTTGCGACTCAAGCGCACATGCCAATTGGAGAGGTTATCGATAACGAACTGCTGAATGAGACGACCCGCCTTGGTAGGTTCGTAGTCCTCGTAGTCGACCGTAACGTTCTTTACCAACGTGTTGAGTTCAGAAAGAATCCAACGGTCAATCTCGGGACGCTCGCCAATGGGCACTTGAACCGCTGTTGGGTCGAAATCGTCAACATTGGCATACATGGCAAAGAACGAGTAGGTCTGATAGAGCTTGCCAAAGAAGGTGCGAG
>CAVFOF010000070.1:4841-10223 GCA_963623895.1 bacterium
CTTGTACGCCCTCTTCATCAAACTTCAAGTTATCCCAAGGGGACGAGTTGGTAATCATGTACCAACGCAAGGGGTCAGAACCATATTTCTTGATAGCACCAAAGGGTTCTACTGCATTGCCTAAACGCTTCGACATTTTGTTGCCATTCTTGTCAAGCACCAATCCGTTGCTTATTACGGCCTTGAACGCTACGCTATCAAATACCATTGTAGCTATAGCATGCAGCGTGAAGAACCATCCGCGTGTTTGGTCAACACCTTCAGCAATGAAGTTTGCGGGATAAACCTCACGATTATCAAGCAATTCCTTATTTTCAAAAGGATAGTGAATTTGTGCATAAGGCATAGAGCCTGAATCGAACCAAACGTCGATAAGGTCGGTTTCACGCTTCATGGGTTTGCCTGAAGGTGAAACAAGCACAATGTTATCTACGTAAGGACGATGGAGGTCAATGCGATGGTAGTTCTCATCAGAGTAATCACCTGGCACGAAACCTTTTTCCTTCAACGGATTGGAGGTCATGATGCCAGCGGCTACACTCTTTTCAATTTCATCGTAGAGTTCTTGTAGCGAACTAATGCAAATTTCTTCGCGAGTTTCAGCATTGCGCCAAATGGGAAGCGGAGTTCCCCAATAGCGAGAGCGGCTCAAGTTCCAATCGTTCAAATTCTCTAGCCACTTACCGAAACGTCCTGTGCCTGTTGAAGTAGGCTTCCAATAGATGCTCTTATTAAGCTCCATCATGCGTTCCTTCAGAGCCGAGCTTCGGATAAACCAGCTATCCAAAGGATAATAAAGCACGGGCTTATCGGTACGCCAGCAGTGCGGATAGTTGTGAACGTGCTTCTCAATCTTGAAAGCCTCACCAGCTTGCTTCATTTCTAAAGCAATCACGATATTCAAATCCTCTGCCTTGGCTGCGGCTTGCTCGTCGTACTTATTGTCCTTATTAAATTCGGGCGAGTAGGCATTCTTCACATAGTCGCCAGCATGGTGGCTGTAAGCCTCAACGTCAACGCACTGAGCCACGAAGTTATCGCAAAGTTCGTCTACTAAATAGTACTTACCCGTTAAATCCACCATGGGGCGAGTTTCGCCTGCCTTATTAATCAAGAATAAAGAGGGAATGCCCGCAGCCTTAGCCACCTTAGCATCGTCTGCACCGAAGGTTGGTGCGATGTGTACAATACCCGTACCATCGTCGGTTGTTACATAATCACCAGGGATAACTCGGAAGGCTAACTCTTCGAGTTCTACAAACTTATCGATGCCCGATTCGAAACACTTGTCGGGATGTGCGGCAGCGTATTCCTTTACCCAATCAGCAGCAATTTCATCTACCTTCTCAGTGGGCTTCACCCAAGGCATCAATTGTTTGTAGCGCATGCCTACCAAATCACTCCCTTTCCATTCACCTACGATGCGATATGGAATAACCTTGTCGCCTTGCTTATAAGCGTCGAAGTCGGCATTTTCGCCTTCTGCTTTGAAGTAGGCACTCACACGTTCCTTTGCCACAACAACGGTGATAGGCTCGGCCGTATAAGGATTGAAGGTTTCAACAGCTACATAAGTGTAAGTTGGGCCTACACAGAGAGCCGTATTTGAGGGCAAAGTCCAAGGCGTAGTAGTCCAAGCCAAGAAATAGGGTTTACCCCACTTCGTCATTTCGGGCTTAGGGTCGAGGATGGCGAATTGTGCCGTAACCGTCGTGTCCTTTACGTCACGATAGCAACCAGGCTGATTGAGTTCGTGCGAGCTAAGACCAGTTCCTGCTGCGGGTGAGTAGGGCTGAATGGTGTATCCTTTATATAGAAGCCCCTTCTTGTAGAGTTGTCCCAACAGCCACCAAAGGGTTTCGATGTAAGAGTTTTCGTAGGTGATGTAGGGGTGCTCCATATCTACCCAATAGCCCATAAGATGGCTTAGATCGGTCCACTCCTGTGTAAATTTCATCACATTCTGGCGGCAACGGGAATTATACTCTTCAATCGAAATAGATTTACCAATATCTTCCTTCGTAATACCCAATTCCTTCTCCACACCAAGTTCTACGGGAAGGCCGTGGGTATCCCAACCAGCCTTACGTTTTACTTGGAAGCCTTGCATCGTTTTGTAACGGCAGAACACGTCTTTTATCGTACGCGCCATCACGTGGTGAATGCCCGGGTGGCCATTTGCTGAAGGTGGGCCTTCAAAGAACACGAAAGAGGGGCATCCTTCGCGCTCGCTCATACTTTTATGAAACAAGTCTTGCTCGTCCCATGCTTTGAGAACCTCTTCGTTTACACCAAAAAGGTTAAGTCCAGTACGTTCGGTAAATTTCATATTTCGATATTATCTTTTCTAAATTTGTGTTTGCTTATACACTCATTATTCTGTACACTACATTTACTGGTTTTTAATCCCCACGTAGTGCATGCGTGCAAAGTTAGCTTTTATTTTTCTAATACGAGCTATTTGCATTTTTATTATTCCACATTACGTGCCTATATTCTTCATTCTTCTCATAGCCAACAACTGATAGAGTAGGAATGAGAAGAGACAAAATGCCGCATCTAGTTCGATATAATTTGTACCATAAAGCGTACTAAAAAGTAGCCCTAACGAGAAAGCCAACCGCCAGCTCAATATATAGGTATTCTGAGCCGTGCCTCGTTGGCAATGCTGCGCTGTGGTGATCCAATCCATTAAATGACGGGAAGATACTGCCCCTGAGCCTCCCCCCACGAGTAAAGCGGCTGCTAACACAAGCAGGCTGTCGGAGGTGGGAGCTAAATAAAATAATAACAAGGCAGCCAACAAACCAGCATACCCCAAGGTAATGATAAGACGTTGCGTACAGCGTCGACGGATAAGCAATTGCAGCAAGAAAGCGAACATCACTCCGATAGCCAATACCAAATAAGTAATCGCATTGGGAAACTGACCAATCATTC
The DNA here is from genome assembly GCA_963623895.1 of bacterium. Lineage (GTDB taxonomy): Bacteria > Bacteroidota > Bacteroidia > Bacteroidales > Bacteroidaceae > Alloprevotella. The sequence goes on from CAVFOF010000070.1 coordinate 7,782, forward strand.
TTCCCAACACCCATGGAGCGGCAAACATTGTAAAGGTAAGTGGAAGGGATTGAGGCAGAAAGAACCGATCAAGTGTTAGGAAGGGCACTTTTACTGGGGCTTTGATTGGCACCACGGTCTGTGCCACCAACACAAACGACAAAGCGCAAGGCACAAGCGACCACCAATATGCTTGACTCAAGGAAAGATTTAAAACAAGCAGCGCGCCGAAGAAGAAGCCTAGGGGAATACCTATGCGTCCAGCCCATCCATAAATCAAGTCCCCTTTATTGCGATACTGTGACAGCAACACATCGTTAACGAGAGTTGTTCCTAAAGCTGTCTGCGCCACTCCGAAAGCAACTCCTTGCAGTAGGAGCAATGCTACCATCCACTGTACACTATCCACCCAACTTAGTAGCCAAACCACTAAAGGTCCTATCACCAACAAGGCTTTCAAAAACACACTTTTCCGCGAACGTCGTTCCATTAAGTGGGCTCCTATCGGACCAGGCAGAAACATGCCGATGGCAAAGACCAGTACTCCCCACCCTAGCCACTTCGAATCGGCCTGCATTTGTTTGACAAACAAAAACAATAGGGGAATGAGCGACGACACAAAGAGGTGAAGGAATAGGTTGGACACACAGAGGTTTATAAAACGTGACCCAGATAATTTGTTATGTACAGCTGTCGCCATCTAAATCAATTTAAGTGTTGTAAAGCGAAGAAACCCTTGCCCTTTGTTTCCTCAGACAAGAGTTTCTCCATTTTATGCTATAAAGCGTTCATTAGTAACTTTCGCTTGCATTGGGAAAGTCGGCTGATTTTACATCGGCCACATAAGCACCAATCGCGTCGGTCATGATGGTATGCAGGTCGGCATAACGACGCAAGAACTTAGGAGAAAAGTCCTTATTCTTACCTAGCATATCGTCGATTACCAACACTTGTCCATCAGCTGGCCCTGCTCCGATACCAATAATAGGAATGTCAACGCTAGCCACAGCCTTGGCGGTGAGCGCAGCGGGAATCTTTTCGAGAACAATAGCGCAGCAACCCACCTCCGCCAAGGCCCTTACATCCGAAAGCAACTTCTCGGCCTCAGCTTCTTCCTTAGCGCGCACAGCATACGTACCAAATTTATTAATGCTTTGAGGGGTAAGTCCTAAGTGCCCGCACACAGGGATACCTGCATCGAGAATGCGTTTCACCGCATCGATTATCTCCACACCGCCTTCCAACTTCAGAGCATCGCAAGTAGTTTCTTTCATAATGCGGATAGCATTGCGTACAGCCTCTTTGGCATCAACCTGATAAGTACCAAAAGGCATATCGCACACCACGAAAGCTCGCTTCACCCCACGAGCCACTGAGGCTCCGTGATAAATCATTTGATCGAGCGTAATAGGCAACGTGGTAACATGACCTGCCATTACGTTCGAGGCACTATCACCGATTAGAATCATGTCCACTCCCGCTCCATCCACGATTTTTGCAGTGGTGTAGTCGTAAGCTGTTAGCATGGCAATTTTCTTACCTTCGGCCTTCATTTCTATTAAGCGATGCGTAGTCACTTTACGTGCATCGTCTACTAAATATCCTGGCATATTTTGAATCTTATTTTAGTTGGCACATCTGCGCCACGTTAAATGCTTGAAAATCGGTTATCACACACGAAGCATAAGAGGCTATTATCTCTTTTGGATGAGAAGTAGCAAGAGCTATCACCGTGGCTCCACTATCACGCCCAGCTTGGAGGCCGCTAAGCGAATCTTCACACACAAAGCAATCTTTGGCTTCAAAACCTAAGGAATGTGCTGCCTGAATGTAGCAGTCGGGAGCAGGCTTTGAACGCTGAGCATTTTCAGCCGTAAAGATAGCGTCGAACAAACTTGGCAACTCGGGATGCGCTCGATACAAGCACTCCATTTTTGCACGGTTGGAACTTGTTACAATGGCAACTTTGAAACCTGCCTCTCGCAGTTGTTTCAAAAATTCAACCACACCTGGCACATAAGGATACTGCATTTCCTGCTCAAAGGCCACTAATTCTTCTTGAAGACGCTGACACTTCGCAAGATCATCAGCATAGTATTGCGTATTAATCTGCTTCAGTGTGTTCCCTTTTATGCGTGTAGCGAAATCGGAAAGATGAGGAAAATCACGTTTCCCAACCTCTGTCCAGAAGCGGGTGTACTGGCCTTCGGTATCGACCACCACCCCATCCAAATCAAAAAGTACTGCGGTTGGCATAAGCTTGTTATTTTGGTTTTCGACTGCAAAGTTAGTGCAAGGCGGGGGAAATACAAAGTAAAAACGCCAAAGACTTTAGTTCGCCATCTTTAGCCATCCCTACAAAGAGACACAAAAAAAAGGAGAACCTCAAAGATTCTCCTAATGTTTAACGTGGGCGCTGACGGATTCGAACCGCCGACCCTCTGCTTGTAAGGCAGACGCTCT
>CAVFOF010000071.1:0-10214 GCA_963623895.1 bacterium
TGAACATCATCCACTACATGCACGACAAGTACTACTACGAGAAGGCACAGATGGCTCTTATCGACACCAACCCTAGCATCAACATTGCTTACGGTGCGGCAGGTCTCTCCATCGCTATCGACTCGCTCTCTGCTATCAAGTATGCAAAGGTAACTGCTAAGCGCAACGACATCGGCTTGACCGAATCGTTCGACATCGACGGTGAGTTCCCCTGCTTCGGTAACAACGACGACCGTGTAGACCACCTCGGCGTAGACCTCGTTTACTACTTCGACGAAGAACTCAAGAAACTCCCCGTCTACAAGCATGCACAACCCACGCTTTCGCTCCTCACCATCACCTCTAACGTGATGTATGGTAAGAAGACGGGTGCCACCCCCGACGGACGTGCTGCTGGCGTAGCCTTCGCTCCTGGTGCCAACCCCATGCACGGCCGCGACAAGAGCGGTGCCGTAGCTTCGTTGGCTTCTGTAGCCAAACTTCGCTACCGCGACTCTCAAGATGGCATCTCTAACACCTTCAGCATCGTGCCCCAAAGCTTGGGTCGCACTCCCGAGGAACGTGTGGAGAACCTCGTGACGATGATGGACGGCTACTTCACTAAGGGTGCCCACCACTTGAACGTGAACGTGCTCAACCGCGAAATGCTTGAGGACGCTATGGAACATCCCGAGAAGTATCCCCAACTCACTATCCGTGTGAGTGGTTACGCTGTAAACTTCGTGAAACTCTCTCGCGAACACCAGCTCGAAGTAATCTCTCGTTCGTTCCACGAAAGCATGTAAAACGACCTTTTGAACAACTTTACGGAAGTTGTTCACTCTACTAAATAAATTAAGCGCATAGTTTAGCATTAGTTGCTGAGTTATGCGCTTTTTTCTTTCTTCACCATCGACGACTTATCAATAAGAACAATGAGATTGTCTAAACTATCGTAACTATTCACCCCCCTTCGTCCGTACCCCAAAATAGAGAGCGAACGCGAGGGGCTCTTGCTGAACAGCTACAAATATCTCTCATTTTCAAAATCTTCACCAATTTTTAAAGTCTTAGTGAAGATTTTATTCGTATCTTTGCACTCAAATATCGAAAAACTGCGGTGTGCCAAGCTTTTACATCCGAAAAATGCGCACCACCGCTCCCTGCGAAAGCCCTACAGGCCGAAGCGTATTCCTCTACTATAAAGAGGAGAAAAGCTACGTTGCCTTGCGGCATCCGCACACTACCACTCTTTGTGTTCCGAAAAGCACAAACACACTCTATGTGGGACAGGGTTATTGTTTCACTAATTCCACATTCCATGGGGCTATTACTCCTCTATCTTTTTGGTGCGCTAAGCATCTCTTTTTTATGTTCTATTCTTGAAGCCGTGCTGCTGTCAGCACCCATGTCGTTCGTTTCCATGCTTGAGAAGGAAGGGCGCAAAGGCGCACCGCTGCTCAAAAAGTACAAGCAGGACATCGACAAACCTATTGCCGCCATTCTTTCGCTCAACACCATCTCCCACACTGTGGGCGCAGCAGGCGTCGGTGCACAAAGTGCCGTAGCCTTTGGCAATAGTGACTTCGTCTTCGCCACCACTTCGGCCGTTCTCACGCTGCTCATCCTCGTATTTTCTGAAATCATCCCCAAAACCATCGGTGCTGCCTACTGGCGCAAGATGGCCATTCCCTGTGCCCGCATCATCCATGTGCTTGTAATTATCACCTACCCGCTAGTGCTGATGTCTGAACTCATCACCCACATATTCTCGGGCAAGAAGCAGCAAGCCTCCGTTAGCCGCGAAGAGGTGTCGGCTATGGTCACCGTGGGAGCTGAAGAGGGCGTGTTCGAAAAGAAAGAGAATAGCATGATTCAGAACCTGCTCAAACTCGACGACGTTTGTGCTCGCGACATCATGACTCCAAGTTCCGTGGCCGAGATAGCCGAGGAAAGCATCACGCTACGCGAATTCTACCAAAACGACGCCTACCGCCAGTTCTCACGCATCCCCGTGTTCAACGAGGAAAACGACGACTACATCAAAGGCTACGTGTTGCGACAAACCATCCTTGAGAAATTGTCGGAAGATAAGTTCGACCTCCGCCTCTCGGACATCATGCGCCCCGTGCTCACCTTCCAAGAAACGACCCCCGTGTCGAACATTTGGGAACAACTTCTAGCCAAGAAGGAGCACATCTCCATCATCATCGACGAATACGGCTGCTTCCGTGGCATCGTCACTATGGAGGACGTAATCGAAACAATGCTCGGCACGGAGATTGTGGACGAGAAAGACACCGTGACCGACATGCAAGAGTTTGCTCGAGAAAAATGGCAAGAGCAACAAAATAACAACGCATAAGCGACGAAGCTATCGCTGATTGCACTATTCTTCAATAAAAAGAGTAAAGGTTAAGAGTTTGGACAAAAAGAAAGATTTGTCGCAAACACTTAACCTTTATTCTATAAAAGAAGACCTCTACACAATAAATATATTAATCTAGACATAACGCCCCTCCATGTTCCGCTTCTTCTTTCTTCTGCTTCTGCTTCTCATTCTGCCCGACCTCTATATCTGGTGGAATTTCACCCGCCTACATAGCGGCATTTGGCGCACCCTGCTTTTAGCAATGCCTACATTGCTGACGCTCATCTTCATAATTACGATGATGTGCCAAGTGCGCATGGCGCTACTCATGCAATGGGCATTCATCTTGCTCATCTGCGTGGCCGTGCCCAAGCTCGTCTTCGTCATCGTCGACCTGCTCGGACGCGGCCTTACGCTCAACCATCAGCAAGCCCTTCCCTACGTTCACCGCACGGCATTGAGTCTGTCCGTGCTAATGGCTGCATTGCAAGTATACGGCACCGCCTTTGGTTGGCAACGCATGCAAACGCAGCACACCCGCATTACGCTGCCCACGCTCCCCGAAGCATTCAAAGGCTACAAGATTGTGCAGATTTCCGACATTCATCTCGGCACTTACGCTGGCTCCACTCGAGTGATGCAAGCCATGGTGGATAGTGTGAACAAGCAGCAACCCGACCTCATCGTGTTCACTGGTGACATGGTGAACACGGCCTCCGACGAAGCCCTACCCTACCTCCGCACACTCAGGCAGCTTCGAGCCAAAGATGGCGTACTCTCTATTTTGGGAAACCACGACTACTGCCTCTATCAGCCCGGTCTCTCGCCCCAAGAGCAAGCGGCCGAGGTGCAACGCATTGTGCGAATGCAAAAGGCTATGGGGTGGCACGTATTGCTCAACGAGCATGTGGCTATAAGCCGAGGCAGCGACACGATCTTCGTGGCTGGGGTAGAGAATGTGGGTAAACCGCCCTTCCCCGAGCGAGGCAACCTGAAGAAAGCTTTACTGAATATTCCCTCGCAAGCTTGCACCGTGTTGCTAAGTCACGACCCTTGGCACTGGCGCCACGAGGTGCTCACTCAGCCCAACGTGGCACTCACACTGTCGGGCCACACCCATGCCTTGCAAATGCAAATCGGCCACTTCTCGCCCGCCGCTTGGTTTATGCCCGAATGGGGCGGACTCTACACGGAGGGTACGCAGCAACTCTATGTGTCGACGGGCATTGGCGGCAGCGTGCCTTACCGACTTGGAGCTTGGCCCACGGTGGAGGTAATTACGCTCAACTAGCAGTTGACGCTAACTGCTGAACCATTGACGCTAACTACGGCTCCTTAATCAGCTGAAAGCAAAACCTTCGCCACGACCTTGCGCAGCGTGCCTTGGCCTATGATGGGTGCATGAGCGTCCTCGGGATACATAATATAGAATTGGCCAGGATGAACGCTAAAATAGGTAGAGCCAAGCTGCTTGTAGAAAGCAAAGTCGCGCTCCACGTTGAAAGGTTTAACACTAGGCATCGCCACCTCACTCATACTGCGCCACCCCACTATCTCCTCGCCAGAAAGCGGAAAGTGGATGTCGATGTAGCGGCGATGCGCCTCGAGCAATTGTTCGTCCATCGTGCGCAACACAGCATCGTCGATATTTAGGTACACTTCGTCGCCTTTCAGCACGATGCGGCCAGCTGGCACGGTGAGCAAATCGTGCGTACGCACATAGTCGAACACCAATTTGAAGGCTGGATGCAACGCTTCGATTGTTGCCGTATTGTCTAAATCAGAAAGTATCATAGATTGAATCGTATTTATAAAAACTACGCAAAGATTTTAAGAACTACGCAAAGATAAACGCTTTTACCAAAACTGCCAAAGGAGCGCACGGCGAAAACCACCTCCTGCACAAAAGAGAAAAAAGGATGACTAAAAAACTCGTTCGTCAATCGAATATGGAATTGTTGCGCATTGTGGCCATGCTGATGGTGGTGTCGCTACATGCTTCAACGAAAGGTTTCGGCTGGATTGCCGTGTGGAAAATGCATCGCTACCCCGAGAAATGGATATTCGTGGCACTGAGCACGATGCTCTGCATTGCTTGCGTCAACGTGTTTGTGCTGATTACGGGATGGTTTGGCACGCATTTCAAGTGGAAAGGCGTGTGGAAACTCGTGAGCCAAACGGTGGTCGTGTCGCTCAGCATGTACGCCGTAGTGTGGCTATTGGGAGCCGAAATGCCCCACTCGTTCGACGAAGCGGTGAAGGTGATGTGGGGATATTGGTTTGTGCGCAGCTACTTGTTGCTCTATATGCTCTCCCCCGTGCTCAACTCATTCGTGGAACATACCGACGAGCGGAAACTAGGCGGCTTCTTGCTCACCTTCTACGCCTTCTTCATCCCCATGACGTACATCGACGACAACATTGGCATTGGTCACAACACGATGACGTTCATCGGGCTTTACCTTCTGGCTCGCTACCTGCGACTTTACGGCGTGGAGCGTTTGCGCCGCGTACCCACTTGGATGTTTTGGGCAGGATGGGGCGCAGTCATTATCGTCGGCACACTCATCATGACGCTCACGGCACAGTTCGGCTCACGCGCCATCACGACAGAAGTTACGGCCTACAGTTGCGTGCTAGTCATTGCCATCGCCGTGTTTCAACTATTAGCTTTTTCTCGATTAAAGATACGAAACGAAAAGCTATGCCGCTGCATCAATTGGGTAGCTGCGGGCAGTTTTACGGTCTACCTCACCCATGAGCAGCTTTTCCTTCGCAAGCCTTTTGCCAATGCGGTGAAGCAGATTACTATTGATGTGAGCAACCCCGTGCTTTGCTCACTTGCTGTGTTGGGCTTTATCTTGGCTATTTTTGCAGCTAGCGTCTGCTTGGATTGGGGAAGGAGGAAGATTGGAGCGGTTATTTTCAAGAAATAAGCAAAAAAAATGAGCAACAGATTGGGGGACGCGTCCCGCGTCGGCGCAACTAGAAACGCTAAAGAAAGAAGAAACACTAAATAAAAAAGTAATTCTTTTTGAGTTTCTTCTAGTTGTGCCGACGCGGGGACGCGTCGCCCCCAATCTGTTGCTCATTTTTTTGCTCATTTTTTTGCTCATCTGTTGTTTCAGATAGTTACCATCGTGGCTCCGTAGCCGTACTCTCGGAAAGACGCATCTTGGTAGCGGCATTGCGAGAAGCGCGTGCGCAGCTCTTTGAGGATGGCATTGCGAAGCACACCCTCGCCTTTGCCGTGGATAAAGACGATGCGCTTGCCCCGCTGCTTGAGATGCTCGTTCATCGTGTCGCGGAACACCTTGAGTTGGTATTGCAGAATATCCTTCGGCTCAAGCCCCACCATCACATCGAGCAAAGCCTCTGCGTGGAGGTCCACCTCGAGCAAATCGTTGGCCGACTGTTTCTGCGCCGCTCTGCGCTCGGCCGCACTGATGCGCACCACATTGGGGTGCATTTGCTCTTCGGGCGTCTGCATCGCCTCTTGCAGTTCGTCGGCATCGACAAACATGGAGCGGGCGGCGTGGTCATCCTTCACGAGGTGGTAAACCAAGGCTGGCTGGTGGAAGAAGTCGGTGTCGTGGAAAGCGTGGACTTTAAAGAATTTGGTGCCGTCCACTCGCACGTTGACGCTAAAAGCGGGCTTGGGCAAGAAGGCTTTGCCGCGCTTAAAGCTAAGCGTTTGCACGGTTAAGCGTTCCCACTCCTCCAGGCGGTTGTGTCCCAAGGTTTCGAGATGCACTTTGGTGTTGGGAGCCACCTCGCCCTCGTGGCGCAGTTGGCAAGAGCGGCCTTCGTAAGTGAAGAGGCTGTAGTGGACGTAGTAGTTGCAATCGTTCACGAAGTAGACGTCGAAATCCGTGTCGGCTATTTGCTTCACGTTGTGTGGCACGAAGGCCAAGAAGTAGTTGAGTTCGTTGGCACCACGTCGCTCTTGAGCCATAGGGCGATAGGTGATTTCCTTTTCAGTCAAGTCGGTTTCTTCTTCCTCCTCGCCGTCCTCTTCATCATCCACTTTTAGAGCATTTTTGATAGAGGTGGGTTGTTTTTCGCCTTGCGTCGCCTTTTGTTTCTTTTGTCCGGCCACCACCTTGGCGATGTTGTAGTCGTCGGTCTCCACGGCCACCACCTCGGTGATGAGGGTGGGAATCTCAAAGCCGTCGGCATCGGCCACTAGCACGAGGTCTTTACCTTGGAAGCCCGTAACCGTGCCGCCGCCCACATCGTTCAGGAAGCGTACTTTATCTCCTATTTTCAGCATTTTCTATTTGCGTTTTTATTTTTTCATTTCCACAATTTGCGTGGCGGGAAGTTCACTGTTGCGTTTCTCGGTTTCACGCACTACGGCCTCAGCCAGTTGTTGGAAGGCCAAGGCGGTGATAGTGTCGTTCTTCACGGCTGCGGGCTCGCCTTCGTCGCCACTTTCGCAGATGCTCTGCACCAAGGGAATTTGCCCTAAGAGCGGCACGTTCATTTCCTCAGCCAAGCGTTTCACGCCTTCCTTGCCGAAGAGGTAGTATTTGTTTTCGGGCAATTCGGCGGGCGTAAACCAAGCCATGTTCTCAATCAAGCCTAGGATGGGCACGTTCACCTTTTCGTTGCGATACATGTCGATACCTTTGCGAGCGTCGGCCAGTGCTACGGCTTGAGGAGTAGACACTACTACTGCCCCCGTGATGGCGAGGTTTTGAAGCAGCGTGAGGTGGATGTCGCTCGTGCCTGGAGGGGTATCGAGAATGAAGTAGTCGAGTTCGCCCCAGTCGGCATCGGCAATGAGTTGCTTCAGTGCGTTCGAGGCCATCCCGCCGCGCCAAAGGGTGGCCGTGTCGGGATTCACGAAGAAACCGATGCTCAGGATTTTCACACCATACTTCAGAGCGGGGATGAGCACTTGTCGACCATCCTTCATCTCGGCAAAGATGTTCTCGGCCTCCATGTGGAACATTTTGGGCACGGAGGGACCGAAGATGTCGGCATCGAGCAAGCCCACTTTATAGCCTAGTTTGGCTAACGACACGGCTAGGTTGGCGGCCACGGTGCTTTTGCCCACGCCGCCTTTGCCGGAACTTACTGCAACTACGTTCTTCACCTGGGGCAACATTTTTCCCGGTTCGGGGCGGTCGGCTTGCAAGGTTTTGGTGTGGATTTCCACCTCTACTTCCTTGTCTACGTAAGTATGGATGGCTGCTTCGGCCGATTTCAACACCGATTTCATAAAGGGATCGGTGCTTTTTTCGAAAATGAGGGAGAACGACACGTGCTGGCCGTCGATGCAGAGGTCGTCTTCCACCATGCCTGCTTCAATCAAGTTTTTCCCGTTGCCAGGGTAGCGCACTTGCTGCAGTGCGTCGGTTATCAGTTTGGGATATATTTGTATCATTTTTCTAGTAGAATCGTTTTACTTACTCACCGTCAGCCCCGAGCGTTTGCTACGGTTATAGCTGCGGTAGTCGTCGAGTTCAATCTCCACATCAGGTTCCACGAGCTGGCCCTCGTGAGGCAGTTGGAATTTGAGGTATTTGATGGTCAGTCCGCGGGCAATCCATTGCTGCTCGTAGTAGGTTTGAATGCCAAGGATATGCTTCACCTCCTCATCGGTTTCGGCCTCGAGCGTGTGGTAGAGGTCGTCGGTGCGGAAGAGCACAGGCAGATGGTTTCCATCGACCATGTAGTTGGTGTAGGTGAAGAGGAAGTTGCTGTCTGTTTTGAGGTGAATCAGTCCTCCGTCCTTCACGAAGCGGCGATAGCGTTGCATGAAGTGGGTGGAGGTGAGACGTTTGGTCACCTTCTTCATCTGCGGGTCGGAGAAGGTGAGCCATATTTCGGCCACCTCGCCCTCGGCAAAGAAGTGGTCAATAAACTCGATGTGGGTGCGCAGGAAGGCCACATTCGTCATGCCCTCTTCGAGCGACTGCGTGGCTCCCGACCACATGCGGGCTCCCTTGATGTCCACCCCAATAAAGTTTTTATCGGGAAAGAGTTTACCCAGCCCCACGGTGTACTCGCCACGGCCACAGCCTAGTTCCAACACGATGGGGTTGTCGTTGTGGAAAAATTCGCTGTGCCATTTTCCTTTCAGGGGGAAAGGTGTGGGGTCGGTGGCCACGCCAGCAGCTTGGAACACGTGGGGGTAGCGTTCCATATCGGCAAATTTCGAAAGTTTATTCTTGCTCATTGCTTAATAGTTGCTTTACATCAGTTTCCACTTTGCTTAGTTTTTCCTTGCAGATTTTCACCAATTCTTGTGCCTCGCTCAACTGCGCTGTGAGTTGGTCTATTTCGAGGGTATTTTGCTCGAAGCCTTGCACAATCGTCTGTAAACGCTCGATTGCTTCTTCGTAGGTCATCGTTTTTTTTGCCATACTTATATGTTATGTATAAATAGGTATATATCGTTTTATTGTTTGTCTTTCACCACGCTCCTCACGCTTCCCGTCTGCAATCGGGTTTCGATTTCGTCGCCCGGCTGCAACTGATCGGCATGGCGCACGGCCTTTCCATCTTTCAGCGTGATGCTGAAGCCGAGCGAGAGGATGCGCTCTGGCCCAGCCAACTTCAAGCTACGCTCAAGCAACTGGTGTTGTTGGTGGGCTTCGAAGAAGAGGTGCTCCACGGCTTGCCGCAAGCGTTGAGGGTAAATATCGAGTTGCTGACGCTCTAGCTGCAGATTGCTCTGCGCCAAGAGTTCCAAGCGCGAGGCTAAACGAAGCACACCGGCGTGCTCCATCTGCAAGCGGCTCTGCGTAAGCAGTTCTAGGCGGGAGGCCAAACGGAGAAGTTGGTCACGCTGCATACCCACGTACTGCGAGGAGGCAAGGGCGAAGCGATGGTGGAGCGACGTGAAGCGAGTGCGCTCCTCCGTGATGCGCTGCTGCAAGGCTCTCGCCAGCCGCTCTTGCAGGCTTTGCAATTCGTCGCCCTCCCGCTTTCGGCTATCGATAAGGAAGGCCGCCACGGCGGTAGGCGTCTTCAGTCGGGTGTGTGCCACGTAGTCGATTACCGTTTCATCCCGTTCGTGCCCAATACCCGTCAGCACGGGCAGGGGGAATTGCGCCACATTGGCGGCGAGCAAGTAGCTATCGAAACCATTTAGGTCGGTGGCGGCTCCGCCGCCGCGGATGATTACCACCACGTCCCAGTTCTGCCATTCGGCTGCTATGCGGTCGAGTGCTTCTATCACGCTGCGCTCCACACCATCGCCCTGCATAGTGGCGGCAAAGAGTTGCAGCCGAAAGTGGTAGCCGCTCTGCTCTAGCTGATTGCAGAAGTCGCCAAAACCTGCGGCCGTAGCACTCGACACCACGGCCACGCGACTGATTACGCGAGGCAAAGGCAAAAGGCTGTTCATGTCGATCACGCCGTCGGCAGTGAGTTGCTCAAGAATCTCCTGTCTGCGCTTGGCCAAATCTCCTAGCGTATAGGTGGGGTCAATGTCCTCCACATTGAGCGAATAGCCATAGAGCTCGTGGAAACTCACCGTCACCATAGCCATCACCTTGATGCCAGCACAGAGCCGCTGATTCGTCACGTGCTCGAAGTGGGAGGCTATCATGCGATAACTTTGCCGCCAAATTGTGGCTCTGGCTTTGGCTACTAGCGAACCGCTAGCCTCGTGTTTCTGCACGAGTTCGAGGTAGCAGTGGCCATTGGCCGCCACGCGGAGTTCGCTTATCTCGGCTGCCACCCAATAGGAGTGGCGCATCTGGCTATTGAGCAACTGTCGCACCTGCTCATTGAGTTCGAAGAGCGAAAGCACTGAGCGGCTGTCTTCGCCATAAGCCTCACTCATTGAGTCAAGGCAAAGGTTGCTATCGAAACTCTCGCCTTCAGCGTAATCATCGTATGTGTAAGC
>CAVFOF010000072.1:0-10199 GCA_963623895.1 bacterium
CGTGCGTTCTCCGTCTCTATTCCTTCTATATTAATCCTTATGCGTAAAAGTGGAGGAAACAGCAATATTACCAATTTTAACACTATAAGATGCGGCATTTTGTGTTAGTTTATGTACTTTTGCATTATGAGTGTTCCCTACAAAGTAATCCTTGGCATTGACCCTGGCACCAACGTATTAGGCTATGGTGTATTAAGTCTTAACGGCAAAAAAGTAAAGATGGAAGCCATGGGCGTGATAGACCTTCGCAAGTGCAAGGACGTCTATTTAAAGCTTGGCCGCATCTACGAGCGCGTTATAGGTATCATAGAATCCTTTAAGCCCGACGAACTAGCCATTGAAGCCCCATTCTTTGGCAAAAACGTACAAAGTATGCTTAAGTTGGGACGAGCGCAAGGAGTGGCCATAGCCGCCGCCATCAGTCGGGATGTGCCGATAACCGAATATGCCCCGCTGAAGATTAAGCAAGCCATTACAGGCAATGGCGCAGCTAGCAAGGAACAAGTGGCCGCCATGTTGCAACACATGCTCCACATACCCGATGAAAGCATGCTGCCCTACCTTGACGCAACCGATGCGCTAGGAGCCGCCTACTGCCACTACCTACAGAGCGGAAAGCCAGAGAAGGCAAACGCCACGTCTCACTCGTGGGCAGCCTTCGTGAAGCAAAACGCAGAACGAGTGCACCGATAGTCTCCCACTTCCCTCAAGCAATTGCTCCCAACTTAGCTTAGCTAACCTACCGACCCTGACAAACCGAAACATAACTATATGAGATACTTTTTACTTAGCCTCATTTTGGCTCTTTGTTCCTTTCACACAGCCCGAGCACAGGATGTGTACAACCTCGTGCTCGACAATGCCACGAGCGTGGTGAACAACCCCTTGAGCAACTTTATGCAAACGCAAATAGCCCAGTTCAAGCGAACCTCGCTTATCTATCTGAAGCAAAAGGCACTTGAGGAGACAGACACCATCCCCTCGTGCTTTCTCGACACTCAAGCCTATTATCTCTCAGAGTTTGTCACCTTGTTTCTCAACGATGTGTGGCGGAGCAAACGGCTCGATGAGGGGAAACGAAAGGAGCGCATTATGATGTTTACAGATGCCTCCGTGTCGAACCCACTATTCTACGACGAAGACAAGGAGACCACCCTATCCTTTATCAAGACGGCAGGCGAGGTCACCCCCTTCAGCCTCGACACCGACTGGCAAAAGGCCTATCTAGCAGCAAAATCTCAATTAAAAAAGTAATACTATGTTTGACATACAACTCAACGAAAGCGGCACACGCCACATGAACCTAACCGAACAAAACCTACAAACCATTGATAAGTACGACCTATTCAACGGCCTTGTAGGCTCCACGGGTTACGTCACCGAAACAGAGCTTGAAAAGCTCAAGCTAAACATTCGTTCCCTCATTGCCTCGTCGCATGAGAACACGAAGGACTTGCTCGACTTGTGCATCGATGTGATCTATCACGACAAGATGAAAGCCTATGGGCTTAAGAAACTATACAACCTTTACCTCGACTGGAAGAAAGAACAAGCAAGCTCATCTACCGAAGCAGAAATCGGCAACGTTGAGGACACGGAACAAGCCTAAGAAATTGAGCTACAACGCTCCTTATCAACCTAACTATCAGCACACGGAAATAGGGACTCAACCGAGGCTCTATTTCCCTTACTTTTAATACAGAAGCAAGCTATAACCTACAACTATGCAACTAACAGATTGGCTACCTACTACACAAAAAGAAATGAAGCTCAGAGGATGGGACTATGCAGACATCATACTCTTCTCAGGAGATGCTTATGTGGATCACCCCTCCTTCGGCGCAGCGGTAGTGGGTCGTCTGTTTGAGGCTCAAGGATACAAAGTGTGCATCGTGCCCCAACCCGACTGGCACGGCGACTTCCGCGACTTTAAGAAGCTAGGTAGGCCACGCTTGTTTTTCGGCATCGCCCCAGGGTGCATGGACTCAATGGTAAACAAATACACAGCTAACCGCCGCCTGCGCTCGGAGGATGCCTACAGTCCTGACGGCCGACACGACATGCGTCCAGAGTACCCCACCATCGTCTACTCCAAAATTCTCAAACAGCTCTTTCCCGATGTGCCCGTCGTGCTGGGTGGCATTGAAGCCTCGCTGAGACGACTCACCCACTACGACTATTGGAAGGAGAGGCTCATGCCTTGCATCCTAAAAGAAAGCGGGGCGGACACCATCGTCTATGGCATGGGTGAGTTGCCGCTGACCGACCTTTGCAAGAGCCTGGAACAGCACATTCTGCACCATCGCGACGAGGTATTTTGCACCGCGGAACAGTTCAACGACATGATGCGGAAATTTCCCATCAAGCAAACAGTCACCCTACAAACCGAACAGCACATCCCCGGAGGATTTCAACCCGACGACATCGTGCTCCACTCCCACGAAGACTGCCTGCAGAACAAGAAGCACTATGCCGAAAATTTCCGACACATTGAGGAGGAAAGCAACAAGCTACACCCCCAACGTCTCATTCAGGCATTGGGCGATCGCTACGTTGTGGTCAACCCACCCTATCCTCCCATGTCGACCGAGCAAATCGACCAATCATTTAGTTACCCTTACACTCGCCTACCCCACCCCAAATATAAAGGGAAGCGCATTCCAGCCTACGAGATGATTAAGTTCTCGGTGAACATACACCGCGGCTGTTTTGGCGGTTGTGCCTTCTGCACCATCTCTGCCCACCAAGGCAAATTCATCATGAGCCGCTCGAAGGAGAATATCCTCAAAGAGGTAAAACAAATCACGCAGATGCCCGACTTCAAGGGATATCTCTCCGACCTAGGAGGTCCCTCGGCCAACATGTATCAGATGAGCGGAAAGAATAAGAGCCTCTGCGAGCATTGCAAACGACCCTCCTGCATCAACCCAGCCGTGTGTCCCAATCTCAACGCTGACCACGCCCCTATCATCGACATCTACAAAGCCGTAGATGCCCTACCTGGAATAAAGAAAAGCTTCATTGGCAGCGGTGTGAGATACGACCTTTTGCTCCACCACTACAAGGAGAACAAACTCTGTGATGCCGCGAAGAAGTACACCGAGGAGCTCATCTTGCACCACGTGTCGGGACGCTTGAAAGTGGCTCCCGAACACACCTCTGACCGTGTGCTGAAGATTATGCGCAAGCCCTCATTCCAGTTGTTCCATACCTTTAAGGACATCTTCGACAACATAAATCGTAAGGCGGGCATGAAGCAACAAATCATCCCCTACTTCATCTCCTCCCACCCTGGGTGCACAGAAGAAGACATGGCAGAGTTAGCCGCTGAGACCCGTGACATGAGTTTCCAACTGGAGCAGGTGCAAGACTTCACCCCCACGCCCATGACCGTGTCGACCGAAACTTGGTATTCGGGGTATCACCCCTACACCCTCGAGCCCGTGTTTTCTGCACAATCGCCTCAGGACAAACTCAAGCAACGCATGTTCTTCTTTTGGTATAAGCCAGAAGAGCGAAAGCGCATCATAGCCGAGCTGCGCCGACTGCAACGCCCCGACTTAATCCAACGCCTCTACCCCGCTGGAGAGGCTAACGAATGGCGACCGCCCTACCGCACCGACTATAAGCCAAAAAGAGACCGTAACGAGCAAGGCCGAGGCAAAAACGAGGAAAGCAAAGGCCAACGAGAAAAATCTAAGAACAAAGCAAAAAGCCCGAAAGACGCAGCTCGCACCCCCTCATACGCCCCTAGCAAACAGAACCATCATAACCCCAAGAATAGCCCCCGAAACAAGCGAAGATGAAAAAGCAACAACTACAAGCCGCAAGCCTACTCATAGGCTTACTCAGCCTCGCTACACCAGCCATGGCACAGAGTGCGCTAAAAAGAGCAGCCACCCACTTAGACTACTCGGTGGAGGCCGAAGTGAGCACATCGAGCTCCCACACCCCCTTCTGGCTAACGGCCAATAAATACGGACTCTCCTCGGTTGAGAGCCAAAACGGATATCTACGCGGAACCCTCATCCGACCCTCCGAGGCCGACTCATCCTATCGGTGGCGCATAGGCTATGGAGCCGATGTGGTCGTACCCTACAACTACACGAGCAACTGGATAGTGCAGCAACTCTATGCCGACATCGACTACAAACTAGTTAGGCTCACCCTTGGAGCAAAAGAGCAGCCCATGCAACTGAAGGATGCCGACCTCAGCACGGGGTCGCAAGCCTTGGGAATAAACGCTCGTCCCGTACCCTCAGTGAGAATAGAACTGCCCAACTGGTGGAACATTAGCGGGAAGGGGCAGTGGGCCTACGTGAAAGGACACCTTAGTTATGGGCTGATGACCGATGGAAACTTCCAAGCCCAACAAGCGGGAGGCAATAGTGCAGCCCACTATGCGAAGAACGTGCTACTACACACCAAGGCCGGCTACTTGAAGCTAGGAAACCAACGGAAATTTCCACTGACCTTCGAAGGCGGATTTGAATGGGCCACACAGTTTGGCGGCACTTCCTACAACACCAAGACCTGGGAGGGACACACCGACCAGGTAAAAATGCCAAGCGGCCTCAAGCAGTTTGCCCAAGCCCTGTATGGCGGAGGCGGCGACGCCACCGACGGAACAAGCTATGCCAACGCTGCAGGCAACACCCTCGGCAGTTGGCTAGCACGACTCACTTGGCACGGAAGCGACTGGAAGCTCAGCGTATGTTACGACCACTACTTCGAAGACCACTCGCAGCTATTTTGGCAATACGGTTGGCTAGACGGGCTGATTGGCGTGGAGGCAGAACTGCCAGCCAACCGATTGGTGAGCAAGGTGGGCTATGAGTTTGTGAAGACCACCTACCAGAGCGGCCCCGTGTATCATGACCACACCACCGCCGTGCCCGACCAAATCAGCGGATGCGACAATTACTACAACCACAACATCTATGCTGGATGGCAACATTGGGGACAAGCCATGGGCAACCCCCTCATCGTGTCGCCCCTTTACACTTCAACCAACGACCTAACATTCACCTCCAACCGACTTAAAGCCCACCATGTAGCAATCACAGGAAACCCCAGCATCGAATGGGTTTATCGACTACTCTACACCTACCAACACAGCCTAGGCACCTACGACACCCCCTACGACGAGCCACGCAATGAGCACAGCATGCTAGCAGAGGCACAATATGCCCCCAAGAAGTTAGGCAAAATGCAGGGTTGGAGTTTCAAAGCGGCCTTTGGCCTAGACCATGGTTCGCTCATTGGCAACAACATGGGCTTCGCGTTCACCATCACCAAGAAAGGTATCCTCACCCATTAACTCCCGACACCCTATGCACACCTTATATAATATACGCACACGCCATCTACCACTCATAACCCTCAGCCTGCTACCACTGTCCACCTTCCTATCATGCTCCAAACTGAGCGACAACGGCGACCTAGATGGCCGATGGAGACTCCAAGAAATCTACACCAAACTACAACCTAGCGACACCCATTACTCCGCCACGCCCTACACCGACAAGCGGCCATCGCAAATCTATTGGAACTTTCAGCAAAAACTGCTTTGGATAACCTCCGTGGAGGACCTAAACCACTTTACAGACGCCACCACGGCTCGCTTTATATTTAGCGGTAACACACTGAGCTTAACCCACACCTACATCCATTACCGTGACCGCGACAGCCTACTCACCGACCCGAGCACATCCAATCTCGACTCGCTAGGCATCCGATCAAACCAATGTAAGTATGAAATAAAAAAACTGACCTCCACACGCTTAATTCTCTGTTCTGAGCAAGATAGTCTCGTGTTCTACCAACTCAAATAGCCAAGGAATTGGAACGTCTCATAACAATTGCGCTCCACCCCTAGCACGCATGCCCCTAGCAACGAGCACCTCCCCTCTAGCCCAAGCCCAAAGGCAATGTAGACTAGACGTTTGCCCTAGTAGCTAGGCGGAGCGGGCAGAGAAATCTAGTTCGAAGTTTGTGCATTCGCTTATATTTCAGTAATTTTGCATACCAATTGATACGCAAGCTATAAAATGAACTTGATATTCGAGGACTTTGCAAGTCCGTTTCTCCTTATATTTAAAGGTCTCCTCATCGGCATTATAGCCTCCGCCCCCATGGGACCCGTAGGTGTGTTGTGCATACAACGAACCATGCAGAAAGGCCGCGCCTATGGCCTTGTAACGGGAGCAGGAGCCGCCTTAAGCGACATTATCTATGCCCTTATCACGGGGCTTGGCATGTCGTTCGTAGTAGAGTTTGTTGAGAATGAGCAGAACATCTTCTGGCTCAAGCTAGTGGGAAGTGTCATGCTATTCATCTTCGGCGTGTACATGTTTCGATCAAAACCCCGAAACAACATGCACCCATCTTCAGGAGGCAAAGGCACACTGATACACAACTTCACAACGGCATTCCTCATCACGCTATCAAACCCGCTCATCATCTTCCTTTTTATTGCCCTCTTCAACATGTTCACCTTCGTGGTGCCTGGCAATTGGTTTAGCCAATGCATCGGCTACCTCTCGATTGTGGCTGGCTCAATGCTATGGTGGTTGGGGCTGACCTACGTGATTAATAAAATGCGAGAGAACTTTGGGTCGATGGGCATCGTTCGACTCAACCGAACGATAGGCAGCATCGTGCTATTAGCCTCCGTAATCTATGCTTGCACCACCTTGTTTAAAATCTCCCTTTACTAATCAAGCCCCATGATTATAGCCAATCAACTGAAAGAAAAAAACCGAGCCGAATACCTGCTCTACATGTGGCAGGTGGAGGATCTCATCCGTTCCCTTCAATGCGACGAAGACCGAATAGCGACAGAATATATCGCCACCTTCCACATCGATGAAAAGACCCACCAAGAGATGACGCAATGGTATGCCAACCTCTGCGAGATGATGCGAAGTGAGGGAAAAATGGAGAAGGGGCATCTACAAATTAACAAGAACACGTTGCAAGACTTGGCAGAACTTAATGCCCAGCTGCTACACTCACCCAAGTTCCCCTACTACCGCGAGATGTACTACAAGATACTGCCCTACATCGTGGAGCTACGCAGCAAGAACAAGGCAGAGGGGAAAGAGAACACAAAGGGAGAGATAGAAACGTGCTTCGACCTGCTCTATGGCGTGATGTTGCTACGCATCCAGAAGAAAGAACTGAGCCAAGCCACACAACAGGCCGTAAAGGACGTTACCCAATTCCTAGGGCAACTCTCCGACTACTATATAAAGAATAAAAAAGAACCTATCTCCTTCGAGGACTAGGCAACATAGCATATAAGACACACATCGAAACCCGCATGAAACAGATATTGGTTACAGGATGCAAAGGGCAGTTGGGAAACGAACTGCAAGACCTAGCATCTAAGTATGAAGACTCGTGCCACTTCTACTTTACTGATAAGGAAGAGCTAGACATTACCGACCGAAAGGCCGTGTATAGCTTCATCGAAAACAACCACATCAGCATCGTAATAAACTGCGCTGCCTACACCGCTGTGGACAAAGCAGAAGAGAATGAGCAACTATGCGACCTACTCAATCACATCGCCCCAGGCTACCTAGCGGAGGCTGTGGACGCTGTAGGAGGAAGCATGATACAAGTGTCGACCGACTATGTGTTTGACGGAACAAGCCCAGGCATTCCTTATAAAGAAGAAGATGCCACTCACCCCAAGTCGGTGTATGGTCGCACAAAGCTACTGGGCGAGGAAAGCGTTATCCGCTCATGTGCTGGTTCGATGGTCATTCGCACAGCTTGGCTCTACTCAACCTATGGCAACAATTTCGTAAAGACGATGATACGCTTGGGTAAGGAGCGAGAACAATTGGGGGTAATCTTCGACCAAGTAGGCTCACCGACCTATGCCCGCGACCTTGCTCGAACCATCATGCAAATTGTAGAAAAGGGCATTGTGCCAGGCGTGTACCATTTCACCAATGAGGGCACATGCTCATGGTATGATTTCACAAAGACCATTCACCGCCTTGAAGGCATAGACCATTGCAAGGTTATGCCCCTACACACAGAGGAGTATCCTACGGCTGCCGAACGTCCCCACTTCTCCGTGCTCGACAAGACAAAAATTAAGACCACATTCGGCATAGAAGTACGTTGGTGGGAAGACGCACTGAAGGAGTGCATCAAAGAGCTTTAGCAACCACACACAATTAGAAAGCCCTGACAAAAACTTTTGAAACTAACAAACC
This sequence comes from bacterium, assembly GCA_963623895.1. Classification (GTDB taxonomy): domain Bacteria; phylum Bacteroidota; class Bacteroidia; order Bacteroidales; family Bacteroidaceae; genus Alloprevotella. Next base: position 8,235 of record CAVFOF010000072.1, read on the forward strand.
GAACACAAGAATGAACGCAGAAATATCACGTCGCCGCACATTTGCTATCATCTCACACCCAGATGCGGGTAAGACCACACTTACGGAGAAGCTGTTGCTCTTCGGTGGGCAAATACAGGTAGCAGGAGCAGTGAAGAACAACAAAATTAAGAAAACTGCTACCTCTGACTGGATGGAAATAGAGAAGCAACGCGGTATTTCAGTCACCACCTCCGTTATGGAGTTCGACTACGAAGGCTACAAGGTGAACATCCTTGACACTCCTGGTCACCAAGACTTTGCTGAGGACACCTTCCGAACGCTTACTGCCGTGGATTCGGCCATCATCGTGGTGGACGGAGCTAAAGGTGTGGAGGCTCAGACGCGTAAGCTCATGACCGTGTGTCGCATGCGCAAAACACCTGTCATCATCTTCATCAACAAGATGGATCGCGAGGGTAAAGATCCATTCGACCTACTAGACGAACTCGAACAAGAGCTGCAAATCAAGGTGCGCCCGCTATCGTGGCCCATCAATCAGGGAACACGCTTTAAGGGTGTATACAATATCTACGAACAACAACTCAACCTTTTCGCAGCCGACAAGCAGAAGGTGACGGAAAAGTTTGCCGTAGACATTCATAGTGACGAACTAGAAGCCCACGTAGGCGAGCAAGATGCCCAACGACTACGCGACGACTTGGAACTTGTGGACGGCGTATATCCCACCTTTAACGAGCAAGACTATCTAGAGGCTGACGTAGCTCCCGTGTTCTTTGGTTCTGCGCTCAACAACTTCGGTGTAAAGGAACTGCTCGACTGCTTCGTGAAGATTGCCCCCTACCCTCGCCCCACACAAGCAGAGGAGCGAATGGTGAACCCCGATGAGTCTAAATTTACAGGCTTTATCTTCAAGATTACAGCAAACATCGACCCTAACCACCGTTCATGTATCGCCTTCTGCAAGGTGTGCTCAGGACGCTTCGAAAGGAACAAGCCTTACTTGCACGTGCGCAATGGTAAAACTGTGCGTTTCTCCTCACCCACTCAGTTTATGGCTCAACGCAAAAGCACCATCGACGAGGCTTGGGCAGGCGACATTGTAGGCCTTCCAGACAATGGCATGTTCAAAATCGGTGATACACTTACGGAGGGTGACCAACTCCACTTCAGAGGCCTTCCCTCATTCTCACCCGAGATGTTTAAATACATTGAGAATGCCGACCCAATGAAAACCAAACAACTGAACAAGGGCATTGAGCAACTCATGGATGAAGGTGTGGCACAGCTCTTCGTCAACCAATTTAACGGCCGCAAAATCATTGGCACAGTAGGCCAATTGCAGTTTGAGGTAATACAATACCGACTGGAAAACGAATACAACGCAAAGTGTCGTTGGGAACCCATCCACCTCTATAAAGCTTGCTGGATTGAAAGTGACAATGAAGCCGAATTAGAAAACTTCAAGAAGCGCAAATATCTATACATGGCAAAAGACAGGGAGGGACGCGATGTATTCCTTGCCGACTCTGGCTACGTGCTGCAAATGGCACAACAAGACTTTGAGCACATAAAGTTCCACTTCACCAGTGAATTCTAGTGTAACAGAGTGGACTAAAAAACGAAATAGAGTAGATGCAAACGAATTAACTCGCTGCATCTACTCTATTTTATATTGGGCAAATTCTCAAATTATATTGCCCCAAGAGCTATACTCCCTACCACTGCACTTGCAGGCCATCGTAGGCCAGATACACTCCCTTTGGCAATTCACTTTGCACCACCTTGTGTAGCCCCATCTCATGACTCATGTGTACGAGGAAAACCTTTTGGGGATGGATTTCCGAAATAAGTTGCAAGGCCTCTTCCAAGGACTGATGAGAATGATGTTCCGTTTTTCTCAATGCGTTAACAACAAGGATTTTGCAACCCATCAGCTTCGACTTCTCTTGGGAAGGCAGTTTGCTCATGTCGGTGATGTAGACG
>CAVFOF010000073.1:0-10170 GCA_963623895.1 bacterium
TTGGTTTTAAAAAACATACCACCTAATCACAAAAACAAGCTGCACGAAGCATGCTTCTCCACGGAGAGACAATGATGAGAGAAAAATATCAAATTTATTCTCATAGCGTCAAGTTTCAAATCATGACATCATTACCTCAAAACAGCAGAGCAGCCCTCACCCCAGAGTAGCTGCTCTACCCTATTGTATAGGTTTGGAAAAGAAAAAAAGTAAACAATAAGTTGAATTTAGAAAGTTATGCACCTTTGACAAAAGATTTCTATGTAATAATTTTGAGATTTGCGCCTCAAATATTACTTTTGCAAAGATTAGCATTGATTAGATTATCAAATACCATAAACCCAACGATACCGAACAAATAAAGATATGGAAACAAATTCCACCTACACCAACAACGAAACACAGAGCGAAGAGACGCAACTAATCCCCTTGCTAAAACTCTGCTACCAACAGTTCCTGCGCAACTGGTGGTGGTTTTTGTTATCAGTAGTAGCTTGCGTGTGCATCGGTTGGTTCTACCAACAACGCAAAGCACGCATCTTCCAACGCCAAGCCGTAATGCTTATCGAGGACTCCGACCCCTCAAGCACAGGCACGAGTATCCGCTCTTCCTCACGACGCAGCAGCATGAACACACTGCTCGAACTCAACGGCGTGAGCGTGGGCGACAATCTTAAAAACGAAATCTTCATCATCTCATCCAAGCGACTGATGAGCCGCGTGGTGGACAAACTGAAACTCGACGTGGACTACACCATGAAAGAGTCGCTCCACCCCGTAACACTCTATAATAAAACACGCCCCTTTGAAGTGATTTTCCAAAAAACGCTCAAAGGCAAATTCGGCCAACACATCGACGTAACGAAAAAAGACGGTAACACCGTAGTCTTGTCGGGCATGACCGACCAACTCGGCAACCCCGTGGCCGACGTTGAAGCCCACTTAGGGCAGATGGTCAACACCCCCTACGGAGCCGTGTGCATTGTGCGCGGACCAGCCTTCGGACAGTGGAAAGACGAGAAGGTGAGCGTAAACCGCCTATCAAACGAGCAAGCCTCTGCCCGCTTCCTTGGCAGCTTCAACGCCTCAGAATATGACAAGGAAAGCTCGCTCATCGTGCTCTCATGCAACGACGACAACATAGAGCGAGCCGACAACATCCTCAACACGCTCTTCGACACCTATAAAGAAGACGTGGTGCAGAACAAGAACCGCGTAGCTTCAAACACTGCCAAATTCATCGACGAACGCATCCGCATCATCGGCAGCGAACTGAGCAACGTGGAAAGCCAAATGGCTAGCTTCAAAAAGCGCAACCAACTAGTTGACTTCGACAAGACCTCACAAGCCGTGCTCAGCGAAACAAGCACCGCACGCCAACAAAGCCTGCAAGCCGAAACCCAACTCAACGTGGCACGCTACCTTGACGAATACCTACACGACCACGGCAACAACCACGACCTCATCCCCGCACTAAGCATTGGCGACGCCTCGTTCAACACACAGATTGCTAGCTACAACGACCAGATGAACAAGCGCAACCAAATGGTAGCCAACTCAAGCGAAAACGTGAACGTAGTGCGCGAGATAGACAAGCAATTGGCACAACTACGCCAAACCATCTCAGCCTCACTGCGTAGCTACGTGAAGTCGCTCGAACTGCGCCTACACGACGCACAAGCCAACGAAGCGCAACTCTCAGGTCGTATCGCTGGTGCCCCCGACCAAGAGAAACAAGGCCTCGACATTCAGCGCCAACAGTCGCTGAAGGAAGCCCTCTACACCTACTTGCTAAACAAGCGCGAGGAAGTAGCCCTACAACAAGCCATCAACGAAGCCAACGTGCGCTTGGTAGAAAACCCAACAGGCAATGCCCGCATCAGTCCGAAATCGAGCATCATCCTGCTCGTAAGCTTCATAATAGGTTTACTCATCCCCTCGCTCATCATTTGGCTGCTACGTGCACTCGACGTAACCATCCACGGCCGAAAGGACGTAGAGGATGCTACCGCCGCCCCCATCCTTGGCGAAGTGCCCCGCCTAAAGAGCGAAAACGGCAACAAAGCCCTCATCACCGAGGTAGAGAGCAACCAGCCCGTAGTGGAGGCCTTCCGCATCTTGCGCTTTAGCCTTGGCTATATGCGCCACTCCACACAGGTGCTCATGACCACCTCAACCACCCCAGGACAAGGCAAGAGCTTCATCGCCCGCAACCTAGCCATCATCCTAGCCATGAGCGGCAAGCGCGTGCTAGTCATCGATGGTGACATCCGCAAGCGCACACTAAGTAGCAGCTTTGGTCACGCCTTCGGCTTGACCACCTATCTAGCCGATGAGCACACAAACATTGACGACATCGTCCGCACCGACGGCCTAGAAAAGGGCGTTGACTTCCTGCCCGCTGGACACACCCCGCCCAACCCCTCCGAGCTACTCATGAGCGACCGCTTCGGCGAACTAATCGGCCACTTACGCGAACGCTACGACCACATCATCATCGACTCAACGCCAATGTTCTCCGTAGCCGATGCCAGCATCGTCAATCGTGAGGTTGATGCCACCATCTTCGTAATGCGTATAGGCGTGCAGACGCGCGACTTCCTCAACGACCTCGAGCGCATGCGCCAAGAGAAACGCTTCCGCAACCTTTGCATCGTGCTCAACGACGTCAGCCTCAACAATAAGTACGGCCCGCGCTACGGTTACGGCTACGGCTACGGCTACCTCCCGAAGAATGAAAACGAGAAAGGCATGAAGAAGCTTTGGAAGAAATTCCGTAGCTAATCGTTTCACACTAGGCAAACCAACTCACACTAGGTTAACCAATTCACACTAGGCAACCAACTCACACTAGGAAAACCAACTCACACTAGGTTAACCAATTCACACTAAAAAACGATTTTTTCTTAATACGTTCCATTCGAAACGCTGCAAGAGTCAACACAACGACTTTTGCAGCGTTTCCTTTTGGGAGAAAATGCGAACAATATGCAATTATTTGCATAATTATGCAAACGCAACCAAAATAATTCATTACTTTTGTCGTCAAAGCGCAATTAGTCTGCACAAAGAGGGCAAATTGTGCTTTCATTTTTCTGTAACATACACAGCACCGACACAATGGAGACACCTAATACCGTAAATAATAAGCCGCTCACCCCGCAAGAGCAGAAGGACGAGGAAATGATTAACGCAGCCTTCCAACGCTTAATCAACACCTACTTGGCCTCGAACCACCGACGCAAAGTGGAACTCATCACCAAAGCCTTCAATTTTGCGAAAGAAGCGCACAAAGGCGTGCGCCGACGCTCGGGCGAGCCCTACATACTTCACCCCATCGCCGTGGCACAAATAGCTTGCGGCGAAATCGGCTTGGGCTCCACCTCCATCTGTGCCGCCTTGCTGCACGACGTGGAGGAGGACACCGACTACACAAACGAAGACCTCTGCAACCTCTTCGGCCCGAAGATTGCCAACATTGTGGAGGGCGTGACGAAAATATCGGGCGGCATCTTTGGCGACCGTGCTTCGCTGCAAGCTGAAACCTTCAAGAAGCTACTGCTGATGATGAGCGACGACATCCGCGTTATCCTCATCAAAATTTCCGACCGCCTTCACAACATGCGCACGCTCTCGAGCATGTTGCCCTCGAAGCAATACAAGATTGCTGGCGAAACGCTCTACATTTTCGCCCCCATCGCCGACCGCTTGGGACTGAACAAAATTAAGACCGAACTTGAAGACCTCAGTTTTAAGTACGAGCACCCCGAGGACTACGCTGCCATCATGCAGAAACTCGACGAAAGCCATGTGGAGCGCGACGACGTGATAGCGCAATTCACCCCGCTGATTTGCGAGAAACTCGATGCGATGGGAGTGAAATACAACATCAAGGCTCGCATTAAGAGCCCCTACTCCATCTGGTGCAAAATGCAGAAAAAGCACATTCCCTTCGAGGAAGTGTTCGACATCTTAGCCATCCGCATCGTCTTCGTACCTTCCAATCGCAAGCAGGAGAAGGACGAATGTTTCCGCATCTACTCCGCCCTGACAGAAATCTACAAACCCCACCCTACCCGCTTCCGCGACTGGCTGTCGAACCCCAAGACCAACGGCTACCAAGCCCTGCACAACACCTTCATGTCGAAACAGGGAAAATGGATTGAGGTGCAAATTCGTTCCGACCGCATGGACGACATTGCTGAAGTGGGCTTTGCAGCGCATTGGAAGTATAAGGACAAAAATGCCGAGTACGACGAGAACGAACTCGACAAGTGGCTCAACTCTATCAAGGAAATTCTCGACGACCCGCAGCCCGACACGCTCGATCTACTCGACAACATTAAACTCAATCTCTACGCCTCGGAAATCATGGTGTTCACCCCCAAGGGCGAACTCAAAACCATGCCCAAAGGCTCCACCGCCCTCGACTTTGCCTACTCCATCCACTCCTTCCTAGGCTCCCACTGCTTCGGTGCCAAGGTGAACCACCGGCTCGTGCCGCTAAGCTACGTGCTCAAAAGCGGCGACCAAGTGGAGGTGCTCAGTTCGCGCAACCAACACGTGCAGCCCGAATGGCTCAACTTCGCCACCACCGCCAAAGCACGCGCCAAAATACAAGCCTACCTACGCCGCGAAAGTCGCGACAAGCAGAAGCGAGGCGAGGAAATGTTGCGCAACTTTTTGACCAACAACGACATCGACTACTCGAGCGGCTTGGTCGACAAACTGCGCCGCTACTACCACACGCTTTCGTGTGAAGAGCTCCTATATAATATAGGCGACGAAAAGACCACCTTGGACGACGATGCACTCAACTTCCTACGCGGTCGCAACAAAACCACAGGTTGGCGACGCTTCTTACCTTCGTTTATGGGTAAAAACGGCACTACGACAGCCCCCACCGAAGCCAGCACCAACGTAGACGATGCCAACTGGGTGAAGAACCTGAACCGCAAAGCCGTGCTCGTGCTCAACGAGGAGGTGCTGCGCAAATGCTGCTTCGAAAAATGCTGCGCCCCCATCCCAGGCGACGACGTGCTGGGCTACATCACCGACGACGGCAAACTGCAACTGCATAAGCGCAGCTGCGACACCGCTGTAAAACTGAAAACGCGCTACGGCAACAACATCATAGCCTGTAGTTGGGACACTCACAAGGTGATGCTCTTCGACGTGAATATCGAGATTCGCGGCGTTGACGCCCAAGGCGTGCTTTATGCCATTGCCGAGGTGCTCCACAAGCTCAACCATTTCACCGTGAAGCACATCACGCTCAAAACCAACGACGGCATCTTCGACGGCACGCTCACCCTTTCCGTCTACGACACCGAAGACGTGGAAAACGTGTGCAACCGCCTAAAGACAATCGAGAACGTAACCGAAGCCGTACGCGTGTAAACAAACCAAAAAGAGCGACGAAAACGCTTATAAATAAGAAAATTGCATTTTTTCAACCCATTTGCGCAAAAAAGCGTTGAAATATTTGCGACATTGCTAGTCTTAATCTATATTTGCCAACGAAAAAGTCTACACAACGCCCTATTTATGGGGGATATGGGACTTTTCAAGGCTATGAATCCCCCCTTTTTGAGGGGGATAAACTAAACCAAGGAAAACAAAAATTTTAAAAATCCATACAAATGAATAAGACAGATCTCGTAAACGCCATCGCAGCCGCTGGCTTGACTAAGGCTGACTCAAAGAAAGCACTCGACGCAACCCTCGACGCCATTGCTGACGCTTTGAAGAAGGGCGACAAAGTAGCCCTCGTCGGCTTCGGTACTTTCGCTATCAACGAGCGTCCCGCTCGCGAAGGCGTGAACCCCGCCAATGGCACTAAGATTACCATCCCCGCTAAGAAGGTGGTTAAGTTTAAGGCTGGTGCCGAACTCGCTGACGGCGTAAACAAGTAAGACCTGCTTTCTAGCACGAACTATAGAGCGATTAATAGATTAAAAGTTCTCAGTTCAGCTCCCAAAGCATTGCAACTAGCATAAAAGCTTCATTTGTTCGAAAGAGCAAATGAAGTTTTTTTTGTAATTTTGCCCTAAATTGAAAAGAACTCCCCCTACCACTCTCGTACTATGAGCAAAGATTTCACCAACGACGATAACGAATTGCGCCCCCAAACAGCCACGGACGATGCCCCCAACGAGGTAAACGAAAACGAGGCTGAACAGGCCAATGGTGCAGCCCCAACCGACGACCGCAATGCAGAAGGCGAAGAAAGCCTAAACGCAGAAAGCGAAGAAGCCACGCAAGCCCACAGCGACTATCACCCCGCCGAGGTGAAAGACGATGAGGGAAAGCTTCAGCTCACGGGCATGTACCAAAACTGGTTCTTGGACTACGCATCCTACGTTATCCTAGAGCGTGCCGTACCCCACTTGGGCGATGGTCTAAAGCCCGTGCAGCGACGCATTCTCCACTCCATGAAGCTGCTCGACGACGGACGCTACAACAAGGTGGCCAATGTGGTGGGACACACCATGCAGTTCCACCCCCACGGCGATGCCTCCATTGGCGACGCCTTGGTGCAATTGGGACAAAAGAACCTGCTCATCGACTGCCAAGGAAACTGGGGCAACATCCTTACGGGCGATAGCGCAGCCGCACCGCGTTACATCGAAGCGCGCCTCTCGAAGTTTGCGCTCGACGTGCTGTTCAACCCCAAAACCACGGAGTGGAAAATGTCGTACGACGGACGAAAGAAAGAGCCCGTCTCGCTGCCCGTGAAGTTTCCCTTGCTCTTGGCTCAAGGCGCAGAGGGCATTGCCGTAGGCCTTTCGGCCAAAATTCTGCCGCACAACTTTGGCGAACTTTGCGAGGCCGCCATTAAATATCTGCATGGAGAGGAGTTCCACATCTACCCCGACTTCCAAACGGGCGGCTCCATCGACATCTCGCGCTACAACGACGGCATGCGTGGCGGAGCGGTGAAGGTGCGCGCCAAGATTGAGAAGCTCGACAGCAAAACACTCGTCATCACCGAGATCCCATTCGGCAAAACCACCAGCACGCTCATCGACTCCATTCTCAAAGCCAACGAGAAGGGCAAAATCAAAATACGCAAGGTGGAGGACAACACCGCCGCCAATGCCGAAATCCACGTACACCTCACCCCCGGCACCTCGAGCGACAAGGCCATCGATGCACTCTACGCATTCACCGACTGCGAAACGAGCATCAACCCCAACTGCTGCGTCATCGACAACAAGAAGCCCAAATTCCTCACCGTGAGCGACGTGCTACGCCGTTCGGTAGACACCACCCGCTCGCTGCTTGAAAAGGAACTGCTCATTCGCCGTGGCGAACTGCTGGAAAGTCTGCACTTCGCTTCGCTCGAACGCATCTTCATCGAAGAGCGCATCTACAAAGACCGAGCCTTCGAGCAAGCCAAAGACATGGACACTGCCGTGGCTCACATCGACAGCCGCCTCACGCCCTTCAAGCCGCAATTCTATCGCGAGGTGACGCGCGACGACATTCTCCGCCTCATGGAGATAAAGATGGGACGCATCTTGAAATTCAACAAGGACAAGGCCGACGAACTCATAGCCCACATGAAAGACGAAGTGGCTCGCATCGACCACGACCTGCAAAACATGGTGGAGGTGACGGCCAACTGGTTCCGCCTCATCCGCGACAAATACGCAGCCGACTATCCCCGCCACACAGAAATCCGCTCTTTCGACAACATCGAGGCCACCAAGGTGATTGAAGCCACCGAAAAGCTCTACATCGACCGCGAAAACGCCTTTATGGGCACGGGACTGAAAAAGGACGAGTTTGTAGAGAACTGCTCGCCCATCGACGACGTCATCATCTTCTACCGCGACGGCACCTACAAGGTGACGCGAGTGGCCGACAAAGTGTTTATCGGTGAAACCGAGCGCATGAAGGCCGAGAAGAAGAAAAAGGTAGAGATTATTCACATCGCTGTGTTTAAAAAAGGCGACAAGCGCACCATCTACAACGTGGTCTACCGCGACGGAGCCACCAACGCCTGCTTCATCAAGCGTTTCAACGTGACGGGCGTGACCCACGACCGCGAGTACGACGTAACGCTAGGCACGCCTGGCAGCAAAGTGCTCTACTTCACGAGCAACCCCAACGGCGAGGCCGAAACCGTAAAAGTAACCTTCCGCCCCAACCCCAAGCTCAAGCGAATCAGCATGGATAAGGACTTTGGCGAAATCCTTGTAAAAGGCCGCCAAAGCCGAGGCAACTTGCTCACCCGCCTCGACGTGCACAAAATCACGCTCAAAGCCCACGGTGCTTCCACACTAGGCGGCCGCAAAGTGTGGTTCGACCACGACGTGCAGCGCCTCAACTACGATGCTCGCGGTGAATACCTCGGCGAGTTCCACTCCGACGACCTCGTGCTCGTGCTGCTGCACAACGGCCAATTCTACACCACCAACTTCGACCTCAACAATCACTACGAGCCCACGGGCATTCTGCGTGTGGAGAAGTTCGACGAGGAGAAGGTGTGGACCGCCGTGCTCTACGATGCCGACCAGCAGAACTTCCCCTACGTGAAGCGCTTCACCCTAGAGCGTTGCGCCCAAACGCGTCCGCAAAACTTCCTCGGCGAGAACCCCAACTCGCAATTTGTGCTGATTACCGACCAAGTATACCCGCGCCTACTGCTCACCTACGGCGGCAACGACTCCTTCCGCGACCCGCTCGAGGTGGACGTAGAAAGCTTCATCGCCGTGAAGGGCTACAAGGCCAAAGGCAAGCGACTCACCACCATAGAGCTAGAGCGCATTGAGGAGCTAGAGCCCCTGCGCTTCCCTGAAGCCGAAGCCATGCCCGAAGAGCCGACCACCGTTGAAGCCGAAACCGACGAAACCGACGACTCTGAGAAGCAGCCCTCGCTATTCGACGAAGTCGGAGAATAAGCCCCACACCTATACTTATCGACCTAACGCTAAACGAAACACTTAGAGAGACAGCCATCCCCGTGGCTGCCTCTCTCTTTTTTATCTATATTCAAGCCCAAACTATTAGGCAACTAGTTCATCACTAATCGGCGGCTAATAAAAAACTATTAGGCCGCTAGTTTTCACGATTAGGCCACTAGTTTTCACGATTAGGCCACTAGTAAAAGCCCCCAACCAATTGAGCAACAAATTAGAACAACAGATTGGGGGCGACGCGTCCCCGCGTCGGCGCAAGAAGAAACGCAAGAAGAAACACTCTAAAAGAAGAACAACTATTTATGCTATATAAACACTATTTAATATTTAAAAGCCATTATTTTTTATCCTTTCGCTGAGTTACTACTTGCGTCAATGCGGGGACGCATCGCCCCCAATTTCGTGGTAAATTCGTGGCATTCTCTACACAAGGAGTTTTGTATGCATAGTTCCTGTTACTTGCACTTTTGCTTACACTCGCACTGATTATCAGTCGTTTCATAAGTGCAAGCAGCACATAACCATACTTACACATTTACCCACTGCCATCACTCACACAATAGCAACTTATTCCAACTATGCAAGCAAGTGCAAACTAGTGCAAGCAAGTGCAAACTAGTGCAAGTAAGTGCGAGCAATGCTTGCACTTCTGAAACACCTGATATTCAACATAAATGCAAGCAAAAGTGCAAGTAACAGCAAAAACACAAGCAAAATTACAGGAAGGGAAACACCCCAAAACCACCCCCAAAATTAGGAGCGACGCATCACCGCGTCGGCGCAAGAAGAAACGCAAATGAGCACGCAAATAGAAAGCATACAGTAGTTGAATTTTTGTTAACACAAGCTCTCCACCGACGCGGGGACGCATTGCTCCCAATTTTGAGGTGAGTAGGCATTTTGAGGCAAATGTAACGAGAGTGGATAATTTTTGCTATTTTTGCACCATGGACAATACGAACACTCCACACATACTCATAATCTACACGGGGGGAACCATTGGCATGATTGAAAACCCCGAGACTGGTGCGCTCGAGAATTTCGACTTCGAACAGTTCAAACACTACGTGCCCGAGCTGCGACAATTCAACTACCAAATCGATGCCCTAGCCTTCGACCCTCCCATCGACTCGAGCGACATGGAGCCTCGTTATTGGATTAAAATGGCACACATCATTGCCGACCACTACGATCGCTACGATGGTTTCGTCTTGCTGCACGGAACCGACACCATGGCCTACAC
>CAVFOF010000074.1:0-10124 GCA_963623895.1 bacterium
TTGGGGCCGAAGGATAGGTCGCCTGCGTCGCCTAGTCCGGGCACGATGTAGGCTTCGTCGTTGAGGATGGGGTCAATGGCCGACACCCAAAGCGTTACGTCGTCGCCAGGGAATACTTTGCAAAGGTGGTCGATGCCTTCTTGGGCGGCAATTACGCAGCAGATGTGGAGCTTGACGGGAGTGCCGTGGGTGAGGAAGGCTTTGTAGGAAAGTTCTAGCGAACCGCCCGTGGCGAGCATGGGGTCGACCATGAGGAAGGTGCAGCCATTGAGGTCGGGTGAGGCTAGGTAGTCGACGTGGATTTTGATGTCTTCCTTCTTGCCTTCATCGCGATGGGCTGCTACGAAAGCGGAGTCGGCTTGGTCGAAAGCGTCGAGGAAGCCTTCGTGGAAGGCTACGCCTGCTCGCAACACGGTGCCTACTACGATGCGGTCGTCGTAGGTGGGCACTTGTTTCGTGCCAAGGGGCGTGGTGATGGTTTTGTCGGTGTACGTGAGTGTGTGGCTCACTTCGTAGGCCGTGGCTCGGGCTATGCGCATCATGTTGCGGCGGAAGGCGGTGCGGTCTTTCTGCACGTTGACGTCGCGCAGCTGCGCCATGTAGGAGTTGATTACGGAACTTTTTTCGCCTAAGTTGATTACTTTCATTTTTGGTTGAGTTTTTTGAGAATGTGCAGCCTGCGGCTGCGCTTTATATGTTCATGAAAATGGACTCGTAAGGTGTTTCTCTTTTTTGGAAGAAAGCACCCTACAAGTCCATCAGTCTGTTACTATGTTTTTACTTTATCACTTTGTGTCCGTTGTTGGTAATATAAACGCCCTTAGTGGGGTTGAGCACGCGGCGGCCGTTGAGGTCGTAGTACTTCACTGCGGCTTGCTTGCTCGCAGCGTCGAATTGGTTAACACCGGTTATGTTGCCCTTAGCCGTAAACGTCCATTTGGTAGACCACGTGGCATTACCCGAGGTATTGCTCCAGAAATTGAGCGAACCGTCGATGGTGCTGATTACAAGATACGAACCTCCGTTGGTCGAGGATTTGAGGTGATAGTAGTCGCCCTCGCCCTTTACGAGCGTCCAAGCATAGGCCGAAGTGCCTATGGCGGTGGAGTTATTGCTGCGTTGGAAGTAGCTATCGGATGCTGCGTCAGCGAGTTTCACTGCAACTTGTCCGCCCGTGAGAGGCACGAGCTGCCATTCGGCTTGTGCGCTAACTGCGGCCTTTGCGTCGCTGCCAAGGGTGTAGGGAGCCGAGCTGTTAATTGTTTCGTAACTACTAATTGTGAAGGTTGTGGACATGGGGTAACCATCGATGGCGATGAGTGTGAGCTCATAGGCCGAGATGGCTGCCTCGATGGCCGCGGTGGCTGCGTCGTAGTCGACCACTGCTGCTTGGTCGGCGGGGATGGCGGCCTTCACAGCGTCGATGGCTGCTTGGCTGTACTCTCCAGCCTTAGCGCTTTTTACGTCGGTGTAGCCCGTGCTTGCTGCGATAGTCTGGGCTTTGGCTACCGCTGCCTCGAAAGCCAGTTTCGAGGGATCACCGCCCGTCACGATCCAGTCGATGGGGAACGAAGCGTAAGTGAGGGCGAAGCCCGTGCTGCAAGCAGCGTCTTCGTAGAGAATGCCAATCTTTCCGTCCTTGGTCACGTCCATCGTGGAGTAGCAAGAGGAGGGGGCGCAGATTACGATGCCGTTGCCCCAAGTCTTACCGTTGTCGAAGGAAGCCTTCACGGTGAGGTTCTTGCGCGAGCCGTTGTTCACGTAGGAGTGGAGCAGTACGTGCTTGTTGTAGTAGAGGATGTCGGCGTTGCAGGCGTTGCCCGAGATGTCGGAACTGGTGGTCTGCGTGCCCCAAGTCATGCCGCCGTCAGTCGAGGTGTTGAAACCGCGGTTGCCGCTCTGGCGCACGGAAATCATCACTGTGCCGTCAGCCAGTTCTACGAGTTTTGATTCATCGCCGCCGTTGTAGGCCGATTTGGGCGACATCTTCCACGTTTCGCCTTCATCGTCGGAGTAGATGATGTACTCTTGGATGCCAGAGCTGGCGAAGCGGTGGCTCATGGCGAACATTACGCGGCCATTGAGCGAGGCGTCCTTCTGACGTTGCAACACGATGCCGCGGCCTGAGCCAGCAAATGAACCGAGCACTTGTCCTTGCTCGTAAGTGCCGTTATAGAGTTCGCTATAAAGATCACGAGGGGTACTCCACGTTTCGCCACCATCGTCGGAGGTGATGATGAAGGGGAGGTTGCAGTTGTTGCGAACGTTGGTCGAACCGAAATAGTATTGGCCAGCCACCATGATGGCAATGAGACGGCCTTTGCTCGTTTCGACGAGGGCGGCATCGCCGAAGCCATTGCCTGCCACTTGCACGAGTTTGTGGTCACTGTCTGAACCTGCTACAAGCTTGTGGTCGCTCCAAGTTTTTCCGTTGTCGTCGGAGTGGCGTTCGTAGACGTCGATGTGGTTGGGGAGGTCGCCGTTGTGGGCAAAGCGATTATCGGCCATCGTCACAATGCGTCCATTCTTACTTGCGTTGTCGCCTTGTTGGTGCTTAAGGATGACCATAGCGGGGATGCGCCAGTAGTGCGAACCGAGGTCGTAGCTCTTGAAGGGTTGCGACATCACGTCGTAGATGCGGGCAATGCCTTCGGGGTTGCCATCGTTCACGCTGTAAACTTGGTCGTCGCCATAAGCAATGCTTGTCACTACGGCATCGATGGAGTCGCCCACGGTGGCTGTGCTCTTGATGTCGGCCGTTACGACGAGTTTCGTTTCACCGCTTTCGCAGCTCAAGGCTTCGACGAAGGGGATGGTGGCGGTGGTGCCGCTCACGCTAGCTAATGTGCCAAGCAGCGTGGCCTTACGGGCATCGTCAGCGCAGACGAAGTCGGTGCTTATGAGTTTATACACTTTCAAGTTCTCGAGGTCGGCAGTTGCGTTGGTTGTGTTCGTGCCAAAGTCGAGCGTCACGCTATTAATATTTACGTTGCCGTTAAAACCGCTCACGTTGACTGATTGCGTGAGCAACACTTGGTCGGTGTTGCCTGGGGCATAGTTTTGTGTGCCCGAACCTACGCTGACGGAGGAGATAGTCGGAGCCGACTTCAAGTCTTCGTCGCTGATGGTTTCAAATCGCCAAGCTGAAGCCGTGTTCAGTCCGCCCTCCCACATCACGAGGCATGAGCCAGCCTGCTGTGCGTGGAGCGGATTCCAATTGTCGGGGATGATGTTGAATGCATACTCGCCCAAGCTCTTGATGGTGTACTTGGTAGAGGGCGTTTTCGTCATCTTGGTGTTACCCGTTTTGTTTGTGTTCGAGGAGTTCGGTTCAACGTATTCGTTGGTCAAGTAGTTTTTGAGATAATACTTGCCATTGCCTGCGCTCTCAAAGGTCCAAGCGTAGTTAGCAGCCACTACTTTATCGGCAAAGAGGGCTTGCTGCTCACTGCCGGGGGCATAGAGATATTTGCCTTGGCAATAGTCCTTCGAAGGGCCTGACACGATGTAGTACACTTTGCCCACTTCCACATTGACCATTGCGGCCTCGTAGTTCTTCGTGGCTTCGTCGATGGCTGTGGTGGTAGTAGCCGATTCAATGGCCGACTTAAAGGCAGTGCGAGCCGCCGTGGGGTATTGTCCGGGATTGTCGCCCTCGGTGGTGGTGGTCAACTTCACCAAAGCCACGGCTTGTGCCTGCTCTAGTTCGGTGAGTGACTGCTTCTCGAAGCGGATTTGGCATCCGGCGTCGCCCGTGTTCGTGCCGCTACCCCAGTTATAGAGGAAATAGTTGGGAGCATCTTGGCTCACGTTCCACTGATTCGTGCCTTGCACTACGGTGTAGAGGTCGGACCCCGAACTGGTTTCGGCAATGGTCCAACCCGTAGAGGGTTTGGTGCTAGCTGCGGTAAACACGTTCTGCGTAGCTCCACTAGGTTTGCTTGTGGTGGTGGTGATGTAGTTGCCATCCATGCCAAGGATGAGGTAAGTGCCGTCAGTGTTCTTCTCAAAGCGGAAGAGCATGTTGCCAGCATAGGGCTTGGTGGCATCTTTTGTACACTTGATGGCTTGCTCGTTGCCACGAGTGGTAATTGTCAGTCCGCTGCGATTGGGCGTGTAGGCTCTAAACCACGTGGGGTTGCTAGCTGTGGACACCTCGATGGCATCGGCCCACGCTAGTTGCGGGGTGCATGTGCCGGCCAATACGAGCGCGGTCATCATGCTGCGTAAGTAGGTTTTGGTCATTCTTTTATTGAGATTTTATTTGTTTTCAACTTGGAGGGGGAGTCAACGACAATAGAAACAATAATAGACAATCTTTTTCTTGACGAATACTTTTTTGTCTTCACAAGGCAAAGCCTATTGTCCCCCATTGTCTACATTGTCGTTAAAACTCACTTGAAGATTCCTCTATAGATACTGCTATTGGATTATTTTTGCTCGTTACTTGCTCTTCCGCCGCTTAGCGTTTGGGGCGTGGAGGTTCATTACGTGGAGTAAGCAGTTCGGTGGGGTCGAACTTTGAGATGGCATCGCGCATAGCGGTATCACCCTTAAGATTTTGGAGTTTATAATAGTCCATAAATCCCATGTTGCCGTCGCGTAAGGCTTGTGCCAAGGCTTTAGGCACTTCGGCTTCGGCCTGAATCACCTCGGCACGTGCCTCTTGGGCTTTGGCCTTCATTTCCTGTTCGCTAGCCACGGCCATAGCACGGCGTTCCTCAGCCTTAGCTTGGGCAATGTTTTTGTCGGCATTGGCCTGATCCATCTGGAGGGTAGCACCAATGTTCTTACCCACGTCGATATCGGCAATATCGATGGAGAGAATCTCGTAGGCCGTGCCTGCATCAAGACCTTTTGAGAGCACGAGTTTCGAGATGGAGTCGGGATTTTCGAGCACTTGCTCGTGGGTCTCGGCCGAACCGATGCTCGACACAATACCCTCGCCCACACGAGCCAAGATAGTGTCTTCGCCAGCACCGCCCACCAACTGATGGATGTTAGCACGTACCGTCACACGGGCTTTGGCTATGAGCTGGATGCCGTTCTTGGCTACGGCTGCCACGGGGGGCGTGTCAATGACTTTAGGATTAACGCTCGTTTGCACGGCTTCAAACACGTCGCGACCTGCTAGGTCGATAGCGGTGGCCTTTTCGAACGAAAGGTCGATATTGGCCTTCGAGGCCGACACGAGGGCATGCACCACTCGTTGCACATGACCGCCCGTCATGTAGTGGGCTTCGAGATTGTCACGCGTCACGGTGCGCAGTCCTGCTTTATGTGCCTCAATGAGCGAGGGCACGATGATGCCAGGCGGCACATTACGGATGCGCATCAAGAAGAGTTGGATTAACGAGATTTTCACTCCCGACACCTTGGCACTAAGCCACAAGAAAAAGGGGACGAAATGGAAGAAAATGCTGAGAAAAACGATAGCTCCTAACACTACTACGGCTATCACGAGGGGGCCTGATTCAGTCATGGGTGCTTTATTATAGGTTTAAGATTTGCTTTTTGTTCTCCTAAATAGATGGGATACCTTTGCAAATGTACGGAATTATTTTCTAGTCCAATACACATTTATGCAAAATGTTTTGGCTCGGTAAGTAAATTCGACTGCCCCTAAGAATTTGACTTCAGCCCTACCCTACTTGCGACATTTGCTTCCGTCAGCGTTTCTGCTTGCGATCCGACCACAAAATTGGGAGCGATGCGTCCTCAATTTGTTATTAAAAATGCACATTATTTATAATAAAATCACCCGAAGTCCAAGCGCCCCCCTTTCAATCACCCGTCTAATCGTAAAAAATAGCGGCCTAATAAGTGCAATCACCTACTAGGCCGCTAGTTCTCGATAACCAAGCAGTCCTCTAGCGCAGCTACAAGTGCCGATTCAAGAGTATACTACCCGAAATTTTTGACGAGTCATGCTAAATTATAAAGTCATTGTCAGTTTCCCTATGCCTGCGCTCTGACGGTGTAAGTCTCCAACTTTCAAGATTATAGCGAGAGCCAAAACTCAAATCAAGACCAGCTCGCAAGAGTTGCTGCGCTAGAGCAGGCTTTCCCCGAAAGCCATGTACCGTCCATTGCGTGGTGGGTCGGAGTTGCTTCTTTAGTTGTAGCAGTTGGTTAAAGGCATGCACGATGTGCAGAGTGACGGGCAACTGTAGCTCCTCAGCCAAACGAATTTGCTGCACGAAGATTTCCACTTGCGTAGGAATCGGTGCGCCTCGCAACGTATCAAGTCCGCATTCGCCCAAGGCCACCACTTGCGGATGGCGCAACCATTGGGGCAACATGGCCATCATAGCCTCCACCACCTCGGGCTTATTAGTAGCCCAAGGGTGAATGCCCGCCGTGTAGTGTGCCTCAGGGCGAAGCTGAGCCTCTTCGGGACGAAGCAGCCACTCATCGGGCAAATTAATAAGGGCATGAGTGGCTTGCAAATTGTGGGTGTGAAAATCAGATATGCCCTCAATTAGGTTCATTAGCTTTATATAGAAGCCCTATTATTGAATGCCCCAAGCAGCTGGCTCCTTGATTTTCTCAACGGGCGTTTCGATGTTGTCGGGCAGGTTGTGGAAGAAGTCGATGCCCGTCTTTTCCTCAAGCTCGTCGATGCTGACAACGGTTTCCTTAAACACGGAGAGCGGAGCTTGGCTTTCGTAGGAGTAGGGCACTTCCTTGTGTTCGAGCCAAAAGCCGATGGAGCTATATTGATTATTCTTCACCTTTAGCAAGGCTACATAGTAGTATTGCGGCACGGCCACCCTCTTGCCGTTGCTGCGGTCTACGTAGGTCTTAATCTGATTGTCGTTGATAGTGCCGCCCTTCACCACGTAGAGGGTGTCGCAGAAGTTGCGATCGCGGCCTAGCTTTTGAATTTGGCCTTCGAGCGTCACCCAGTAGCCTTGGTTGAAGGAACTGATTTGGGGTGACATGTTGGTCATGTAGAAGGTGTTGCAGTTGGCTTGTGAGGAGTAGACGCGATCCTCTGAGGCGCAGAGGTGTCCGCGGTCGTAGCCCCAAAAGCTTTCGCTGCCTATGTAAAGGTCGGTGGTGACAGCAGGGTCGTTTTGAAATTCTCCGCTGCGACCTACGAGTTTCCTTCCCGTGATGGCATCGAAGCGGAAGGCTACCCATTTGGGGTGATATTTCAGTGCGTCATACTGCAAGCAGTAGGTCATTACGCTGTCGCCGTTCTCCACCGTCCAGTGCGACACGATGATAGCGTTACTCTCGGGAATGGCGGGCGTCTCAAGGCGGTAGACCACGCGCTTGTCGGTTTTGCTTGCGGTGGGGGTGCTGTTGGAGTTGTTGGAGTTGTTGGAGTCATCGCTGCTGCAGGCTGTGAAGCAGAGCGCAATGAGGAGTAGGGATAGGTATTGGAGTATCTTCATTGTCAGGTTTTTAAATCGAAAGCAACCGTTGTTGCTTTTTTCGAGGAAAAGAGCAACAACGGTTTCTTATCTTAGAGAGGGTTCTAAATGTGTCGTGCTATTATTCAGCGTACTTGATAGTGATAGAAGAGAAGCGCAACTGGCTAGCTGCACCGCTCGTGGCAGTAGGAGTCACCGTGATGGTGTTGCTCGTGCTGTTGATGCCAGTGATGGCCAAGATGTTGCCGCTTGCAGCTACTGTTCCAGACGTAACGGTGATTTCGCCGCTAGCGTTGTAAATATCGCTGCTATAAGTGTAGCAAGTCAAGAAAATCTTTTCAATCTTCTTAGTGCTAGTAATTACAAAGGAGTTTTGGGGGTACATACGTACGCATTCGCCGTTGTCGTAGTACTTGGGCGTGTTGGTCTTGCCACCGCCATCGAAGGTCAGTGTAGTGCCGTCGGGGAGCGTGATGGTTTCAAGATTTACGCCGTTGGCTGAGCCGAACGATTTAGCGGTATAGGTAGTGCCTTCTACATCGATTGCGGGCGTGTCGGGGGTGGGGTCGGGAGTGGGGGTAACGTCGCTGCTCTTCAGAGAAACGAGGTAAGCTTGGTTCTGAACCGTTTCGGGGGTGTTGCCCTTGTAGTTGACCACCTTGCCGCGTACGACTACTTCGTCGCCTACCTTAATGTTGGTCTTGCCCTCAGTGTACTTCTCGTTACCGAGGTAAAGCGCACGGAACACGTAGAACTGATTGGTGGTAGAGCCATCGTCAGAGATGTAGAAGGAAGCGTTGCCATAGGTGGTAGAGAACTCTTCCTTTACAGAAGAGATGATACCCTTCACGTAAATCTCGTTCTCAGAGTTAACGTCGGCAGCAAGTGAAGAAGTATATGCGTTGGCAGCTATACTGTTGTAGGGATTGCTCTCCGTGCCATCGCCTGTGGCTGTGCCAGAATCGGGCGTGCTGCCGCCGTCGGCCGTCTTGCCGTTGAGCGAGTAGAGGTAACCCTCGTTCTGAACCGTTTCCACGGTGTTACCCTTGTAGTTGGTGATCTTGGCGCAAACTACTACTGTGTCGCCCACCTGAATGTTGGTCTGGCTGTCGGTATACTTCACGTTGCCGAGATAGTAGGCACGATATACGTAGAACTGGTTGGTAGAGCTGCCCGTGTCGGAGATGTAGAAGGAAGCGTTACCGTAGGTGGAAGTGTAAGCTTCCTTGATAGAAGCCACTACGCCCTTGATGTAAACCATCGAGTCGGTGGTAGCGTCAGAAGCAAGAGCCTCGCCGATTTCGTTGGCCTTAATGCAGTTGTAGGGATCTTGGAGCGAGCCGCTACCATTAGCTACTACGGTCGTGGTGTCGGTGCCATCGGGAGCAGCGGGAGTGATATTGTAAGGAGCAGGAACGTCCTCACAGGCAGTGAAGCCCAATGAGAGGGCGGCTGCGAAGAAGAAATATATGATCTTTTTCATATTGAATTGAAATATTTTCTAATAAAATGGGAGTGAGAATTAGTTTTTAGAGATGTCGGTAGTGTCGCGCAGTTGCACTTGCCATGAGTCGTAGTAGCTCATGATGCCCGTGTAGGAACGAGCCTCAGCGGGCAACTCAAGGTAGGAGATGCGATTCTTCGTAGAGGTGCGCAAAGCCACCGAGGAGTTGTTGCTAGCGAGCTGAATGGTGCGGTCTACGCCGTAGCCATCATCGTGCAACTCATAGGGAGCGAAAATCTTAATTTTAGGGCAGTCGTCCGAGGTGCAGTTGCACAACTCTTTCACGCCGTTTTTAATGGTGTAGTGGCTTTCGACCTTGTCGACTACGCCCGTGGCTGTGCCTTTCTCAAGCGCAGTGCTATATTCCTTAATCGTGCCACGCACAATGCCTAGGAACGGGCTATTTTGGTAGGTCTTATTGGCCGAAGCACGTAGCCATGCGTCGCCGTTGGCATCGGTGAGGTCGATAGGCTTGCACTCGGCCACCGTGGTGTCGGGAGTGCCTACGAGCTGAATGTTGGTCTTAACCAATTCCATGTCCATCGCACCGAGATTGATGTTGCCATAAGACGAGAGCGTGGGCTGACCGATGCGGGGCACTTTGCTATATACGCCCGTATAGAGGCCTTTCAAATTGATTTTAATGCGCTGACCTAGGCGGAAGTAGGGATACAGTGCCGTGGTCTTGATGCCTACGATGATGCTTTGGTCGCGAGCGGCGTCGCCTTCGGCCTTCGTGGTATCGATGTTGCGCAGAAGGAGGGTTTGATAGAGGTTGCCGCTGATGTCGTTGGCGCAAACTACGCCTTCGATGATGATGTCCTCAGCCACCTTGGTGTAGAAATTGGATGCGTTGCGCATGTAGTCGGCCTTGCTGCTATTGGCGCAGAATTTCTCCTTCACCTCGAGAATGGTGCTGTTCACCTCACCGATGTCGGTGGGGCTTGTCACAAGCACATTGTCGGTGTTGGGAGCATCAAAGTCGTCCATACACGATTGCGTGCCGAGCAGGCACATTGCGCATAGAGCTATGATTGATAACTTTTGAAGTTTCATTGTAACAATTGTAGTTTACTAATGTGAGAGTGTTAACTTAGAACTTGAAACCGATGTTCAAGAAGCCATTGATGGCGTTGGCGTAGTAGTACTTGGCATTGCGCGAGAAGTTGTAGCTACGCTTTTCACCCGTGGTGTAGTAGTCGGAGCGGTTCTGCTCGTAACCACCGGTCTTGAGGTTG
>CAVFOF010000075.1:0-10087 GCA_963623895.1 bacterium
TGCATAAACAGCTTGCACTCTTCTGAATATCAAGCATTTCAAGAGTGTAAGCAGCAAATGCTATTGCTTGCACTGTCTATCTGCCGTCATTACCAAAGTGCAAGCAAGTGTAAGCAGCACAATTTATTTGCTTGCATTCGTGAAAGCTCTTAAAATCAAAGCGATGCAAGCAAAAAGTGCAAGCAACAGCAATTAGTGCAAGTAAACTTTCTGTAGTAAATAGCCGCAGAATAATCAAAAATTAGAGCAAAAAATGGAGCAAAAAGTTGGGGGCGACGCGTCCCCGCGTCGGCGCAGGTAGAAACTCAAGAAGAAATTTGTGCTTAAACTCTTAGAAGAGAGAACTATAAATATAGTGCTATCAATTAAAAACTATTAATATATAATAGAAGCTATCTTCGCTAGAGTTTCTTCTAGTGCCGACGCGGGGACGCGTCGCCCCCAATTTGTTGCTCCAATTTTTTGTTGAAAATTTTTGCTGGCAATTTTATTAAGTGTTGCATTTTTCAATAAAAATCATTAAGTTTGCGCTTTGAATGCGACTAGTGTCTGCAAACGGTGGAAATTGTAGAATTTTTCGCCCCCATGTAACCCTTGAAAATACTTTAAATTCTTAATAAAACCTTTCTCACAGCTTAATCTATGAAAAAGAAATTACTCTCACTTCTCACTTTGCTCCTCGTGGCGCTGTCCGTTTCGGCTGCCCCCACTGCGCCCAAGGTGAGTACGGCAGAAGCCACTTATTGGTATATGCTGCAGTTTTTGAATGGTGATGGTGTGCTAGAGGCCAAAACCAGTGGCGCAAACGTGGTCATCGGTGTGGCTACAGGCAAGCCCACTCAATTGTGGAAAATTGAAGGCAATGCCACCACGGGCTACACGCTAACTAGCAAAAACGGCCTCACGCTCTATACCTCTACTACGGCACTGAATGGCATGTTCCAAGCTGGCACCACTCCCAACTCGAACAACCATTTCGTATGGCAAACCACTACGGCCGTGGGTTATACCAACGAAGGTTGGGTGCTTTCACCTAAGGCCAATACCTCAGTCTACATGAACCAATGGCAAGGTGCTAAAGTTGGTAATAATATAGGCTTGTGGAATGATCGTTCCGATAAAGGTCAACCCTTTAAGTTTGTGGAATACGACGAAAACACCTTGTCGAGCGTGCTTCCTCTCATTCCCTATCCCCAAAGCGTAACGAAAGGCGAGGGTTCGCTTAGCTTGAAGAGTATCACTAGCGTTTCGGCCGATGATGCCGTGGCAAGTCGCTACCTCAGCGAGTTTGCCGCTCAATTAAAGAAGACGGCTAGCATCGATTGGACTATCACTGACGCAGCAGGTGAAAATGGTTTAGTAATGACCACCGATGCGAGCTTGGCACACGAGGCTTATATGCTCAACGTGACCGCTACGGGCATCACCGTGACGGCTGCCGACTCCGCAGGTTTCTTCTATGCCCTCCAAACCTTGAAGCAACTCATGCCCCATGCCATCTATGGTACGGCCAATAGCCCCGAACTCGATTGGAGCGTTCCCGTAGTGTCTATCACCGACCAACCCCAACTCGGCCATCGTGGCTACATGCTTGACGTAGCTCGCCACTTCTTCTCGAAGACCGAAGTGAAACGCATCCTCGACGTGATGGCCTCTTATAAGATGAACCGCTTTCACTGGCACTTGACCGACGACCAAGGCTGGCGCATCGAAATTCCCGAATACCCCAAACTCACCACGGTGGGTGCTATCCGTAAAGGCTCGTTTGTCAATGCTGGCGGCAGTTCTCAATTCTACGACGACACTGAATATGGTCGTGGCATGTATTTCACCCTCGACGATTTGCGTGAAATTGTAGCTTATGCCAAGGAACGCAACATCGAGATTATCCCCGAGGTTGACCTTCCTGGTCATATGGTGGCAGCCGTAACGGCTTATCCCGAATTTAGCTGCGACCCCACTAAGAGCTACGAGGTGCGCATCAGCGGTGGTATCTCGCAAGACGTTCTCAACATCGGTAAGGACGAGGTGGTAGACTTCCTAAAGTGCGTGCTCGGTCATGTGGCCGAAGTGTTCCCCTATCAATACATCCACTTGGGCGGTGACGAATGTCCCACCACGCAGTGGAGCACCAATGCCGAATGCTTGCAGCGTGTGAAGAACGAAGGACTTTCGGGCGTTAACGAATTGCAGTCATGGCTCGTAGAGTTGCTCGGTACTTACTTGAAGGAACAATATGGTAAGGACATCGTAGTATGGGACGAACTCTTGGCACATTGGAATTCCGACAACAAGGTGAAACCTGTCATCATGGCTTGGAATCACATCAATAAGAGTTCTGAAGCAGCCAATAAGGGCTTCAAGAGTATTGTCGTTCCTTATCAATCGCTCTACCTCGACATGATGCAGGTGGCCGTTGGTCAGGCTGACGTAAACGAAAAATACCAAGGTGGATGGGGTGACGGCTATGTTAACACCGTGCAGACCGTTTACGGCGTGAACCCCGTAGCTTCGCTCTCAGGTCGTGAAGACTACTGCTTAGGCGTGCAAGGCAACATGTGGACAGAAACTTGCAACGATAGCGTAGAGGTGGAATACCAACTCTTGCCCCGCTTGCTCGCCCTCTCAGAAACAGGATGGTTGCCCGCAGCCAAGAAAGATTTCAACAACTTCTACCAACGTTTGCAGAAAAACCGCGACATCCTCGACTTTAAAGGCTTGACTTATGCCACTCACTACTTCGACGACTACCGCTCTAACGAAGAAATCGTCCTCGATGAAGCTAAGAGTATCCTCGATGCCTCAAAGCCTGGCAAAGTAGGTTATCCCTCACAAGAAGCTTACGACGCACTTACCGCTGCTTACGACGCAGCTACTGCAGCCAACGCTACCGAAGAGACTATCAGCAGCCTCACTCAAGCTATCGCTACTTATAAGGCCGCCGCTATCACTCTTCCCTCAGAAGGCACCTACTATCAGCTCAAGTCGGCCTCCACTTATTATAAGGCCAAGTATGTAGGTTCTACGGCTTATGTAAACAACGGCAATGTACGTTTCCATTACACTCCGCAGGTTGAGCCCGAAGAGTTGTGGCAGTTCAAGAGTGTGGATGGCGGTTATGCCCTCGTCAATGTGCTGACTGGCGAAAAGGTACTTCTCTCAGCCACCAACGCCACTAATACTTCGTTCGATACCAATGGTTCGGTCTTCACTATCGCTTTGGCCACTCAAGCCTCTGGTAGCTACGACTACGTGCCGGGTGCTGTCACTTTGGCCGCCAACGGCAAATACTTCACTGCCGACTGCACGGGTTACGTAAAATCGGGCGACAACCCCGCTATCTGCTATCCCGCCACTTGGTATATCGAAGAGGTGGAAGACTATACTGCAGAACTCAGTGGATTAGTGAAGAAGGGTTACTACATTCTGAACACCGTTACTCCTGGAGAAATCGGTCAACCCAGCGAAGAAGCTCTCAATTTCTTGTCTGAAAGCATTGTTACTCCCGCAGCAGAGGCAGTGGCAGCTGGCTCTGTGACGAAGGAAACTTACCAAGGTTTTCTAGATCTCTATGCTGAATATTTGGCTATGCCCGTAGTTTCAGCTATTGACGCAATCGACGAGGGTTATTGCTACTACATTCGCAATGCCTATTTTACCCAAAAGTATGCCAAGGCTTCTACGAGCAACACCGTAGTACCTGCCGACAAGGGTACGACCGAAGATTATCTTTGGACGTTTAAGAAGAACGCTAACGGCACCGCAGTTATCACCAATGTGAAGACGAAGACTCCCGCTTACGTTCCTTCTGATACCGAAAACCAAACCATTCTCTTAGGTCAGTCCTATTCTTGGGCTTTCGAGCAAGCTACAAGCGATGGTAACACAGGTACGCGCATCCTCTCGAACAATGGCACTTACAGTTGGTATAGCAACCCAAGTGCATTCCAAACCATCCTCTTCAAGCCCAAAGAATGGGGTGGTGGTATTTGGCTCTTTGAGAAGACCGAAATTCTTTCGGGTATCAGTACTCCCGTTGTAAAGAAAAACGCAACTACCTTCTACGACCTTCAGGGTCGACCCGTGGCTAACCCCAAGCATGGCGTGTTTATTACCAACACTGGCCACAAGGTAGTAAAGTAGTCTAACTAAAATATTTACAATGCTTTACAATTGAACTTGATACGAACGAAAGTTTAGTAAACAAAAACAAAAAGGAAGTGCGTTTAGCTTTACGAAAAGGTTAAGCGCACTTTCTTTATGTGTGCAATTAGAAAAAAAAGTAAATAATAGGATGACACATTATTAGTAACTATTAAAAGGTTAAAAAGCAGCTAATCCATAAATTCGGGCGAAGAGTTTGGTTGTATTTGCAATAATTTTGTTATCTTTGCGAAAGATTTAAACCCTGATTTAAACAACAGATAGTAGAGACGAGCGTGCGGCTCGTTGAAAATCATAGAAATGAACTAGAAATATAAAGATGAGAATACGTGTCAGCCGCACCTGACGCTCCCAATCAACTCTGTGATTATGAGATTAGTTAGTAAAATCTTTAACTGGTACTTTCGAAAGTCCTCGTTGCCTTATTGGTGCGTTGTATTGTTCGATTTGATTACTTGCTTCTTTGCAGGGCTATTCATGGTATGGCTTCGTCATTCCTATTCAGATATAGCAGATAATTTTGACTCCCTCGCTTATAGCTTCTTGATATTTGCCGTAGCAAATTTAATAGGCTATCGTGCGTTTCACACCTATTCAGGCATTCTACGTTACTCGCAGTTTGTTGACCTCGTGCGTGTCATGTATGCCCAGGGGCTTTCCTTCGTCCTCGCCTTTTTGTTTAATTGCGTTGTGACACATTGGGGATGGTGTGAGGCGTTCTATCCGTTCACTGGGCGCATGCTGATTGCCATCTATTTGGGCTCCATGATTGTGATGTGCGTGACACGTGTGTTTATCAAGTTGCTCTACGATCATGCTTTGGTCAGCAATACGGCAGAGCGCACCCTTATCTATGGCACACGCAGCGGAGCCATCGTGCTCACCAACGAGGCTCGCAACAATAAGCCCGTGCGCTTCCTTATAGAAGGATACATTGGCGACGTGGCCGACAATACGCCCGAACGCTTGATGGGTAAGCGCATCTATCCCAACAATGAGAACCTGCGTGAGGTAATCCGCTCTCACAACATTCGCGTTGTGATGGTCAGTCCGCTAAAGCATGAGCAATTTGTGGCCAACCAGAAGATGCAGGACATGCTGATGGAGGCTGGTGTGAAAATCTATATCGCGCAAAATGCACGAGAGTGGAAAGAAAGTGACGATAATCACGAAAAGGTAGTGATGCGCGAGGTGAATATTGAAGATCTGCTCCCTCGCGACCAAATCCAAGTGGATTTAGATAAGGTGGCCGCCATGCTGAAAGATCGTCGCGTGATGATAACGGGTTCGGCAGGTTCTATCGGTTCGGAAATCGTGCGTCAGGTAGCCAGCTTCGGTCCAGCAGAGATGATGCTGATTGACATGGCCGAAACACCGCAACACGACATTCGCCTCATGATGCGGAAGGATTTTCCCGACGTGAAGATGCAAGCCGTGGTGACCAACATTTGCAAAGAGCAGCGCATGGAGGAAATCATGCGCGACTTCCGCCCCGACATCGTGTTCCACGCAGCAGCCTATAAGCACGTGCCCATGATGGAGGACAACCCAAGCGAAAGCGTGCAAAACAACGTGTGGGGCACGAAAGTCATTGCCGACCTCAGCGTGAAATACAACGTGCGTAAGTTCGTGATGGTTTCCACCGACAAAGCCGTAAACCCCACCAACGTGATGGGATGCTCAAAGCGCATTTGCGAAATCTACGTGCAAAGCCTTGACAAGGCCATTAAGGAAGGCAAGGTGAAAGGCGTGACGCAGTTTATCACCACTCGCTTTGGCAATGTGCTCGGTTCGAACGGATCGGTCATCCCCCTCTTCCGCAAACAATTGGCAGCTGGTGGCCCGCTCACCGTGACACACCCCAAGATTATTCGTTTCTTCATGCTTATCCCCGAAGCTTGCAAACTCGTGCTTGAAGCAGGCACACACGGCAATGGGGGCGAAATCTTCGTGTTTGATATGGGCGAACCCGTACGTATCGCCGACTTGGCCAAACGCATGATTATGCTTAGCGGAGCTAAGAACGTAGGCATTAAGTATGTAGGCCTGCGTGAGGGCGAAAAGCTCTACGAAGAGGTGCTCAACGAGAACGAAAACACGCTCCCTTCGTTCCACGAGAAAATCCGCATCGCCATGGTACGCAACTACGAGTATGAAGAGGCGCAGCGACAGGTGGAGGAACTCAACGCCATCTCCATGAGTTACGATGACATGAACACCGTGCGCAAGATGAAAGAAATCGTGCCCGAGTACATTAGCAAACACTCACGCTATGAGGTGCTCGACAAGCACGAAAACGCCGTTGAAAAGAAAACTGAATCAGACAACGCTGCTGAGAAACAAGCCTAACACGCAATGTTTCTCACTAAAGACATACGAGGAATGAGGAAAAAGGCCTCTTCGGCCTAGACCTCATTCCTCGCTTTGCGTTAAAAAAATGTGCAAAACTCCGCACACTATCTCTAACTTCGTTAAAAAGAAGAGTAGATTTGCAACAAGCTGAAAGTAAAATTGTAAATTTGCTAACGAAAATAACTAACAAACTTAACGCTCCATATTATATGGTAAAAATAACCAAAGAAGCTGCCCTTCACTATCACGAAATGGGCAAGCCGGGAAAAATAGAAATTGTCCCCACCAAACCTTATCGTACACAAACCGATCTCTCACTGGCCTACTCACCTGGTGTGGCCGAGCCCTGCTTGGAAATTCAGAAAAATCCGCACGATGCCTATCGTTACACTAACAAGGGCAACCTCGTGGCCGTCATTTCCAACGGAACAGCCGTGCTCGGTTTGGGCGACATCGGTGCTATGAGCGGTAAGCCCGTAATGGAAGGAAAAAGCCTTCTATTTAAGATTTATGCTGGTGTGGATGCTTTCGACATCGAGGTGAACGAAAAAGACCCAGAGAAGTTCATCGCTGCCGTTAAAGCCATCGCCCCCACATTTGGCGGTATTAATCTAGAAGACATCAAAGCCCCCGAGTGCTTCGAAATAGAGCAACGACTCAAGGCTGAACTCGACATCCCCGTGATGCACGATGACCAACACGGCACAGCCATCATCTCAGCCGCAGGCTTGATTAATGCGCTCGACGTGGCTGGTAAGAACATTGCCGACGTGAAAATCGTGGTGAATGGTGCTGGCGCAGCAGCCATCTCTTGCACCCGCCTCTATTGCGCTTTCGGTGCAAAGAAGGAGAACGTAGTCATGCTCGACTCAAAAGGCGTAATCACAGCCGACCGCGAAAACCTCAACGAGCAGAAGCGTGAATTTGCTACGACTCGCACCGACGTGCATACCCTAGCCGAGGCCGTAAAAGACGCCGATGTGTTCGTAGGTCTCTCAAAGGGAAACGTCTTGACGCAAGACATGGTACGCTCAATGGCCAACAATCCTATCATCTTCGCTTTGGCCAACCCCGTGCCCGAAATATCGTATGAAGATGCCACAGCAGCCCGTCCCGACGTGCTGATGAGTACGGGGCGTACCGACTATCCCAACCAAATCAACAACGTAATCGGCTTCCCCTACATCTTCCGTGGCGCACTCGACACTGCCGCCACCGCTATCAACGAAGAAATGAAGATGGCTGCAGCTCGTGCCATTGCCGACTTGGCTCGTCGCCCCGTGCCCGACATCGTGAACCGTGCCTATCATGTGCGCAACTTCACCTTCGGCCCCGACTATTTCATTCCCAAGCCCGTCGATCCCCGTCTTATTACTGAAGTGTCGATGGCAGTGGCCAAGGCTGCCATGGAGAGCGGCGTAGCCCGCACCCCCATCACCGACTGGAAGGCCTATCGTCAACACTTGCGCGAGTTGATGGGACAAGAGAGCAAATTTACGCAGAACCTTTACGACACAGCTCGCTCTAACCCCAAGCGCGTTGTATTTGCCGAAGGCACACATCCCACTATGCTCGAAGCCGCAGTGCGTGCCAAGGAAGAAGGTATCTGCTATCCCGTACTTTTGGGCAACGACGTGCAGATTCGCAAGATTGCTGAAGACCTCAAACTCAATCTTGAGGGCATTGAAATTCTCAACCTCCGCAACGATTCTCAAAACGAACGTCGCCACCGTTACGCTCAGCTTTTCGCTAAGAAAATGGAGCGCAAGGGCTATACACCGCAGGAGGCAGAAGATAAGATGTATGAGCGCAACTATTTCGGCATGATGATGGTGGAAACTGGCGAGGCTGATGCCTTCATCACAGGGCTTTACACGAAATACTCTAACACTTTCAAGGTAGCGCGTGAGGTAATTGGCATTCGTGAAGGCTACAACCACTTTGGCACGATGCATATCATCAATACGAAGAAAGGCTTGCTTTTCGTGGCGGATACATTAGTAAATCGTCACCCCGACGAGGAAGCACTCTACGATATAGCCCGCCTTTCAGCATCGACCGTACGTTTCTTCAACCGCACACCAGCCATTGCTATGCTTTCTTACTCCAACTTTGGCACAGACAAGGATGGTGGTGCCTTCAGAATGCAGAACGTAATCCAACGTTTGCATACGGAACAACCCGACTTGGCCGTTGATGGCGAAATGCAGCTCAATTTTGCGATGGACAAAGACCTACGCGATGAGAAGTATCCCTTCAACACCCTTAAGGGATTGGACGTAAACACCCTCGTGTTCCCCAACCTTTCAGCAGCCAA
Organism: bacterium; assembly: GCA_963623895.1. Taxonomy (GTDB): domain Bacteria; phylum Bacteroidota; class Bacteroidia; order Bacteroidales; family Bacteroidaceae; genus Alloprevotella. The sequence goes on from CAVFOF010000075.1 coordinate 8,834, forward strand.
CTCTTCCTACAAAATAGTGAAGGCTCTCGAGGACGATGGCGAGGTGGTAGGTCCCATCCAGATGGGCTTGAACAAACCTATTCACTTCACAGACTTTGAAAGTTCGGTGAACGACATTGTGAACGTCACTGCAGTAGCCGTGATTGACGCCATTGTAGCTGAAAAGAAGAAATAGACATTAGAAGTAACTTGAAAATAGAATGGGTGGTCGGACGCAAAATCTGATCACCTAATTTTATTATAGCCAGATAATGGGGCATACAACAAGAAGCTAAAATCAATGCGAATTGTTGCTAGTATTTGAGATAATAGCTAATTTTGCGTAAGTTAAGAAAATCGGTAATATTATGCTTGTAACTGTAGCCAATCCCATATACGATAGTGTGTTCAAATATTTAATGGAGGATGAGCGTATTGCAAAAACGCTCCTTTCAGCATTGCTGAAGAAGGAAGTTCTTCATGTCGTGGTACGACCGCATGAGTACAGTAACACCACCCGTGACACGCTCTCCATGTTTCGCATAGATTTCTCAGCCACCATTTTGGATGAGGACGGCCAAGAACGTATCATTACTATCGAACTGCAAAAAACGTGGCTTCCTACGGAAACGCTTCGTTTCAGACAGTATTTGGGCTTGCAATATAATAACAAGCAGAATATTCAAGAGAATAGCCCAAAGAAATACGCCTATCCCCTAGTGGCGGTTTACTTGTTAGGCCATCGCGTGGGTGACATAGAAGAACCCGTTGTTTACGTTAATCATAAGGTTTATGATTACAACGGAAGGGAAGTGGCAAATGGAGAAAACAATCCTTTTGTAGAGAGTTTGGTGCACAACAGTATCATCGTGCAAATTCCGTTGCTTCGTGGAAAGGTAAACAATCGCCTTGATAAGGTGCTTAGCTTATTTGACCAAAGCAAAATAGCCGAAAGTCATAATCCTCAAGTCTTGACCTTAGACGAGGCAGACTATAAGAATGACAACGAACTGATGTACATGATACATCGTCTAACCGCTGCGGCAGCCGATGCTGAAATGCGTCAAGACATGAACGTGGAGGACGAGTATTTTCAGATATTAGAGGAGCGTGAAACACAACTTCTTGAGCATAAAAGAAAAATGAAAGAATTGGGGGAGCAACTCTCTCATCAGAAGGAGCAACTCTCTCATCAGAAGGAGCAACTCTCTCAAAAGGATGAGCAACTCTCTCATCAGAAGGAGCAACTCTCTCAAAAGGATGAGCAACTCTCTC